>CP060501.1:1292355-1617210 GCA_024760545.1 Nitrospira sp.
CAGCATGGACACGAATTGGCGACAGACACCTGTGTCCTGCATATCGGACCCTACAAGATGTACTTCAACAGCTACCAGCCTGACAGCTATTACGATAAGCAATTCTGCCAGGAACTACCGGGGCTGGGAAACACGGTCCTGGTTCTTGATTATGTGGAACAGGAGCTTCGCTCGATCCCGGTGGAAGTGCGTATCATCAGAGATACCGGCTCGGAGGACAATCTCGAAGCCATCACCGTCACACACCTCCCTGCCAAGGTTTACCCAACCGGATCCATCGACGTGAAATACAACTTTGACAAGCCCGGTAAGTTCGTCGGACTGGTATCAATCGGCGAAAAGCGCGAGCACGTCTCACGCTTTCCTTTCTCAGTCGGTGAAACAGGAGCCGTTTCACACCTGCAACACTATATGATGCTTATTCTGCCTGTCTTGGTCGGTATCGCTGTCGTTGTATTCTTCGCCTTTCGCGATCGTCGTAAACCTTCGGAAATCACCCGTGCCGTAGGCGGCTGACCCATCGCTGAAGCGATATTCTAAACAGCCAGACGCGTCACGTTTTCTCGGGTGCAGCAATCGGGCACGAGGAGGAATAATGATCGGCTCACCACGCAGGCGTACGTTTGTGCGCTTCATTTTGATCGTGACATTCGCCCTGGGAATGCCCATCACCTCGGCCTTTGCGCATTCTATGCTGGTCAAGGCGGAGCCTCCACGACGAGCCGTCCTCACCAAGTCGCCGACTCAAGTGCGGTTGTGGTTCAACGAGAAAATTGAAGGTGATTACGCCTCGCTCGTGGTCCTCGATGCCAAGAAGCAGCCGATCACCGACTTGAAACCCACCCTCGCCCCGGATGACCAAAAATCGATTCTACTGCCATTACCGGAGTTGGCACCCGGCAAGTATTCTGTAAAATTTCGTGTCCTCTCCGTCGATGGTCACGTAGTCGAATCTGCCTTCGACTTTACCGTAAAGGGCGAAGTTCAAAGGAAATGATCGAGGCTGCCGGTGCGCTGTTCCGCTTTCTGCAACTAGCGTCCAACATGATATTGATCGGTGGTTGCATCTTTTTAGCAATCGCCGAGCAGACATTCGCCGGCTCCGGACATCCGTGGCCGACCCACCTAAAAAAGACCTTTCCCTGGCTGGCACTTGCAATTCTGATTGGGCTATTCGGTCTTTTGGCGACCACCACTGCGCAAGCGACCGGAGTCCCTGAAAATGCCTGGAATCCACAAGCCTGGTTGGATTTCTTGCAAAAGACCAGAATCGGCCTTATTTGGGTCCTACGTGCGACCAGCGCTCTCGCGGTTCTTGCGATTGTCCTGTACGTTCTGAATGCGTCCGCGGCACGATGGCGCTACGTCCTGTGTGCATCAGCCGCTGCGCTGACCTTGGCCCTCGGCTCACTCGCCAGCCATTCGGCAGCCGAAGAACAAGCGCTGCTCGCTACCTTGTCCTATGCCGTGCATCTTATCGTGGCCAGCGCCTGGTTCGGCGGCCTCCCGGGAGTCATCCTGGTCGCCTCTTCATCCGCCGGCGCCACGACAGGCTCGACCGAACAAAGAACGCGCGCCAGCGACGTGTTGAACCGGTTTTCAGCGATAGCTCTCCCCACGATGATCGCCGTCGTCGCGTCAGGCGTCGTCGTGGCCAATCGTATGATTGACACCAATTATGCCGGACTGGTCGCAACCACTTATGGCTGGCTCCTCATCACAAAGGTGACGTTACTTGCCGTCATTCTTTCCATCGCCTCGCGAGCAAAGTCTGTTTGGGTACCATCACTCAAGCAGAGTTCTGAAACAGCCGTAGCGGCCGGACAAAAGCTCACGACATGGGTCAAAATCGAGTTTCTCCTCGCCATCCTCTTGGTGATCGTTGCGACCTTACTGGCCAATGCTGTCCCCGCCAAGCATGACATCATTGATAACTGGCCCTATCCATTCCGTTTCTCGATCGACGCCACGTGGGGCGACTGGCTTGTACGGACTCTCGTAGGGGTTGGAATCGTGTTCCTCATGCTAACCGCCGCGACGATCATTCTCGGTCGTCGGAAAAGCTGGAAGGCCTCGTGGCGGATCGCGGTGCCGACAGTCCTGGGGATCTTCGGACTCGCCGCAACCTTCTATCCCATCGCCGTGCAATCGTACCCGGAAACGTATAGGAAAACCCCGGTACCGTTCGATGCCATTTCCATCGCAAACGGTGTCGAGCTCTTTACCGGAAATTGCATTCCTTGTCATGGACCCCAAGCAAAAGGGAACGGTGTGCTGGCCAAGACGTTACCGAAACAACCGGTAGACCTTCTCACGGAGCCTCATACCGCCATGCACACGGCGGGCGATTTCTTCCATTGGCTGACCTACGGGCGATTCAACGGGATCATGCCGCCCTTCGGCGAAAAATTCTCCGAGGAGGAGCGCTGGGATGTGCTGAACTTTCTTCATGCCAATTCCCGAGGGTATCAATCGAGAATCATTACCCCCCGCATTCTCCCTGAGCAACCGTTCATGGCTACGCCCAACTTCTCGTACACGGGGCACGACGGGTCGAGCGGCACCTTGAAGGATTTTCGCGGGAAACAAGCCGTGCTGCTCGTTCTCTTCTCCTGGCCGGAGTCGCGCGGGCGGCTTGACCAATTACGCACGGCTGCCGCCACGATCACCGGAAAGAATACGGCCATCTTGGCAGTTCCCATGACCGACCTGCCTCCGGATGAACTTGCCGCGGCCATTCACGGTATGCCCTTTCCTGTCGTCACGCAGGGCGCACGAGAGATCGCCCGCAGCTATGCCCTCTTCCGTCGAACCCTCTCCATTCCGGACCTGTTCGGTGAAGGGACACGCCCGAAGCACATGGAATTTCTCTTTGACCGCTACGGGTATTTGCGGGCGCGATGGATCCCTGATGGCGACGGGTCGGGATGGACGGATATTGCTTTCCTGGCACAGCAGATCACCCAACTCAATCAAGAGCGAGAGATCTTGCCTCCTCCCGGCGATCACGTTCATTGAAGAATGTTCTTGTGTAGTCGACCGGACCATTTCCGTTTAAACAGAACACCCTACATAAGACTGGTCCGCAGGCAGAACTGGGGCAAGAAACCACACCGGCTCACCTTGACTTCCAACACCTACAAGAGTATACCTGCGGGCGCACAAGCCAGACCTTCCATTTACGCTGTCTGCAAAGGGTTTAGCTGGCCTCACCCATGATATTTTGCTTGACTCGTCTTGAAGCTTTGTCGGATACTTGTTCACCTTTTCGCGGGTCCTTCCACTGGAATAAATTCATAACGTGTGGCGGGATCTTTTCTCTGGAATCTAGCATTCGGTAGCTGCACACTTTCATTTAACACAAGGAGGTAGGGGACATGGCAGCTGACAGTTCGGGGCGAGGGTATGACATTTCGCAGTGGTATGACTCGAAGCCGGTGAAGTTGGGCTGGCTGGCGATTCTGGGGATCGGGGTGTTTTGGGTGCTGTATCAACGGGCGTTCGGGTACTCGCACGGGTTAGACTCCATGACCCCCGAGTTCGATTCGGTGTGGATGGGGCTGTGGCGGTTTAACATCTTAGCGAACGCGGTGTTCTTTGCGACGACGATCGGGTGGATCTGGGTGACGCGGGATCGGAACCTGGCGAACCTGGACCACAAGCTGGAGCTGAAGCGGTACTTTTACTGGATGGGCTGGCTCGTCTGCTACATCTGGGGGGTGTACTACGCGGGCAGCTACACGTTAGAGCAAGATGCGGCGTGGCACCAAGTGATCATCCGGGACACGAGCTTCACGGCGAGCCACATTGTGGCGTTCTACGGGACGTTCCCGTTGTACATCACGTGCGGCGTGGCGAGCTACCTGTATGCGCAGACGCGGTTACCGCTGTACGCCCAGGCGACGTCGTTCCCGCTGGTGGCGGCGGTGGTGGGGCCGATGTTCATCCTGCCGAACGTGGGGTTGAACGAGTGGGGGCATGCGTTCTGGTTCGTCGATGAATTGTTCTCGGCCCCGTTGCACTGGGGCTTTGTGACGTTGGGGTGGTGCGGGTTGTTCGGCGCGGCAGGCGGCGTGGCGGCGCAGATCGTGAGCCGGATGTCGAATCTGGCGGACGTGATCTGGAACAACGCGCCGAAGAGCATCCTGGATCCGTTCCCCAGCCAGGTGGGCCCCGGGCACAAGACCGTGTACTAAACGGGAATGGCGAGCAGTCCAAATAACCATGAGGTCGGCATGAGAGGGTGGTTTCGGCGCTCGAAGTACTGAGCGTCGGGCCAGCCTCAGCCGGCTGGAATGACGGAGGATGTCAGTTATGTTTAGAACCGATGAGATTATTAAGGCCTCGAAGTTGCCGCCGGAAGGCGTGGCGATGTCCAGGCACATCGATTACATTTATTTCATTCCGATCTTGTTTGTGACCATCGTGGGCACGTTCCACATGCACTTCGACCTGCTGGCGGGCGACTGGGATTTCTGGATTGATTGGAAGGATCGGCAGTGGTGGCCGATCGTGACGCCCGTCACGGCGATTACCTTTTGTGCGGCTCTCCAATATTACAATTGGGTGAACTATCGCCAGCCCTTTGGGGCGACGATCACCATCCTGGCGCTGCTGGCCGGGAAGTGGGTGACGATCGTGGCCGCCTGGTGGTGGTGGTCGAACTATCCGTATAACTTCGTCATGCCGTCCACTCTGCTGCCGAGCGCGCTGGTGCTGGACATCGTCTTGTTGTTGACCCGGAACTGGACGTTGACGGCGGTGATCGGCGCGTGGCTGTTTGCCGCGTTGTTCTATCCGACCAACTGGGCCATCTTCGCCTATAGCCATACGCCGCTCGTCATCGACGGCACCTTGCTGTCGTGGGCGGACTACATGGGCTTTGCGTATGTTCGGACCGGGACGCCGGAGTACATTCGGATGATCGAAGTGGGCTCGCTGCGCACGTTCGGCGGGCACAGCACCATGATCTCCTCGTTCTTCGCGGCGTTCGCGTCGTCGTTGATGTACATCCTGTGGTGGCAGTTCGGGAAGTTCTTCTGCACGTCCTACTTCTACCTGACGGATGACCGGCAGCGGACGACCAAAGTGTACGATGTGTTCGCGTACGCCACGTTGGCGAACCAGGACAAGGCCAAAGTCGGAGGGAAAGCATGAACGCCAAACACGCCTTTAAACTCTGGATAATGGGAATTTGCGGGGTGGCGACGCTGGCATTCACGCCGGTTCTCGATATCACTCCTGCATTCGCTCACGGAGAGCGATCGCAGGAACCATTCCTGCGGATGCGTACCGTGAATTGGTACGACACTGAATGGGTTGGAAAGTCGACCAAGGTTAATGATGTGACAGAGCTGCGGGGCAAGTTTCATTTGTCCGAGGATTGGCCTCGTGCGGTTGTCAAACCGACACGGACGTTCCTCAACATCGGTTCTCCCAGTTCCGTCTTTGTGCGTCTCAGCTCAAAGATCAATGGGACGCCAATGTTTGTTGCGGGTCCCATGGAAATTGGCCGAGATTACGAGTATGTGGTCGTCTTGAAGGCTCGACTCCCCGGCCATCATCACATCCATCCGATGTTTGCCGTTAAGGATGCCGGTCCGATCGCAGGGCCAGGTGGATGGATGGACATCACGGGTCGATATGAGGATTTCACCAATCCGATCAAGACCCTTACCGGAGAAACGTTCGACTCAGAAACGATGGGTACTGCCACCGGTATCATGTGGCACCTGTTCTGGGCGGCCGTGGCCATCTTCTGGGTCGGCTTCTTCATGATCCGGCCGATGTACCTGGTCCGTGCACGGGTGCTGGCAGCGTATGGGGATGAGATTCTGCTTGACCCCATCGATCGGAAGGTCGGAGCTGCGGTGTTGATCTTCGTGTTGGTCGTGGTGGTCGTCGGATACTTGGCGGCAGATTCACGCCATCCTGTCAGTGTACCGCTTCAGGCCGGTGAGACCAAGGTCAAGCCGATGCCGATCAAGCCGAACCCGTTCGTGGTGGAAGTCACTCACGCTGAATACGACGTCCCAGGCCGGGCCTTGCGCATGACTCTTCATGCGACCAACAACGGAACCGAGCCTGTGACCATCGGTGAATTCACGACCGCTGGTATCCGGTTTACCAACAAGATGGGGGCAACCAAACTTGATCCAAACTATCCGGCTGAGCTAGTCGCATCAGCCGGCTTGACGATGGACAATGAAGCCCCAATCCTGCCTGGTCAGACGGTCGACATCAAGATTGAGTCCAAGGACGTTCTGTGGGAAGTGCAGCGGTTGGTGGACATCCTCCACGATCCGGATCAGCGCTTCGCAGGATTGTTGATGTCCTGGACCGAGAAGGGTGATCGACTTATCAATCCGATCTGGGCTCCGGTTCTCCCTGTCTTTACACGACTGGGCGCCTAGAGCACTGTTCGTCTAGTAAGACGCCGATCCGTCCCTATCGCAAGATAGCAAGGCGGGTCGGCGTTTTTCTTTCCTCTCTTACTCGTGATGCTGGTTCCTTCCTTCAACATAATCTCCCTTCAGATTCGATACTCGTACGGTTCTTCCAAAGGGCATAAGCGAAAATTAGTTTCATTTATGACATTTCAGATGTCCGGGTTGAAGGACGATCGATGACTTCACCAGATCTTGCCCGTTCGTCGAGGGTCCTGTATGATACCTGCGGAATTACACAATCTGGCTTCACCAAATCCCATTATTCTTAAGCAGCATATCGCACATGCGCTCTGCTCTATAGACTCCATTTGACCCATGGACGCCCCTTCGAGTACCCCTCAGCTTGGAACTTGGTTCAATGCCGCAGAGCGGATTGCCCTCCGGCATTTTCCAAAATCAGGCACCCTTGATGCGCATCGAATGCGTGATTATGTGATTGCCGCATTTACATTCCTCTGCGTTGGTGTCAGTTCTCTGTTTGAGATCAGCGCGAGCGTTGAGCGGCAACAGACGTTAGGAGTGCTCGCGTGGCTTTGTCTTGGAGCGTTGTTGTTTGGAGAAAGCAGAGAGACCCGAATGCAGGTCGTGATTGCCGTTCTGTTTGCCACGGTCGGCGAGCATTTTGCCTCTATCTATATGGGTGGTTACACATATAGGTTTGAGAACGTGCCTGCCTACGTCCCGCCAGGTCACGGAATGGTGTACCTAACTGCGGTCGCGTTAGCGCGATCGGGCCTGTTTGTACGGCATCCCGGAAGAATAGCGATCTTCGTGGTGGGAATATGGGGCACCTGGTCTCTCTGGGGGGTCAGTGGGTTCCCTGACCGCGGAGATGCGGTCGGCGCCTTGCTGTTCTGCATATTTTTAGCATGGCTGATTATCGGCCGTTCGCCGATGGTATACCTTGCCGCCTTTTTCATTACGACATGGTTGGAATTGATCGGTACTGCCGTCGGCGCTTGGCAATGGGCGGCTATCGACCCGCTATTGGGATGGCCTCAGGGGAATCCGCCCAGTGGAGTTGGTGCCTGGTACTGTTTGGTAGACGCAGTCGCTATTGGAGGCGCAGGACCTACCTTACGTGGAATCAAACGTATCTGCGAGTGGTACAGAGCCGGAAGAATCTTGAATAGAACCGGTAACTCCTGAAGCTCGTTCCGGGGTGAAAGACCTCACCATAGACTTTTATCTTCGCTGCACCACATATCATTTTTAACTAAGACCTCCTGCTGCAGCAGGATTCAAATACTGTCGTACGAGTTATGGGTGAGAACCTCCTATAGCATGGGACTCCTAGGTGTCATCTCATGTATCGAGGTCATATTTATGATTATCCGACCGATTTATTGAGCTCAGGAGCTGATCTTGAACGACTCCAGCGCCGCAAAAGTGCTTTCTGTGCAAGTTGGACTACCGAGGACCGTGGGGAACGGCGACTCGCCGAATCCTCTGGATCAGGTCTGGACCACAGGGTTTTTTAAGGAGCCGACTTCTGGATTTGTGTGGCTGGGACGGACTAATCTCTCCGGTGACGGGCAGGCAGACCTTGAGAACCACGGCGGGCCAGAAAAAGCCGTCAATGCCTACCCTATCGAGCACTACCTTTATTGGACAGAGGCCTTAGCGTTATCAGACCTCCCTCTTGGAGCCTTTGGTGAAAACTTCACAACTGAGGGTCTATTAGAGAACACTGTTTGTATCGGAGATGTGTTTGAGATTGGGGATTCCCTGGTCCAAGTATCCCAACCAAGACAACCATGTTGGAAATTGGCTCGCCGCTGGCGGGTAAAGGATTTAGCTGTTCAGGTCCAAGAAACAGGTCGGACAGGGTGGTATTTCCGGGTGCTCCGGGAAGGCCGAGTTCAAGCGGGAAGTACATTGACCCTGATTGAACGGCCATGCCCACGATGGACCGTGGCAGCTGCTAATAGGGTGATGCACGACGATATGAACAATGTGGATCTTGCCAGAGATCTTGCGGACTGCACCTACCTCTCTCCAAGATGGCGAAGCAAGCTCACGCGACGTGCAGACACTGGGACAATCGAGAATACGTCATCAAGGCTGGATGGGCCAAAGGGAGGGAGCAAGTAGCGAGCTAATCTTTCCGCGTTCGCGCAAATGAGAAAGCCAGGACTGCATCACAATGATTGTGTCCAGTCCTGGCTTCTCGGCAACCCGCAACTATTTCGCTTAGCTTCTCTTATTCGTCTTCGTCGTCGTCATCCTTCTTCTTTTTGACCTCTTTCAGCACAGGACGTCCCTGAGCAAGGCTCGCGTTCAGATCGTGCTCTGGTACTTTCTTGTGCACCAGATTTTGATGACAGTCTATACACGTGGCCCCTTCGCTCTGCATCTTGGCATGCGCGGCCTTGGCTGAAGCACCTGGCGGTTTCGTGTTCTTATGGCAAGCTCGGCACGTCAGGCTGTCCCACTCCTTCAGCTTCATACGAGCCCGGTAAGCAGCCTCTGGGCGATGCTCATTGAACTTTTCGACAGTTGAATAGTCAGTGGTAAATTCCTTGATCAGGAATGGCACGCCGTCTACCACGTGCGTATAAATGGCCTTGTGGAAATTGGACAGGCCCTGTGGCACGTGACAATCCTTACAGCCTGGATCCATCCCTATTGCCCCCCAATGCGAAGACTTCTTCAGCTCCTCATAGGGGTAAATTTCGGAATGGCAGCTGATGCAGAATTCCGTTCGAGAGACAGCCGCCTCACCGCCAAATACCACAACGATGAAAACAATCGTGAGAATTGCGCCTGTTACAAGAGTCCCCATCTTCCCCATCGTTAGTCATCCCCCGCCTTGTCTGACTTCACCGGAGGCTTGGCTGATTTCTGGAACTCTTCATGGAACTTCGGCATGGGTGGACCCGTGAAGGTACCCGCCAGCTTGAAATGCGCATGCATGGCCTTGTCATCACGGACGGACTTTTCAAAATCAAATTCATACTTCTTATCCACCTTGGGTGTGAATGGAGTGTACGGCTTCTTCACACCTTTCCACGGCGATCCTTCATAGTTCAGGTGGCAGGCATTGCACTTCTCCTGAAACTCAAACTCCTGGCCAGCCTCAACAAGATTGGCCCGCTCCATCGTCTTCTGGGACTTTTCAAAAGCTTCCCCTGCTTTTCTATGAATCTTCCGGTAATCGCTACCGGCCCCGTGGCAGGATTCGCAACCCACACCGGTCAAGAACTTCTCCGGTTCTTCGATGACGTAGCCACCTTCCTTACCGAACCCATCAACGTGGCATCCAACGCAATCCTTGTCTTTTGTATAGTCCTTCTTAGGGTCCAGCTTGGCCTTGACCATCGCCTCGTCCTTCTTCTTGCCTCTGCTGGGCTTGAGCGACTCCATCGCCTTACCATGGAGAGTCTTTTCCCATGCCTCACCCTCGCCTTTATGACAGTTGAAGCACTTTTTCCGGCCTTCAAATGTCCCTTCGGCAGAAGCTGTCCCCGCCACTACTAGAAATACCGCCGCAGCGGCAAATGCGAACACAATGCGACGATTCACGGCATCTCCTTTCCGATGAATGTATGATTAATGTCGGTGATCATCCTTTTATCTCGTTGATCTGGATCTTTATCTAGTCTCTTATTCTGAATCTCCAGCTTCATGTCTTCCGCTCGATGCGAGCTCAGTTTACCATGAGCTATGCGGGACTGCTACTCAGATAATTAGGATTTATTGTCATTCACACTGCTTGAGGCAGATGGAATTTTGTAGACCCAGTATCCACCTTGTTTGTGGACAACTTGTAACGCTTCAAAATCAACCGGCTTTGAATTCATTAGCGGGAGCATTTGGGACAATAATGTCTTCCCTTTTTTACTTTCATTTAAGAAGTAGGCACGCACCGCTTTTTCCGACAGAGACTGAAGCGTGTAGGTATCGTAGCCATTCTCCTTCATCCATGCCTTTACCTGCCCAACCAGTCCATGGACGTTACCCGTCAATGGAAAATCTTTAAAAGCAATGTCGAGCCGATCCGGTCGCATGAGGCCAAGCTTATAGAGGTCAGCCGGATGAACGACGATATAAGCTTCCTGGGAGCCGACAAATTCTCGAAGCATGGCTGCCCCTTTGCTCGGCTCAGAGGCTAATATATCGGCAAAATTCTGGAACCTCTTCTGCTCCTCAGCGGATCCTTCCGCTCCCCAGAACTGTCGTTCGTACTTGCTGATAACCTCAGTTCGTTCCTTCCAATAAGAAGGAGTGATCAAAGGCTGCCCCAGATGAGATGTGAAGACAGTATGTCGATCGGATAACAGCCCGAGTTGACGTGATGTGTCCCACCAGGCGAGAAGGACGGCGTCTTTTGGAACATGTTTCGTAATATCAACGGCGACTGCAGCCAATTCAGGAAGATCGCCCCCCATCGCCCCAATTGGCTCAGAAAGCAGATTCTCCCAGTTTAAGAAAACTGACGATCCAGCGCCTCTACTTGCGCGGTAGGCAATGGCAATGGGTTTGTCCACTGATTGAACGTGAAGTTCATATTTACTGATTTTCAAATCCGGCCAGTTCTGCAACGCAAGATTGTCAAATTTGGTCACAGGACCTTCATCGACCAGCTGATAGCTATACGGAGCAGGCGCGGGTTTAAACCAAAGATACGCAACCCATCCGCTCAGAAAAAGACCTCCCGTCACCAGGAGGAGTCCCAGTGACGGGAGGAATTTAGCCCCTGACGGATGTGACACGGGCGCGCCCAGAGACGGAGCGGATGAGATCAATTATCCTTCCTTCCGCGCCTCCGCCATCCGGCAATTGCGATCGTCCCGGCCAACATCATCCCGCCCCCGATCCCGCCGAGGGAGAGCTTGCCGGTTTCACTGTCCAGATCCAGCATGCTGTGCTTGACCTGACTCTCGAGCTTCGCCACCCGTGCTTGGAGGGCGAGATTCTCTTTCAGCCGCGTGTCGTCATCCATGATTTCGACATAGGCGCGATTCATGGCCGCCCATCCCACCGTATAGGTATAGCCCCAATACTGGTGGGCCAAGCTCACGTGCAATTGCACCAGGTGATCTTCGGCCATTTCGAACAGTTTCAACTCATTGGCCGCCGGGTTGTTCCCCTTCGACCAATAAATCTGGAAGAACTTCTCAAACCCATCGGTCTCCGGGGCCGGGGGCGCCGGACGGTTGGTCTTCTGCCCGGTCAAGAGGCCCGCCTTGTACTGCTCTTCGACAGTATGATGGGCTTCATCGTACTTATCCAACCCGGAGAAGGTCCCGTTGTCCATGAACTCCAACCAGGCCCGGGCGTACGTCTCGGAGTGACATTGCGTACAGGTCTTCACCCAGGCATCGTTCCGCTTTTCGGCCCAGTCGGTCTTGATGTTCTCGCGGATGCCGGGCACGAAGGGATAGTTGGCCCAGCGCACTTTCCGCACGACGTTGTGGGCAATCTTGCCCTGATATTCCATGTGGCAGTACTGACAGGTCGGCGCGGTGGCCGCCCCTTTGCCGATCGCGTCCTTGATGGGGATGTTGAAGTTCCAATGCGCTTTGTCGCGTTGATACTTCAAGCCATGTTTGGACAGGTTGTAGGCTTCCCAGTTGTTGTGGTCGGCCCCGCTGTGGCACTGGGCGCAGACTTCCGGCTTGCGCGATTCGGCCGCGGAAAACTCGTGCCGCGCATGGCAGGTATCGCACTTGTTCTGATTGACGTGGCAGCCCGTGCAGCCGTCGGCGATTTCCCGCTGCGGCATCCCGGCATAGACTTCCACTTCGACGTTGGCGCGATAGTCCAACGCATGGGAGGGCCGGCCCTTCGGCCATTGATCCTTGGGCCACGTGATGGTGTCCCGCTCGGACTCGCGTTCCGCAAACTCTTGTAAGTGGCAGGTGCCGCAGGTGTCGGCGGTCGCCAATCGAATGTCTTTGCGGTGATCGGCCTTGTTCTTGGTGTTGATGTCGAAGTGACAGTCGATGCAGCCGACTTCCTTGAGGTTCTCGCCTTTGCCGAGCTTGCCGATCGAGCGCAGGTTGTCTTCGATGGCCTCCAGCTTGGCCTTCTTATAGAAGGTCTCGTCTTTCGGCGTGAGCTTCCGGACCTTGTCCAGGTTCGCGTGGGTGCTCTTCTTCCACGCGGCCACCCAGCCCGGGGATTCGTCGGTGTGGCACTTGACGCATTGTTCCCGGCTCGCCACTTCTTTCACCGCTTGGGGCGGCTTATAGAAGGTATGCGGGTCAAAGTACTTGCTGAAGGAGACGGGCTGCCAATACTCCCCGTACTTCCCCTTCCCGACCCCGTTCTGCGCCGGATCCATGTACCGCTTCAGCAGCGCTTCGTACAGGTCCTTCGGCGAGGCTGACCGCTCGATCTTCAGCGCCTCATACGTCTCCTTCGGCACGGTGGGGAAATCCGCCTGCGCTTGGGCCGCTACCAATACGCCGCAGACCACCAAGGCATACTTCACCAAATGCTTGACTCCCACAGTAGTACTCCTTCCGTTTGAGAGGCAGTGCGCACTTTTCTTCAAAAAAATGTTCGTCGAAAGCATATTCATTTTCGGCAGTAAGGTCTTTCTAGAGTTCGTTGTTTCAACTTCCTGAAATGGCGCGAAAATATAGCTTAGGTCCAAACAAACTGTCAAGAGAATTCCTGCAGATATTGACGGACACAGACATCCAACAAATTTCCAATGAATGCACGATCAACATGAAAATTACGGGCGCTCTCGATCGATGACCACGGTGATGTTTTCCGTCCCCGGCTTGATCGGCTGACTCATGCCTTCCAGATCACCGCTCTCAGCCATCGCTTTACCGGATTTCGACAGGCGTGCGACGATCACAACCGTGTCGATGTCGGATAGTTTCCTTGACGGCATGGGGCTGGTGGAATCGTCGAGTCGAAATGTGAACGGTAAATCTTTTTTCGACGCCCGTACGATAGACACCGGCATCGGCGGGCCGGCGACGTCTTTCGCAAACACAAATAAGGTATCCGGAAGAGACGTTTTGCCGGCCAGATTCGGCCCTAACACAACCTTGCCCGTAATCGCGCGAGACTGTCCGGATTGCGCCGCAGGCTTGGCGGGCTTCGTCTGTTCCATTGGAGGATTAGCAACCAACATGTTCATACTGGGACCGCCACCGAGACGGCGTTTAGCTTCGGCAATACTGGCTTTTAGTTGTTCGGATGACTCCTGATCATCGGGAGGAAGATACGTATGCGCAACCTCCCACTCCTTGGCGGCACGCGCAAAATCTTTTCGGTT
Organism: Nitrospira sp.; assembly: GCA_024760545.1. Taxonomy (NCBI): domain Bacteria; kingdom Pseudomonadati; phylum Nitrospirota; class Nitrospiria; order Nitrospirales; family Nitrospiraceae; genus Nitrospira; species Nitrospira sp. The sequence continues at coordinate 1,306,048 of CP060501.1, forward strand.
GTACGCGATCGTCCCCGACAACATGAGCGCCTTCACGTTGTGCGGATCGAGCTTCAACGCCTTTTGAATCAAGGTTTCCGGTCTTCCGTCCAGTTTGCGCCCTTGATGAACACCGAGCGCATCGGCGTAGTCGGCCAGGAGACTCGCGTTATTGGGATCGAGCTTCGTCGCCTTCTCAAAGATCGGCACCGCATCGGCGTACCGTTCCATGGCCATATAGGATCGCGCTAAGAGCCCCCACCCTACTGCATCATTCGGATTCTGCTCGAGCCTCTTTCTCAACTGCTCGATCAGCGAATTGAGACTATCCGCCATCTGAGGATCATCGCCAGGGCCGCCTTGTGAAGCCATCGTGGGAACCGCCGGGTGCGTCATCGCGGCAGGATTGCCCAATGTCCAATAGAGCACGCCGCTGGCAGCCGGAATGAGCATACCCAGCAGGAGGGCGACGAACCGAAGATTCAACACACCTCCGGTGGGTCCGGCCGGCGCTTCCATTGCGCCCGTCTCTTCCAATACACGGCGATCCAGTTCACTTCGCGCCGTTCGATACTGTTCCTCCGTCAACAAACCGTTGGCGCGATCCTGCTCCAATTCTGAGAATTGCTGCCGGTAAATGGGCAAGGTTTTTTCTTGTTCACTGGTCGAGGCAGACGGACGTTTCAACAACGGTCTCAAGAGAAGCGCCAGGACGCATAGAGTCATGGCCGAGACGATAAACCAGAATGTAGCGGTCATGAGCGCTTGCCTCCTTCTGACAATAGTTGTTCGACTCGTCGATGCTCTTCGTCCGTCACCGGCACATCGATTACCTTGGTCGAACGACGCCGCAGACTCACGACGAGCGCCGTTGCGCCGATAGCCAATAAGACAAACGGTCCCACCCAGAGGAGCGAGGTCGTCGCCTTGAGCGGCGGCCGATAGAGCACGAAATCTCCATAACGCGCGACGAGAAAATCGATGATCTCCTTGTCGCTCATGTCTTTGGCGATCATTTCCCGCACTTCACGGCGGAGGTCTTCTGCCAGCGGCGCATTGGAATCGGCCAGTGTTTGATTCTGGCAGACCAAACATCGAAGTTCGACGGCGAGATGTTTCAGCCGGGCTTCAGCGACAGGATCGTCGGCCAATGGCCGAGCTTCTCCGGCCCACGCCGGCACGGAGACAAGCACCATGATGAACGCCAACCAGATCATTGCGATTCCAACTGCTTCACGAGTGGGATAATTTTCTTGGCCACCGTGTCGGTATCCAAGGGTCCGATCTGCTTATAGCGGATCATGCCCTGCTTGTCGATGACGTAGGTCTCCGGAACCCCGTACACTCCGTAATTGATGCCGACTCGTCCCGCATCATCTACGCCGACGATCGGATAGGGGTTTCCCCAACGCTGCAACCAGGTCAAGGCTTCTTCCCGTCGATCCTTGTAATCCATGCCATAAATCGGGACCTCACCGGACCTGGCCAATTCCATTAATACCGGGTGTTCGGTCTTACAGCCGCTGCACCATGAGGCCCAGAAATTCAGCAACCAGACCTTGCCTTTCATATCTGCCGGTGAAAACACCTGTTCTTGATTGTACAGCTGAGGCTGAGAGAAATCCGGCGCAGCCTTTCCGATCAATGGCGAGGGAATCTCTCGTGGATTGAGCGTCAGTCCGATACCCAGAAAACCGACGACCACGACGAAGATAGACAAGGGCAGGAGAAACCGATTCATGCCACTTTTCGCCTAGCCGGACGTGTCGAAGCAGGCACGGCCGGCTCTTGTCGGCGCCAGGCAAGTCGGTACCGGCGATCACTGACGGCCAGCACGCCGCCCAACGCCATGATCAGACATCCGCCCCAAATCCAATCTACAAACGGCTTGTGGTAGAGCCGCACGCTCCAGGCTCCATCATCGAGCGGTTCGCCTAAGGAAACATAGAGGTCACGCAGCAGCCCCGGATCGATGGCGGCCTCGGTCATGATTTGATTCTGAACGGGGTAACGCCGCTTCTCCGGATACAAGACCGCGGCTTCGCGACCATCCAGACTCACACGGAAGGTGCCACGCGCCGCCGTATAGTTCGGACCCATGACGTCTTGCGCGCCATCGAACCGGAACGTATAGCCACCGATGGTCGCCGTCTCCCCCACGTTCATCCGTACATCTTTTTCAGTTTCGAATCCCTTCACCATCGTGACGCCGACGACAAAGACCGCAATGCCACAATGCGCCACGAGCATGCCCCAGTACGATCGGGGCACCGCAGCCAGACGACCGGTGAGACCTTGGCCATCGACGTGGGTCAATCGCTCGCGCAAACCGACTAGAGCGGTCGTCACGATCCAAATCGCGAGCAGAAGACCGAGACTCAGCAAAGGAGTCCAGGTTCCGATGACAAACGGTAAGGCAATCGCCGTCGCAATGCTCACACCGAAAGCCCAACGCAACCGCTTGGCCAAATCAGGTAAGTCGGTCTTCTTCCATTGGGCCAGCGGACCGACTCCCATTAAGAAGAGCGCCGGCGCCATCAACGGAACGAATACCGAGTCGAAATACGGCGGCCCGACGGAAATTTTCCCAAGGTCCAATGCATCCAGAAACAACGGATACAAGGTCCCCAGCAAGACCGAGCCCATGGCCGCGACCAGCAACACATTGTTGGCCAACAGCATCCCTTCTCTGGAGGCTATCGCGAAACTCCCACCCAATCCCACACGCGGAGCCCGCCACGCGTAGAGGATCAACGACCCCCCGATGACGATGGCCAAAAAGGCGAGGATGAAGAGACCTCGTTTTGGATCGGTGGCAAATGCGTGGACGGAGGTCAAGACACCGGAGCGTACGAGAAACGTTCCAAGGAGGCTTAAAGAAAATGCCATAATGGCAAGAAGCACGGTCCACACCTTGAATCCACCTCGTTTGTCTGTCACTGCCAGCGAATGGACCAGGGCCGTACCGGCCAGCCAGGGCATGAATGAGGCGTTTTCAACCGGGTCCCAGAACCACCACCCTCCCCATCCCAACTCGTAATAGGCCCAGCCGCTTCCCATCGCGATTCCGACGGTCAGAAAACACCACGCGACAGTGGTCCACGGCCGAGACCAGCGCGCCCAGGCCGCATCAAGGTTGCCTCCTAATAACGCGGCGATCGCGAATGCAAAGGCTACCGAGAAACCGACATATCCCATGTAGAGCATCGGCGGATGGATGACCATGCCAGGGTCTTGCAAGAGGGGATTCAGGTCACGTCCATCCGGAGCGGCAGGAATCAACCGTTCGAATGGATTCGAAACCGACAACATGAACAGGAGAAATCCCAAGCTGACCAGGCCCATGACCCCGAGAATGCGCGAGCGCATCGTTTCGGGAAGATGCGCGGAGAAGAGCGTGACCGCGAACATCCAGACGGTCAGGATGAGAGTCCACAACAGAAGCGACCCTTCATGAGCGCCCCAAATGGCCGCGAGACGATAATGCAGCGGGAGTTGGGAATTCGACGTCGACGCGACATACAACACCGAGAAATCTTTATCGGCAAACGCATACCCAAGACAGCAAAATGCCGTTAAGACCAAAAGAAACTGTCCGCGCGCCGCAGGCTTGGCGATAGACATGAGGGCCGAGTTCCCGATTGCGGCACCATAGATGGGGAGAGTGCCCTGCACCACGGCGACGCAGAGCGCAAGGATCAAGGCAAAATGACCGATTTCAGGGATCATAGCGAATCTTTCCTACCTTGAGGAACAACGAGTGACTTGCTTTGCTGCGCCCCGGAGGCCTTCGCCTTCGCCAGCGCTTCCGCCGCTTCCGGAGGCATGTAATTTTCATCGTGTTTCGCCAGGACTTCACTGGCGACGAAGGTACCGTCGGCGACCAACTGCCCCTGCGCCACCGCACCCTTCCCTTCCTTGAAGAGGTCCGGCAGAATCCCTTTATACGTGACGGGCACACGCTTCGCCGTGTCCGTCACGATGAAATGGACCGTGAGGCCGTCGTTGTCGCGGACGAGACTCCCGTCTTCAACCATCCCCCCGATCCGGAAACTGCGCCCTTTCGGCGCTTCACCGCCGACGACTTGAGTGGGCGTGAAAAAGAACACAAGGTTGCTCTGAAATGCGTTCAAGACCAGCACGGTCGCCACGCCCAAGACCAGCAGCCCCAGCCCGATAAAGGCGAAGCGTTTATGCCGCGGTTTCATCGGTGCCTCCTAACAACATCGCGCGCTGTTCAGCCCGCGCAGCAGCCCGTCGGCGCCACAGGGCCAGCACTTCCCACACCATACACAACGCCGTGGCGATGAACGACGTCCACACATAGAGCCCATAACCCCCCATCGCAAAGAATTCCGACGCGCTGCCCCACTGCATCAGCGAGCCTCCACCACATTCTGGATCACGGCCGGTTTTTCTTCCCACACGGGTTGCGATTCCCGCTCGACCACGATACATCGCGCCCGCGCGAGGATCACCGCGATGCTGTACATCCAGAACGCCACCGTCATGATCAGCATCGCCATCAGCATGGTTGCGGCCATTTTCGACCCGGTGGACATGCTGACCGATGCGCCTTGATGCAAGGTATTCCACCACTGGACGGAAAAATAGATGATTGGAACATTGACGACCCCGACCAGCGCGAACACCGCGCTCGAACGGTCCGCACGGCGCAGATCATCGATCGACGTCCGTAAGAGCATGACTCCCGCGTACTGGAACAAGAGGATCAGTTCCGAGGTCAATCTGGCATCCCATACCCACCAGGCTCCCCACGTCGGCTTGCCCCACATCGCCCCGGTCAGCAATGCCAAAAACGTAAACATCGCCCCGGTGGGAGCGATCGCCTGAGCCATCATGAAGGAAAGACGTGCATTGAGCCCCAGCCCGATGCCGGCCCATACCGCCATGACGACATACAGGAACATGGACATCCAGGCGGCGGGGACATGGACGAAGATGATCCGATACGAATCGCCCTGTTGAAAATCGGTCGGGGCGACGAAGAATCCCAGATAAAGCCCGATCCCCATCAGGGCAACCGCCACGCACGCGAACCATGGAATGAGACGGCCGGCCAGGGGATAAAAAGCCTGCGGTGATGAATACTTCAGCCAGTTGATGCCGGTACTCATGAAACGGTTTTACTCCAACGCAATGCGCAAGGCTGCCGCGGTGGCCCAGGGTGCCAAAAAGAGAGACAACACCAGACAGGCCCCGAGTAGCGACAGATTTGCTTCGCCGCCGATACCGGCCATGCTGCTGGTGACGGCGCCGGCCCCAAAAATCAACACTGGAACGTAGAGTGGAAGCACCAGGAGGGCAACCAGTAGACCACTCCCCCGCACGCCAAGCACCAACGCGGCGCCGATCGCACCAATCATACTCAACGTGGGCGTCCCAAGCAAGAGCGACATCACGAGAACTCCCAATGCTTCCCCGCTCAAGCCGAACTGAAGACCGAGGAGGGGTGAAAGCAGTACGACGGGCAGACCGGAGATCAGCCAATGCGCAAGGACCTTTCCTGCCACCAAGACCGCCAGAGGCTGGGGCACGAGGAGCATCTGTTCAAGGGCGCCGTCCAAGTAATCCGCGGTAAACACCCGTCCTAACGACAAGAGGCAGGCCAACAAGGCCGCCACCCACAAGACGCCGGCACCGATCGTCCTCAGGACCGCCGGTTCCGGCCCGACGCCCAATGGGAACAGGCTGACCACAATGACCAAGAAAAAGACCGACATCGCCGCGTCCGAACGTCGGCGCATGGCCAGAAGCAGATCCCGCCGGACGACTCCGCCGACAGCTTCCCACATGCTGGAGCGATTCATCCGGTCAGCCTCAGTCGTTGCACTGTCTCGGCCGGCAGCGCGACCTCTTGGTGCGTCACCACGACCGCCAGCCCGCCTCGTTGCAGATGTGCGTGCAAACGTTGCGTGACGACACTCGTTGCCGCTGTATCGAGCGACGTGAAGGGCTCATCCAACAGCCATAGCGGACGCGTGGATAACCAGAGCCGCGCCAGGGCAACCCGGCGCTTCTGTCCTTGTGAAAGCACTTTAGACGGCAAGGAATGAATCTGTCGCTTCAAACCGATCGACTCCAAGGCTTCCTGTGCTTTGGCGCCTGAACATGGTTCACCAGCCAGCGACATGGAACTCGTCAGATTTTCAAGCGGCGTGAGATCGTCCTTGATGCCATTGAGATGCCCGATATAGGTCAGTTGGCCCGCATATAATTCTTTCAGCTGATGGATATCCTGCCCTTCCCAGAGAATCGAGCCTTGCTCGGGAGGCAAGAGACTGGAGAAGATACGGAGCAGACTGGTTTTCCCACTGCCATTCTCACCCACCACGGCCAATAGGGTCCCAGGCTCGACCTTCACATTGAGGTCGGAAAAAAGCCGACGCGATCCTCGACTGCAACCAAGTGCAACAGCTTGTAACATAAGAAGCTACTCGATGAGAAAGCGTCGAGAGTAAGGGAACAGAGCGTGGAAAAACAAGGGGCCAGGATAGGCTTGGCCGCTACCCCGTTCAGGGCACGGCTGGAAAACCCACCTTGCTCTGAGAGTAATCCAACTGTTATCTAATTCATGCGCCACAAGGTTGACCGTCTGTCTCAATGAAACGTGTCTGCTCACATAGAATAAAGGAGAGCGATCATGAGTGAACTGGTCTGCATCGCGTTTAAAGACTCCAGCACGGCCGATCGGGTGCTGAACGAACTGCGTGCGTTGGAAACAGAATATGTCCTCGATCTGGAAGACGCCGTCATTGTCGTCCGCGACACGGATGGAAAAGTCCACCTGAAGCAGTGCGTCGATGTGTTCGGAGGTGCCACCAGACATGGAGTGGCCATGGGAGTGTTATGGGGAGGATTGATGGGGCTGCTCTTCATGAATCCCTTGGCGGGTCTGTTAGGCAGCATCGCCGGAGGCGCAGGGGGTGGCGCCATGACCACCGCTGCCAGTGAATTCGGGCTCCTCAGCGATTACGGAATCCCCGACAACTTCATCAAGGACTTGGGCAGCACGATCACGCGAGGCACCTCGGCAATCTTCCTGCTGATCCGGAGCGTTGACCAAGACAAACTGTTGGCCGGAATCTCAAACTATGAGGGAACCATCCTCAAGACATCGCTCAGCAAAGAGCAGGAAGAAAAGCTGCGCGTGGCCCTCACACACCACCACGATCAAAAAACAATCAGCAAAGGGTAGTGGAAGGCTCGGGGAATTGGGCAGGGAGTGTGATTTTCGGGTAATTGATTATAAGACTGGATCACCGCCATGTGGGTTAAGATGATGGGCTGGGGCGCTGGTCACGGATAAGACGCTCGACGGGATAGCCGAACCTTCGCGCCAGTTGCACGAGCTTCCGGTAGTTGTCGTCGTCGATTCTCGGCGCACGGGCTAGAATCCACATATATCGACGATCAGGCGTACCCACCAACGCGGTGCGATACTCGGGATCGAGATCGAGAATCCAGTAATTCCCCTCGCGGGACGATCCAAACAGCCGCGCAAACCAGTTGTCGAATACCACCATGAGCCGTGCATTCGTCTGGGTATCCACCACGGTTGCTACACCCTCCGCCGTGTCCAGCCTGCCGCCGTCGGTGACGCATTCGTTGTGCACCCCAACCCGTCCATCCGATCGAACCGTGTAGACCGCTTTTGAATCCACGCAATGTCGTTGGAACCACATCGGTAACCGCGCGATCTCATACCACGTTCCGGCATAACGACCCAGATCGACTGAAGGCACCGTGTGGAGACTTTCTTCCGACTCAATTCCTGCGCAACCGCCGAGCAACCCGTTCAGCAGCACAACAATGAACCAGAGGTTTACGCGTGAACTCGTCTGATTGCAGAACCGCACGGTTACCTCACAAGGATGTGCTCCGGAACAACTCGGTAAAGACATAACCGGGTCGCAATGATTTAAGTCGCGTCAGACCGGAACTGTGTTTCGCTCCTCTGCTTGCCGTCTAAGAGACAGCTGACGTTCATATCTCCCATAACATTGATCGCAGTGCGACAGCGATCGAGAAACCAATCCACTGTCAGCAGCACAGGAATGTATTCCACGGGGAGACCGACGGCAGTAAAGACCATGGTCATGGTCACCAACCCCGCTTCCGGGATGCCGGCGGCGCCTACTGAAGCGATGATACTCGTGAGGACGACCATCAGCTGCTGCTGAACGCTTAGATCCATCCCGATCATCTGCGCGATGAAGAGGGCCGCCATCGCCTCGTACAGCGCCGTGCCGTCGTTGTTGAAATTCGCGCCGACCAGCGCGCCCATGCTGGCGGACTGCTCGCGTAATCCCACGCGATCTTTGAGCGCGGCATACGTCACCGGCATCGTCGCCGTCGAACTGGCCGTGGAAAAGGCCATGACCAGCGCATCGCGGCCGCCGCGCAACAACGCCCCGGGAGACACCCACGACCCGAAGCGTACGCGAACGAGGTAATACGTCGCCTGGATCGCCAGCGCGAGCAACACGCTGAGCACGAAGATGCCAAGCGCCTTGAACGGCGCGAAGCCCTCCGTTCCCACGATGCTGGCCACGATGCCGAAGACGGCGAACGGCACGAGCGCGATGATCCAATGCAAAATCTTGATCAGCGATTCCAGGAAGAGTTCAACCAGGTGCCCTACCGTGCCGAGGGGACGGTGGCGTTCCTTGCGCAAGGCCATCCCAAACGCCACGGCAATGAAGATGACCCCGATCACCTTGCCGTCGTCGGCGAGCGGCCCGAGCAGACTCTTGGGCACGTTCTCCAAGAAGGTCGCCAGCGGATTGGCAGCCTTGGCGGTTTCCTCATGCGGGGCCGGCGGCGTAATACCTGCCCCATGCCCGGGTTGAATCACGTTGGCAACTGTCAGCCCAACGGTAATGGCGACCAACGTATTCAGTAACAACAAGCGGGGAAGGCGAGCCGCGAGTGGACCGCCGAGGTGAGTCGTCATGAACGTGTGCACAATCGCCGCAAGAATCAGCGCCGGCGCGAGCGCGCCAAGCAGGCGTAAGACAAGCCTGCCGGGCACCGCGAGAACAGCCGCCTCGCTCCCCAGCGCCAGGCCCGCTATCACGCCGAGCACCAAGGCCATCACAATGCGCGCATAGAGCGGAATGCTCTCCCACCGCGCAATTAGGCCATTGCTCGGCGTAGTGGTCGATGGTTCTACCGAGGTCTGTTCATCCACTCGCTGGAAATCCCTTTCTTCCATCCATGGTCGCGAGACGAGAAGAGATCGCCGAATGTATCACAAGGGGGGTGACCGATGAGTTTCGATGAACCGTGCGAGGAAGATGGTGAGCGCAGTCGGCTCACTTGTCACCTTCCTAGAGATTGTTGACCCTCCGGTTGGAAAGTATGCTGTTTCAATTGGACGATAAGATAGAGCACGATGACCAGATTCAGCAGCAGCACACCGACGCGAAGCACCGACACCCGGTCGAGCACTTCGTAGAGCTCGAACGGCAACAGCAGACTCGTCGAGATGACCGTCAGATACGCGGCCCAAGAGCGCTCCAGCCACAGCCCGACTCCTTCCAACAACAGCATCGCTGCATAACCCAGACTGACAAGTCCGGCCATGAGGACGCTGTGCGGCTGCAACGCATCGACTTTCAGCACCAGCGCATGAATGATCCGTGAGTCGGCATTCAAATGCAGCGCTTCGATCAAACGCGAGAACAGCGTCGCAATCTCCGCATGCATTAATTTCAATAAGCCCAACCCAACGACGACCAACAGCACGCCCTTCACGAGCTTGAACACGGCGATCGCGGCGAGACCGGTCTGGTGAAAGCGCGTCGTCATCGAGTGAAGAGAAGACTATCTCCCAAGAAGAGAAAGCAACTATGGTGGACGGTACCGTTGTAGGCCTCGGATGTGAAGCGACTGAAGGATTGAATGGCCAGGAAATACTCCCAACCCTTTTTCATTCGCCTCCGTCGCGTCACGTAAGAAAAATGGTGAGACTAAACCAGGTCATCCACAATGATGCACTCAATCTCTTTGACGCGCTGTAATCCACGATCATTCCCGTAAAAACGCGCGGCTTTGTGGCCGATGGCAGTCGCCAGTTGTATGGCATCAGGCGTGCTGAGACGGTAGTTGGCACGCAACTCAGCCGCTCGATCAGCCAGATTCATCGTCAACGGGACCCACTCGATCTTGGGGTAGGTGCTGGTCAGGGCAAAAATCTTTTGTGCCAATTCATCCTTCTGGCCACGATAGGGCTGAACCAACAGTTCCAGAAGCGTCACCGTCGAAGTGACTGCGGCATTCTGCCCCCGTTCGATCAATTCAAACAAGGCAGCACACCAGGCTCCATATCGTGGGTGGTCTTCGAGAAGATAAATGAAAACATTGGTATCGAGACCGATGCGTTGTCGTTGGACAGGAAGGCCTTGAGATGAGAAAGGCCCTACCACGACCGGCGCTCTCGTTTCAGGTAGTCAGCAGGATAGGTTCCCTTCGCTAGCCCCTGTAAAACCTTTGAATACCGTTTAGGCTTTGGCATGACAAGTGTCAGATCATCTTTCACAACCACCAGCAATTCATCGCCACCCTTGACGCCCATCGCTTGTCGGGCTTCTTTCGGAATAACAATTTGATTCTTGCTGCTGAGCTTCTGAACAGCCACGGAACACCTCCTTCACAAGGCTTTACATTACCATACTAAAGTAAAGCGCAGCAACGGACCGGCATGAATAGGCACTTGAGCATAAGGTCAGAGATCAGACACATCTGTCTTTTGTCTGTGTGATGGCACGCTCCTATTTTATTTCTTGACGGCAGCCGACCCTCAGCGTAGCCTCCGCCGGGCCTTCATCGGAAGGAGGACATGACGGTGGAGGAATGGCCGTATCGCCTGCTGGCGTGTATTGGATTCATGACGATCGCATTGCTGGCTTGGCTGACGGGGAAGCGCAGTCGACCGAACTGGACGACGATTGGCGGCAGCGCGGTCTTAGCCTGGGGACTCGGCATCGTGTCCTTTTGGTTTCCAGGCTCCCGCTGGTTCTGGAGCATCATTAACGATATGGTGGTCGCGGTGCTCCACGCCTCGCACAAGGGCACACTCTTCCTACTCGGTCCGCTCGCGCTCGACCCAGGCCAGAGACTCCCAGATGGGACAGTCTCAGTGGGCTTTATCCTAGCTGCGCAAGCGCTGCCGGCGGTCGTGTTCTTTGCCGCATTGATGGCAGGTCTGTACTATTTGGGCGTCATGCAAGCGATCGTGGGTCTGTTTGCCCGGCTCTTTTACCGGACCATGGGCTTATCGGGAGCCGAGTCTCTGTCCGGCGCAGCGAATATCTTCGTCGGCATCGAGGCGGGCTTGATTGTTCGTCCCTACCTCACAGCCATGACGCAATCGGAACTGCTCTTGGTGCTGACGTGCATGATGGCGACCGTGGCGAGCACGGTCATGGGCATCTACGTGTCGGCTCTGCAGCATGTGGTGCCTCAGATCGCAGGGCATTTGATTTCTGCGTCGGTGATTTCTATTCCTTGTGCGGTTCTCATCAGTAAACTCACGTGGCCCGAAGATGGACAGCCCGTGACGTTGGGCGGCGTGCCTGCGGTTCCCACCGACCCGAACCCATCGCCTTTATCCAACGGTGAAACAATCCAGCCGCCCTCCAACCTCATTGTCGCCTTGATCGACGGGGCGGGGCAGGGAATGAAAATGGCGGTCGGCATTGCCGCGTTGCTGATCGTGTTTCTTGGATTGGAAGCGTTGGTAGATTTGGCGCTGGCCCAGCTTCCTGCGATCGGAGGAGTGCCTCTCTCCGCCACACGGGTCCTCGCCTGGCTGACCTGGCCATTCGCCGTTCTCCTCGGTCTCCGTCCGGAGGAATGGCAGATCGGCGCGGACTTGCTGGGGTCGCGGTTTATCGAGACGGAAGTCGCGGCCTATTTCAAGTTGGCCGCGGTGCAATCCGCGTCTCCGCCGCCGCTCTCTCCACGGTCCCTCACAGCCATGACCTATGCCCTCTGCGGATTCGTGCATGTGGCGAGCATGGGCATCTTTGTCGGCGGCATCTCCGCCTTGGTGCCGCATAGGGCAAAAGATATCTCGGTCCTCGGGCTGCGCGCCTTGTGGACCGCCTATTTGACGACGTTGCTGACCGGTTGTATTGCCGGAGTCCTCGCCTCTTCCTAGAAAGCGGCGCTCACCGATCCCTCTCTCCATCCCACAGGATGAACCCTTCTTACGTAAGCCCCCGCTCTCACCGCACCAACGCATGAATGATCCGAGAACATGAGGCCTAGTCGCTTGTAAAACGGGAGGCTTACCGCTATCCTTGTAACTGTCGACAGTAGAAATCGACGTCTCTCTAAGAGGTGATCATGCCCTCCGCAAAAGAACAGATCGCCAAGATCCTTCAAGATCAGCCGGATGACAGCTCCTATGATGAGCTTCTACGAGAATTAGCGTTCGCAAGAATGATCGATAGAGGACTTGCTGACTCTGACGCAGGAAAGACAGTCAGCCATGACGAGATGGGACGACGCATCAAGACATGGCAGAGCTGACATGGACCGCCGAAGCCGAACGATGGCTGCGTGACATTTACGACTACATCGCACTTGATAATCCATCCGCTGCCGCCCAAACTATCGAAACCATCTATCTGAAAGCCGAAATCCTTCGAGAATTTCCAGAATCAGGATACCGCTACTGGCAGAAGCCAGACCGACACATCCGTATTCTGCTTCACGGACATTATCGTATCGCTTACCTGATCAAGAACTCAGACGCGATTGACATCATCGGCGTCTTCCATGGAGCACTCAATATCGACCGGTATTTACTCTAGGACCCGCACCGAACAGCCTGCGCCCCGCCATGAGGACACTGTGCGGATGCAAGGCCTCTACTTTCAGCCCCAGCGCATGAATAATCCGAGAATCGGCATTCAGATGCAGCGCTTCAATCAAACGCGAGAATAGTGTCGCAATCTCGGCATGCACTATCTTTGGCACCAGCTTGGCCCCAGTCAATGATGTCGTACGCCTTTCCGGCAAGCAGATGGAAAAGCTGAGAGGGTGAAGCTGAAGGAGGTAGGGTAATCTGCCTTATTACGCTAGATGCCCCAATCAGGCACAAGACCTTCAGATTGTGCCCACCGTTTACCCTTTTCAGAGATGCGGAACCGGTCTCGGTGTTTGGGTATGCTTGGCCAAGGGACGATATACCCCAGACTCAAAAGCTGCGAATACCCCTTCTATGAGTGCAACTTTTAACGGATTCCTTTCTCCCAGCCCTTGCCATGCTGCATTGAAATCATCAGTGGGTTCAAAAGTATGTCCGAGGCGAGAAAGTTCTCTCACTGTCCCTGTCATCCATTCACCGAAGGATATTTCGTCTGGCGCACCAAAAGAATTTAGGGTGTTGCGCATAGCACCAAGAACGGAACCGAGGGGAATAGCTGATGCTGGAGGGTGTGACATGGAGGCAGAGCAAGAGGATAAATTGCGACAAAGCAACGACGACCGTAAGCTCAGGCAGTCCGCTGAGTCTTAATCAGCGGACGCAACTTATCTGTGGTTCTGCCTGCTTTGCGGTCTACTGCACAATATAGTAGTGCCGAGAAACATCGTTGGCCCAAGAATTCCCTTACCATCCCATTCAACACTTCGAACTATCCATCCGGCAGGCTTCGGCGCGGCTGTCGAATCCTGAATTCCTGAGGCTGTCGATGACCCGTTGCTGCCGTTCCATTTCTTGATCGTAGGGCGTTTTCCCGCCGCCGCCTGAATCGTACCCGCCGCCCCCTCCTCTTCGCGGCTGCCTCGCAGACAGCACTTTGTTCACTTCCGTTTCATAGTATCCGCGCGTTTGGGGATCGGGATCCTTCTGGTAACAGGTATTCAGAAATTGCCGGCCTTCCTGATCGTGGCCAAGGGCATAGTGGGCGAAGCCGACGTTACAGTAGGCGTTGGGTGTGTCCGGATCGAGTTTCAGGACGATTTCTGAATCCTGGAGCGCCTGTTGATACTGTTCGAGATGACTATAGGCTTGGGCGCGGTAGAGATGGGCGCCGACGTGGTCGGCATCGAGCTTGATCGCTTCGGTGAAATCGTTCAGCGCCTCTCGGTGCTTCGCTCCTCGAAACTCCCGCAGATAGGTGAGCCCTCGTCCATAATAGGCCTCGGCGGTGGGACGGAGGGTGATCGCAGCGCTGTAATCTTGAAGGGCCTGTGGAATTTGGCCGAGCATCTTCAAGGATTTTCCGCGCACAAGATGGGCCTCAGCCTGCTTCGGCTCGCGCCGGAGAACGTCACTCGCATCCTGAGCGGCCTGGACGTAGTTTCCAAGGAAATACTGGCAGCGGGCACGGGCAAGGAGCGCCGGGGTGTTGTCCCGATTCTTACTGAGCAGGGCACTGAGGGATTGAAGTGCTTGCGGGTTCCCGGCAGCATTGGCTTCGCAATGCGGCGCACTGAAGGACTCACCACAGGCCGCAATGAAACTCACGCCGATCAGTGCAACTGTCAGACATGCGACTCGACCGACTCCCCTCATGCGCCCTCCCAGAACCGGCGCATTATCGAATGTGCAGGAAACGGCGTCAAGAATGAGGGTCGGAAGCGGAGGCAGTGACCTGTTAGGCAGAGACTTCGATGTACTCCACTTGGCTGCTGGGTGGAGGAATGGGTAGGCTGTCGGCACGAAGGCCTTCCAGATGGAATTCGATAGCCTCGCGGATCATGGTTTCAGTTTCTTCAATCGTCGCTCCAGTTGCCACGCATCCAGGCAAGTCCGGCACATAGGCGGCATAGTTCTGAGGAGCTTTTTCGATCACAATCGCATAGCGCATGATAAGTCCTCTACTTCTTCCACCCAGCTTGCTTGAAGATACTGTTCAACGTTCCAGGCGGTAAATCGTCGCTCGGCTTGCCTGCGACCGTCACCTATATATCACGGGCAGACATGAGCCAGGAGAGTAAATGCAGGCTATTGCCGCTCAGCTTCGGAATTCGGATTGAGGGGATGTAATGAACGGAAGACGCACTACCCGACTGAAAGGTGCTCTTCCTCGACACGTCGGCGAAACCACACGCTGGATGTCGCGAGGGCAAGCAGGACTGCGCCGATGCCGACCAGACTTACGGACTCGCTGGATATGTCGATGAGCCAACCGAAGAAGGTCATGCCCGCCATAGATGTGGCCGTGGCAATCGCCGTGTAGAGCGCCATGACCCGCCCCACCATGTGGGCGGGCGAGATTTCCTGGATGATCCCCCAAGCGATCGGTGTCCAGGTCCCCAACCCCATACCGACCAACACCACGAGCAGGGTGGCCACCACGATGTTCGAAGTCCAGACCAGCGCGCACAACGCTAACCCCCCGACGACACTCGACCACGTGATGATCGAGATCCGGCGCCGAAGATCCCATTCGGTGAACCTCACGAGACAGAGCGATATGAGGAGGAAGCCCACGCCGAGCCAAGACCAGAGGTATCCCACCTCTATCGGACCGAGTGAAAGGAGCGCCTTTCCGAACACCGGAAACAGTGTGGTGAATGCTCCGCTGCCAAACGTATAGAGCGAGGCCAATAGGATCAACACCAGAATGGTGCGCCGAGATATCAACGTATAGCGAATACCGTCGAACAGATCCTGAATCGCCGTGGTTCGCGGTCTCGCCGACGGAGCAGTCGTCATCCCTGCTGAAAGTCGAAGAGGGAACAGGAATGCCGCGGACGCCAGATAGGTCACCGCATTGAGACAGAGCACATCCTGAGACCCGGTAAAGGCTATCCCCAGTCCGCTGATGACCGGGCCGATGACGATGCCGAGGCTCGTCGTGCCTTGGAGGAGGGCATTGGCAGCGGTCAACTGTTCTTTCTTCACCATGAGCGGCACCGACGAGGACAGTGTCGGCACGAACATGGCAGTGGCAATCCCGTAAAGGAACGTCAGCACATAGAGCGATTGGATCGTAAACGATTCGACAGATACCCAACAGGGGATCAAGCCGATCAAGAGGGCTCTGGCCAGGTCGCTGCCGATCAGGATGGCCTTCTTGGGCAATCGATCGACCACCACGCCGATCACGGGTCCGAAGACGATCGGAGGCAATGTTTGCATGAGGCCGATGACCGTGGTCTTCAGCGCCGACCCGGTGATGGAATAGACAAACCACAGGAGAGCCAACTTGCTGACACCGTCGGCCACCTGCGACAGTACCTGGCTCCACCACACCAGACTGAAATCACGCGTGAGGAGCCATTGTCTGCGACGGATGATTGAACGTTCCGTCATACAAGACTTCTCTTCCTCCTGATCAATCGTAAAGGTTATATCGGAATGGAGCGGATAGGAAGGCGGAACGATGAGTGAAACGACTGGGGCGCCGCGCAAGCTGATTCAAAGTCTAGGTCGCAACCTGTTGAGTCATGACCGCCCGGCGCATGAACCGGATCGCAACGGCTGCCGTCAGTAACAGGACCAAACCAAGTCCGATAAGGCTTTGCGCCGGGCCGACGGTCTCCGCAATCCATCCAAAACCGGTCATCCCGGCCATCGCGGTGGCCATCGATCCCGTGCTGAACGTCGTGAGCACGCGTCCCATCAAGTGTTCCGGAGTAGTCTCTTGAAGCAACGCCCATACGACGGGATTCATGATCGCCGTGCTCCCACCGACTACAACCACCACCGCCGTCGCGACCAACGGCGTCTCGAGCAGGCTCAGACTGCAGACCGCCAGTCCCCCCACCGTCATGCCACGAGCAATGAGGCGCAAACGGCTGTGCAGATCTCCCTGGTGCCTCGAGGCGAGCCATGTGGACACCGCCAGCATACCGACCCCGAGACCGGACCAGAGCCAGCCCAGTTGAACCGGACCGACCTGGAGAAACTCTTTCGCATACACCGGCAGAATGAACACAAACGCGCTCGCACCCAGATTGTACAAGGCCGAGATCACGACCAGAAGGAACACCGTCGATTGTGTGCCGAAGACGAATCGAAATCCGACGATCAAATCATCCAGCACTGAGGGAGACTTGTTGCCGGCTTCTTTATCGATCTTGAGCGTTTCATGCAATCGCATGGGGATGAGACACAAGGCCGAGACGAGGAAGGTGACCGAATTCACATACAGGACATTCTCGACGCCTATCATCGCGATGAGCACGCCGCTGATCGCGGGTCCCAGTAACAACCCAATGTTATTCGTGCCTTGAATCAAGGCATTTGCTCTCACCAATTCGGACGGACGGACCAGGCGCGGGACAGCTGACACCAAGGCCGGTCCAAAGATAGTCGAGACAATCGATGTCAAGAAGATCAACACATACAAGCCTTCAAGGGAAAGGAGATCGAGAGCAAATAGCGCCGGAATGAGAAAGGTCATGAAGGCACGAATCAAGTCTACCCACACCATCACGGTCTTCTTCGGCAGGCGATCAAGAAAAACACCGATGACGGGGCCCAACAGCAAAGGCGGAACGGTTTGGAGCAATCCGACGATCGTCACTTTCAGGGCCGAACCGGTGAGGGTATACACAAACCAGAGTAGAGCGACTTTATTGAGCCCTTCCCCAATTTGAGAGACGACCTGTCCCCACCATAACAGCCCAAAGTCCCTGGTGCGGATCAGATACCAGCCCCGACTCTCACGTTCGCCGCCGTCCTCCACGTCTTCGCTCCTGGATATTGCCTGACTCATCTGTATCAACCTATTTACAATCACAATAATGCCTATCGATGAGAAGGGAAGACTCGGAAAAATCCTAGTCGGATTCGGACAAAAATCCGGCTCACAAAGGATTTTTGTCCAATGAGACAGTCACAGTGCGCGGTGTAGCAGCAGAAACGTTGGAGCTTTTTCTCAGGTAACCCTAGAAGAGCTTCGTGGAGATTCCGATAAACGGCAGGAGGTAATTGAGCCCACGATTCGGACTACCGGTATCGGCATTGGAAATGTGGCTGAACCGGACTCCGGCATTGAGCGACCATCGTGCGGTCAGCTCCCAGTTTGCGCCCGTGCCGCCCCAGACCAGAAAATTGAAATCCGTTCCTTGTTCGGGAATACGGCCGTCGAAATTCGTCCAGAGCGGACCACCGCCGCCCTCGACATAGGGCTTCAACCGACCAAACGAAGTGAACGTATAGACGATCTTGGGCGTCACACCCACGCCGTACGCGCCGGTCGGTTGGGTGATTCCTAACAGCGCCAACTCGGCCCCAAGCGCAATCGAGCCGCTCCACCACCCGTCACCGATCGTATCGGTCAGCACGATTTGCCACGAGGGATGCACGGCCACCCCGTTCAACTTCGACGATTGCGCATCCATCAGTCGAACAGGGAGCATTCCGCCGACCACGAACCCGACACTCTGCTTTCCGTCCATGTTAGGGGATGGTGCTTCTGCTGAAACCGGTGACAGCCAGGCCAGGCCCACACACAACGACAGCGCCACGGCGCGGATGGGATGAATGGACATCGATCTTGCCGGGTTAATCGTCGTTCACGTGAAATACGAGGTGTGGCGATTGACGGACTGCGAGGAAGATGGAAGGACCATTCGAGTCGTCACCCGGCTTCGCGGTAGCCGCAGTCCTGATTGCGGCATTGAACGCTCCGGCCGTCTTGCTTACTGACTTTTTCTATCAAGAATGGAGCTTGGCAGGTTGGGCAAGCCTTGGGCACAGGACGGTCCCAGAGAGCATATTCACACTTGGGATAGTTACTGCAGGCGAAGAACGATCGGCCTTTGCGCGTTCGCTTCTGCACGAGATCACCGCCGCAGTCGGGCTGCGGACATTTGACACCCAACGCCAGGGCTTTCGTGGTCTTGCACTGCGGATAGCCGGAACAGGCGATGAACTTGCCGAAACGTCCTGTCTTGACGACCATTGGACTGCCGCATTTATCGCAGACCTGATCGGTCGTAAGCTCCTGCTTGGGCACGATCTTGATGGTGCCGTCCGGCAGCTTTTCAAAGTTCTGCGTATTCTTGCAGGGCGGATCGTCTTTGTACGCCGGGCAAGCGAGGAACTTGCCGTTCCGTCCCCATTTGATTTCCATCATCCGGCCGCACTTCTCGCATGGGATGTTCGTCGGAGGCTCGACCGTATCCTTGGGGCCGGGAATCGTCTTGGCCTTCTCCAGATCCGCCGCAAACGGGTTGTAAAAGTCCCGCACTGAATCGACCCATTGTTTGTTGCCTTCCTCCACTTCGTCGAGCTCTGCTTCCAAGTGCGACGTAAAATCGACATCGACGACGGCCGGAAATCCCTTCAAAAGGAAATCGTTGACCGTGCGGCCCGTTTCCGTCGGGATGAACCGCCCTTCGGTCTTTTCGACATATTTGCGGTCTTGGATCGTGGAGATGATCGTGGCGTAGGTGGACGGACGCCCAATCCCTTTTTCCTCCAGTTCCTTGATCAGGAGGGCTTCGTTATATCGGGGCGGCGGCTGCGTGAAATGCTGCTTCGAGGTCAGACCCGGAGCCGACTGCCCTTCCTGCTCGGCGAGCCGCAACCGCTCTCCTTCGGACAGAGCCGGCAGCTGGCGCTCGTCATCATCCGCCTCCTGATCGGCCTTCGGTTTCTGTGAAGGCAATTCCCTATCGATCCCTTCCATATAGACGATCGTGTGCCCGGGGAACTTCACGACGGTCCCGGTGGAACGGAAGAGATAATTTTCCTTGGTCTCAACCGGTGTTGAATCGATGCGGGTCACGTCCAAAATCGCCGGAACCATCTGCGAGGCGATGAATCGATTCCAGATCAACTTGTAGAGATTGTATTGATCCTGATCCAAATACTGGCGGATCGATTCAGGGTCGCGTCCCGCCGAGGTCGGCCGGATCGCTTCATGGGCTTCTTGGGCCGCCTTCGACGTCTTATAGACATTGGGCGTCGCGGGAAGATATTGCGCGCCGAAGCGCGACTGAATTACCTCGCGCGCATCGGCCGTCGCCTCATTCGAGATGCGAGGCGAGTCGGTTCTCATATAGGTGATGAGACCCGTCGCGCCTTCTGCGCCGATTTCGATCCCTTCATACAGTTGCTGTGCGAGCGTCATTGTTTTCTTGGGCGAGAAGTGCAGTTTTCGCGCCGCTTCCTGCTGCAGACGGCTCGTGATGAACGGCGCGACGGGGTTGCGCTTCTTTTCCCGACGCTCGATCGATTGGACGACGAATGCCTTCCCTTGAATATCGGCGACGATCCGGCCAGCTTGCTCACTGTTCTCGATCGACGCTTCCGCTCCGTTCATGCTGTGGAGCTTGGCCTCGAATGCGGGAGGATTGGCCCCGGCGAGCAGCGCGGTAATCGACCAGTACTCTTCGGTTCTGAACGCTTCCCGCTCCGCTTCGCGTTCGCAGATCAGCCGCATGGCCACCGACTGCACACGCCCCATGCTGAGTCCGCGCCGGACTTTATTCCAGAGCAACTGGCTGCCTTGATAGCCGACGATGCGATCCAAGATACGGCGCGCTTGCTGCGCATTGACCAACTTCATATCGATCTCGCCCGGCGACTGCAACGCCCGCTTGATCGCCGATTCCGTAATCTCATTGAACAGGACCCGGAAAATCTTTCCGTCCTTCTTTTTCTTTTTCGATTTGCCCAACAGCTCCTGTTCGAGGTGCCAAGCAATCGCCTCTCCTTCTCGGTCAGGGTCCGGCGCCAGAAAGACTTTGTCTGCCTCCTCAGCCTTCTTCTTGATTTCGGCTAACACCTTCGACTTGCCTTTGATGGTGACGTACTGCGGTTCGAAATCGTGTTCGAGATCGACACCCAATTTGCTGGTCGGCAGATCCTTGACGTGTCCCACCGACGCCATCACGGTGTACCCGCGGCCCAGATACTTCGTGATCGTTTTGGCTTTCGTCGGCGACTCAACGATGATCAGAGTTTTTGCCATGACAACTCCGTCTGTCTCACAAGGATTGTATCATCCGTACCAAATATCCGGGATTCGTGCAACTAGAATGGTGCTCGCCGCAGAAAAACACGGGCTAGAGACGAATGTAGTGTTGGCCAGGCAGCTGGCGAATCCGGCCGTTCAACTCGAGCGTCAGCAGCGTCGCCGCCACTTGCGCGGCGCTCAGTCCTGTCGTTTCGATCACGGCATCAACGGAACACGCCTCATAAGAGAGCGCTTCATACACCAACGTACCGTCGGTTCCTAGCGGCGCCTCCGCTTCGATCGCTGCACCATCAAAATGGAGCATCGTCCGTTGACGGGCGTCGATTTGTGGAAGGATCTCATCGAGGACATCCTGAGCTCCCTCGATCAGTTTCGCACCCTCCTTGATGAGGCGATTCGATCCACGGCAGGCCTCTTCTTTGATGGAACCAGGCACGGCGAAGACCTCTCGGCCTTGCTCCAGCGCCAACTTGGCTGTAATGAGCGAGCCGCTGTTGGTCGCCGCTTCACTGACCAACACGCCCAGCGAGAGTCCGCTGATGATCCGATTCCTCCGCGGGAAGTGATGACTTTACGGAGCCGCGCCGATCGGCAACTCAGAAATGACGGCTCCATGTGATTCGATGCTCCGCCTGAGCGCCTGGTGCTCCGAGGGATAGGTCCGATCGATGCCGCACCCCAATACGGCAATCGTGCGGCCCTTTCCCGCCAGGGCCCCTCGATGCGCCGCCGCATCGATTCCACGCGCCAGACCGCTCACGATCGTCACACCACATCCGGCGAGTTCTTTCGCAACCTCTTCCGTGACGATCCTTCCGGACGGAGTGGCCCGT
The DNA here is from genome assembly GCA_024760545.1 of Nitrospira sp. Lineage (NCBI taxonomy): Bacteria > Pseudomonadati > Nitrospirota > Nitrospiria > Nitrospirales > Nitrospiraceae > Nitrospira > Nitrospira sp. Next base: position 1,327,781 of record CP060501.1, read on the forward strand.
CGTCCACCCACAATCGCCACCGCCACCTCGTCCTGCGGCAACAACGTCCCACTTACATACAACAACGGCGGGGGATCGGGAATCGCTCTGAGCCGCGCAGGGTATGATCGATCAAAGGTCGTGATCGTGTGAATCTTCAGGCGTCCGACGATCTTGACCTGACGATCGATCTGCCGCCGGATGTTCGACTCGGGCCCCTGCCGCACCGATTCGGCCAATTCCGGACTGCACCCCGCCAACCTCAAATCGTCCATTGCCGCTGACAGCACCGCATCGGGAGATCCAAACCGTTGCACCAATTTGAGGAGTGTGCGATCCCCGACGCCGTCGACGGCTTGGAGCGTGAGCCACGAGGTCAGTGACGCTTCGTCCATGTCGGTCTCATTGAACGATGGGGAATTGGTCTCAACGGCAGGAAGGTCGCACCCTGCTGAACGCGCTTCCGACGGAACGTGCCGGCCTGTACCGCACGAGACTAGAGAACGACCAGATCGTATTGCTCGAGATGCAATTGACTATCCGGCGTGATGATGATTTTCGCCGAACAATCGCGCTCCAGTACTTCCACCCCATGGCGCTCTTCGTCTTGCAGCAACTCGGCCACCGTCGGATGGGCTCCCACGATAATCCGTTGCTGATCGGACGCGGGTTCAATCCGTCGGATCTCGCGAAAAATTTCGTACACCACGGTCGTCGGAGACTTCGTATAGCCACGGCCTTCACAGTAACGGCAGGGCTCGGACAGCGAACGCAACAGATCCTCCCGGACACGCTCGCGGGAAATCTCGATCAAGCCGAGATCCGAGATCCTGGAGATCCTCGTCCGCGCCTTATCCGACGCCATGGCATCCACCAGCGCGTGGTAGACCTTATCCCGATTCTTTTCACGCTCCATATCGATGAAGTCGACGATGATGATGCCGCCGATGCCGCGCAGTTTGAGCTGATAGGCGACTTCCTTCGCCGCCTCCAGATTGTTCCGCAAGATGGTCTCTTCCTGATCCCGCTTTCCTACAAACCGCCCCGTATTGACGTCGATCACCGTCATCGCTTCGGTATGATCGATCACCAGATAGCCGCCCGATTTGAGCCACACCTTCCGGCTCATCGCGCGCGCGATTTCCTGTTCGACCCCCAGATGATCGAATAACGGCTCTTCCTTGTCGTAAAAATGAATCCGTGAGGTCTGCTCGGGGGAAAATCGCTGCACGAAATCCCGAATGGCTTCGTATTCCTCCCGCGAATCGATCCAGAGTCGATCCACCTTTTTGCCGAACAGGTCTCTCACCACCCGGAAGCTCAGGCTCAAATCCGAATGCAGCAATGCGGGAGCGGGCAATTGTTCCCGCTTGGTCAACACGTCCTGCCAGAGCACGTGCAAAAAATCGACGTCGGATTTCAGTTCGTCTTCTTTGACGCCTTCACTCACCGTCCGCACGATGTACCCGCAACCCTGGCGGCGAACCCGGCGCATGATTTCTTTCAGCCTGGCCCGTTCTTCATCCCGCGGAATGCGCCGAGACACGCCGATATGGTCGACGTTCGGCATAAAGACGAGGTATCGTCCGGGCAGCGAGACATACGTCGTGACTCGTGACCCCTTGGTGCCGATCGGCCCCTTGGAAATCTGCACCATCAGCTCTTGGCCTTCACTCAACAGCTGTTCGATGGGCTTCGCGCTCTGGCGTTTGGGCCGCAGCATGTCCGAATCTTTTTCGTCTTCATCGTCCTCGACCAACATATCTCCCGGCTCCGCATCAACCAAGAGATCGGAGACATGCATGAACGCGGCTTTTTCCAAGCCGATATCCACGAACGCGGCTTGCATTCCGGGCAATACCTTGGCGACTCTTCCCTTATAAATGTTTCCGACAAAGTCTTTGTGCTTGGCGCGGTCTCCGAACAAATCGGTGACGACCCCGCCGTCGAGCACGGCCACGCGGGTTTCTTCCCGCGAGACGGTTATCGCGATCTCATTTCCCATACTGACTCCTTTGATCTGAACGCCGCCGCAGTTCGGAGGACGCGATGGACGCGGGCCTACGCCCAGGTCCACAGCGCATACCACCCCGCACACTTAGCCGACGTTCGATAATATCCTTCTCCGAACGGTGGGACATAATTGTTCCGCGCGTTCGGTCTTCGCTCAATAAAATAGGCTTAACCGCTTTCGTTTGACGTTCAACAGCAAACCCAACGCCGCCATGGTCATAATCGTGGCGCTTCCGCCGTAACTCACCAGAGGCAAGGGGATGCCGACGATCGGAAACATTCCTGCCGTCATGCCGATGTTGACCACGACGCAGAAGCACAGCATCGCCACAATCCCTACGGCAAGCAAGGCGCCAAGCTGATCCTTCGCCTTGGAGGCGATCTCCAGAGATAACCAGATCAATCCGATAAACAATGTCAAGAGCACCAGCACCCCGAGAAATCCCCATTCTTCCGCAAATACGGCGAACACAAAATCGGTGTGGCCTTCGGGAAGAAACTTCAGCTGACTTTGGGTGCCGCCATAAAGTCCCTTGCCCAGGAGTTCCCCAGACCCGATTGCAATTTTCGATTGTAGGGCATGATAGCCCTTTCCACCCGGGTCATAATCCGGGTCGACGAACGCCATAATGCGCTGTCGCTGATAATCATGCAAGGACCCCCACAGCCCCTCCCAGGCAAATGGAAACAGCATAATCCCAAATAAGAGAATAAAACCCAAGGCTTGCGAGCGAACCCCTACCATGAGCAGCATCGCCGCGTAGACCGCGACAAAGCTCAGTCCACTCCCTAAATCGGGCTGCTTCAAGATGAGAAGAAGGCCGGGCAGGACCAAAAGCCCCGGCAGGATGACGCGCTGCAGCCATCCGACACGAGGGGCCTTCGAGTAATAATGCGCCAGCACCAACACGAGAATGAGCTTGGCGAACTCGGACGGCTGAAAACTGAGCGGGCCCAGTGCGATCCATCGCTGCGCCCCTTTGCTCGTGCGTCCCTCAAAGAGAACAAACAGCAGCATCAGGAGAATAAACGCATAGGCAGGATAGGCAAACCGCGCGAGGTGATGGTAGTCCGACGCCCACATGACGATGAACGCCGCCGCGCCCAAACCGATCCACATCAACTGTTTGAGATAGAACGGCGCGATCCCGCCCTGCTGCCCTTGCGTCACGCTATAAATGGACAGCACCCCGATTCCCAGAATGGCCAGAATCAAGGCAACATAGCGGATATCGAAGCTGTCGAGGCCGCGATTCTCAGTCAGACGATCGATCATGAGTCTTTCGAGGGGCGCCCCGGCTGGGCCACGCCGGAAAGATCCGACGTGACAACGGGAACCTGCGGGGTGAGCTTCATGTATGTTTCGATGACTTCCTTGGCCAGTGGGGCTGCGGCGGCTCCACCGTGTCCCATATGTTCGCCCAGCACGGCCACGGCGATCTTCGGCGATTCCACCGGTGCAAAGGCCACAAACCAGGCATGGTCTCGGTACTTTTTGGGGATGTTTTCCTCCGGCCCGGTCCTGAGGGCCGCCACCTGAGCCGTCCCTGTCTTCCCACCGATCGTCACCAGGGAGGACTTCGCCCTCGTCGCCGTTCCCTTCGTGACGACGTCAGCCAAGGCATCCTTGATGATGCGGAACGTGTCCGGCTTGGCGTTGAGTTTTCCGCGTGGAACGGCCGGTAACTCTTGAAGATTCCCCGTCGTTCGATCCATGACTGCCTGCACGAGGCGGGGACGATAACTGACACCGTCATTGGCGACCGTACCGACTAGACTGGCCATCTGCAATGGCGTCACGGTCACATAGCCCTGTCCAATGGCCGCCGAAATGGTCTCACCAGGCAACCAGGATTCGTTCTTGGCTTTTTGCTTCCAGGCGGTGGACGGCATGATACCGGATCGTTCCGACGGCAATTCCACTCCCGTGGCCCGTCCAAGCCCGAAGTCCTTTCCGAACTCCGCCATCACATCGATCCCCATACGCTGCCCGATCGTATAAAAGTACACGTCACAGGAATGGACTAAGGCGTCATGGAGATCGACATAGCCATGTCCACCGACTTTCCAGTCATGATAGAGCCGCTTGCCGAACTGATAGCCCCCGTTACAGTGCACGGTACTGGAAGGTGTCATGGTCTTGGTTTCCAGGGCGGCGATAGCCATCGGGATTTTGAACGTGGAACCGGGAGGGTACTGCCCCTGTGAGGCTCGATTGTTCAACGGACGCCCTTCATCCTGGACGATCTCGACCCATTGTTTCGCCGTCAGTTCTCGCGACAGGAGGTTCGGATCGAAGGCGGGCCGGCTGGCCATGGCCAAAATATCACCGTTGGTCGGATCGAGCGCGACAATGGCGCCCTGTTCTACGCCCAGGAGATCCTCGGCAAGTTTCTGGAGACGCACGTCGATAGTGAGATAGAGGTCGTTCCCCGCTTGCGGCCTCTCGACGACCGAAGCTTTCTTTTCATGACCGAGCGCGTCGACTTCCACGCTCTTCTGACCGGCCAGTCCACGCATGTGCCGATCGTAGGACTTTTCAACTCCATATTGCCCCACGATGCTCCCCTGATGGAGATCGATGAACTCCGGTTTCTCGAGTTGATCCGCCGAGATCTCACCCACATAGCCCAAGAGATGGGCCGCCGTCACACCGCCCGGATAGTTGCGTTGGGACTCTACTTGAATCATGACGCCGGGCATATCGAGTCGGTGAGATTCGACCAGCGTGGCATCGCGCAACGTCATCCGGTCTTTAATCTTACGGGGAAGCAGTTTGCTGCCTCTGATCATCAGTTTTTTTCGCACGAGAGCGGGGTCCAGGCCGAGGAGATCGGTCAACTGCTGGATCAAGACTTCACGATCCTTCACGTCTTCCAATGTGACATAGAGGCTGAAGCTCGGTACGTTATTCGCGAGGAGAACCCCATGCCGGTCGTAGATCAGGCCCCGCGCCGGTTCCAACAGCACCTGTCTGGTGCGATTGTTTTCCGACAAGTCTCGATAGTACGGCCCTTCTCGAATCTGCAAATGCCACAGTCGGAGGCCGAGCAGCGCCACCACCAGCAAGAGTCCCACGCGCAGAATGAAGAGTCTGCGATGGAGATCACCGAATTCTGTTTCCGGATAGTGTGCACTCGCCATACGATACCTAGACCCGATACTCGGAAACCCATTGCTCAATATTCAGGCGACTCCACATCAGCCAATAAATAGCTCCTCCGATCACGGCATCGAGACAGGCTTGCGGCAACACAACGGTCCAGACAGCCCACCAGAGATCTTGTTCCACACTGAGTTTCAGCGCAAACGGGGTGACCAGTCCGACGAGAAACGAGACGAGGAGAAGTCCCATCACGAGCACGACGGGGCTTAGATAGACCACTTGCCGGCCGGCCAGACCGGCCATAAAACCCACGGCCCCCTTCATCATTGCCGCAGAGAACGGATCTTGAGCAGAAAACAGACTCATCGCCCAGCCCAGAACGAGACCCATCAGCAATCCATCAAGCTCCCCGCCAATGAGGCCGATCAAGCAGACGACCACGAAGCCGAGATCCGGCTTCACTCCCCACAAACTGATATGCGGCAGGAGTACGGCTTGAATCGGGACAAGACCGACGATCAGCGCGATGTAAATCAGCGCTTTCATGGCTTCCGCTTCGGAGCGCCGATTTGGGCTCCCTCCGTCGGAACTGCGGAAGACTGAATTACCAGCACTTCCTCGACACGATTCGGATCGACCTCCGGAGACAGCTCCGCAGATTGGAACAACGCTTCCTCTTCCTTGTCGATCTTTGTGATCGTCCCGATCGGCAGGCCACGGGGGAATCCCCCGACCAATCCTGACGTGACCACACGATCGCCTGACCGAGCGCTGGACAACAATGGAATATACTTGAGGCTCGCCAACCCTTGCGTGGTTCCTTCGACAATGCCTTCATCTCGCGTTCGCTGGATCAATCCGGCAATCGCATTGTTCGGATCCGTCACGAGCAACACCACGGCAGTGGATGGAGTCGTCTTGACGATGCGACCGACCACACCGGCGGGCGTAATCACGCCCTGGTCCGACTGGAGGCCATCGGACGACCCTTTATTGATGATGATCGTCTTGTACCAATTGCCGGTATCGCGGCCGATCACTTGGGCGGCCACCAGCGTGGGAAGCGCTTGTTTCTTGAATTCCAGCAGGTTCACAAGCCGCTCCGTCGCCGCCGAAGCTTCTTGCAACTGCCCATTTTGCTCCTTGAGTAGATCCAGCTCTCTCCTCAACTGTCTATTTTCTTCTTCGACCCCCTGGAGCGCCACAAACCGGCCCCAGAGGTCGGCGATCCGATCATGGATCCCGGCAACGGCTTGAAGAGGCCAACTGAGGGCCCACCCGACCGGACTGCCCATCTGCTGAAAGACGCTCTGAAGTTGGCCCGGTACAAGAAGGAAGCCGAGCACGAGAATGACGGCGAGAGCGAGGGCAAGACGTTTAGCGTTATACGATGCGCGTAAATTGACCATCCGCATGAGGGATGGGACCTTACCGGAGATTATTCGCTTGGGACATAACCGATACCTTCCGGAGCAGATCCAGTTCATCCAAAATCTTGCCCACCCCCAACACCACGGAGGTCAGCGGATCGTCCACCGTAATGATCGGCAAGTTCGTTTCTTCACGGAATCGTGTGTCCATGCCCTTGAGAAGGGAGCCGCCACCGGTCAACACGATTCCGCGATCGATAATATCCCCGGCCAGTTCGGGCGGAGTGTTTTCCAACGCGATCTTGATGGCATTCACAATCGTTCCAATCGGCTCTTGCAGCGCTTCGCGGACCTCGGCGTCATCGATGACCAATGTCCGCGGGATACCTGAAATCAAATCTCGGCCTTTGATCATCATGGTCTTCCGCTCCTCGAAGGGATAGGCGGACCCAATCTCGAATTTAATCCGTTCCGCCATATGCTCCCCGATGAGCAAGTTGTACTTTTTCTTGATGTAATTCATGATCGCTTCGTCCATGCGGTCGCCGGCGACCTTGACGGATTCGCTGTACACGATCCCGCCCAACGAGATGACGGCGATGTCTGTCGTCCCGCCTCCTACATCGACCACCATGTTTCCGGACGGCTCCGTGATCGGCAATCCCGATCCGATGGCCGCGGCGACAGGCTCTTCAATCAGATAGACCTCCCGCGCCCCGGCCAATTCGGCGGAGTCGCGCACGGCCCGTTGCTCTACCTGCGTGATACGGGAGGGGACCCCGATGATGATCCGTGGTCGAACAAACGCGCTGCGATTGTGCGCCTTCCGGATGAAATGCTTCAGCATTTGTTCGGCCATCTCGAAGTCGGCGATCACGCCTTCCTTCATCGGCCGAACCGCAACGATATTGCCCGGCGTGCGTCCAAGCATTTTTTTGGCGTCCGTTCCGACGGCCAGCACTTTTTCGCTTTTCTTTTCAACCGCGACAACGGAGGGTTCGTTGAGGACGATCCCCTTCCCGTGGACATAGACGAGGGTCGTCGCAGTGCCTAAGTCAATCGCTAGGTCGTCGGAGAACCAACCGAACACATCTCCCGGAAACCCCACGGCGTCTCTCCCTTCATCTTGGCCGGACGACTCAGCGCCCAGCCTGTGCGCTTGTTCTATCTTACCTAATCCGGGACTGCGAGTTGACCCGCATCCAACACCTGCGTTCGAGCCACTTCGTCGCCGAGTCGACGACCCTGCTCATTCCCTATGATCAAAAAACTTTCGAAGGCTAAAATGGCTAGGGATACGAGCCATCCAATGTATGGGACCGCATACGCGATCTGCGCGCCGCCCAACGGAAGATTCCGGATGATCGACTCTCGAAAGCCAGCCGTATCCCGCCCATCCAACCGCATGGTTTGCAGACCGACCAACCGTTTGCCGATACTTCGTCCCCCCGCAAATCCATCGGCGATCAAGATGTAGGCCAGACCGGAAAGAAAGCCGACCGGAGGAGCGACTTCGCCTGCGGCGACAATAATGAACAGGTCGATCAACTTCGCGATGAACCGGTTCAGGACATGGGCCTTCGGATAGACTCTTGATTCAAACGACGCCGAGGTCAGCCCCTCCCCTGCCAAGGGATCTCCTTACCTAATTAGTGACAAAGTATAACAAAACGCATCATCTTGCACAAACAAAGACCAATCTTTTTCAGAGCCTCTTTTTGGGTGTCCTTGCGAGTCGTCCAGTGCTCTCATTGCGACATCGACGGGAAGTATACGCGAATTCGGGGGACCCGTTTCTGGATCTTTTCACCGATTGCCGCTCTTGCCTTTCGTTTTGTCCGCAAGTACACTTTGGATTTTACACAAAAAGAGGATCGACATGATTAAGACGATGCGCGACGCATCTCACAACTACCCTTGGTTGCTCAAATCCATCATGGGCATTTTGGCTGTTGCCTTCGTGATTACGATGGGATGGTGGGGATTCGGGGAGCAAACCGGCGGACCCGTCGCCAAAGTCGGGGAGCAATCGGTTTCACTCGACGAGTTTAAACGCACCTATGAAAACATGCGTCGCATCTACAAGGAAAACGTCACCGGTGACTTCAAAGAGGAAGAGTTCAAAGAATTCGTCATCGGGCAACTCGTCGACAGTCGCGTCTGGATCATCGCCGCTGAAGAAATGGGCGTGAGAGTCTCCGATGCCGACTTGCGCGAGCTGATCATGCAAACTCCGGTCTTTCAGAAAAACGGAGCCTTCGATCCGGAACTCTACCGCCGCATCCTGGCGGCCAATCATTTGACACCGGCTTCGTTCGAGGCGATCCAGCACCAGGAAGTGTTGGCCAATAAGGCTCGTATGATCGTTCGCGATTCTGTTGCGCTCACCCCTGCCGAAATTGCCGAGGGGCAATCTCTCATGACCAGGCCGCAGGACACCGATCCCGCCAAAGCTGCCGAAGCCAAGCAGCGGGTGTTGGACGACATGCTCTTGCAAAAACAGCAACGAGCCCTGGTCTCATTTCAACAGTCTATGAAAGCCAAGCTGCCGGTCACCGTCCGCCGCGAGATGCTGTAAGTCTTTCTGCTCTCGTTGAGCCTAATTGATCAGCATCGCGTCGCCGTAACTGTAGAAGCGATAGCGCTCTTTGACGGCTTCTTCGTAAGCTCTGCGTATCAGCTCGGTGCCTGCGAACGCTGACACCAGCATCAAGAGCGTCGTTCGTGGAAGGTGGAAATTCGTCATGAGCCCATCGACGGTCTTGAACTGAAATCCCGGTGTCACGAAGAGCCGGCTCTCACCGGACGTAGGAACCATCATCCCCTTCTCCTTCATGACGGTTTCAAGCGCGCGGACGACCGTGGTACCGACGGCCATCACCCGCCCACCGGCGCGTTTCGTCTGCCTGATCGCGTCGGCTGTTTCCTCACTGATGGAAAATGCTTCTGCCCCCATCTGATGGTCTTCTATTCGTTCGGTCGTCACCGGTTTGAAGGTGCCTGGACCGACATGCAGGGTCACTGTGGCAACCTTGACCCCAGACGCGACCAGTCGTCTAAACAGTTCTTCGGTAAAGTGAAGCCCGGCGGTCGGTGCTGCAATCGCCCCTTCGTGTTTGGCAAAGACCGTCTGATACCAGCGTCGATCATCCGGAGTCGCGGCGCGCTTGATGTAAGGCGGAAGCGGCATAGCCCCCTGCGTTTCGAAGAGTCGTGTCACAGGATCCGGGCTTTCCACCGTCACCTCGGTACCGGACGCGTCGCGTTTCACGATCGTTGCGCGGGAATGTCGATCGAATTCGATCACCTGGCCGATACGGAAGGTGCCTTTCACCATAATTTCCCACCGTCCCTTACCGAGATCCTTCACGAACAATACCTCAACCGGTGTTCCGGTCGGTCTCTTGATTCCCGACACCCGTGCAGCCAAAACCTTGGTATCGTTTACGACGAGCAGGTCGCCCGGGTTCATCAATTCAGGGAGATCGGCAACCTGACGATGTGCAAATTGTTGCGTCTTCCGGTCCAGGACCAGCAATCGCGCCCGATCCCGGGGAATGATCGGCTGCACCGCGATCAGTGCAGGATCGAATGGAAAGTCATAATCTGAGCGTTGCATTACGAAGGAGGAACCGAAGGGGCAGGAGGAGCCTGGGTCAATGAAGCATCGCGAAGCTCGGTCCCAGGATAGTAGTAGCGAAGAATGCTCGAAAAGGAATAGCCCAACTCTGCCAGTTCTTTCGCGCCCCACTGACAGAGGCCCACTGCATGGCCTGCTCCATACCCGGAAAGGATGACATCCCGGCCGACGGACTCGATCGTAAATTGCGTGCTGGGCACCACCGTATACCCTACCGCCTTACGCAGATCTTCTCCCCGCAGAACGAGTTCACCCAGGGAGTGCGAAATCTGCAACGTGGCCACGCGTCCTGCACGACTATAGGTAAGCGGTGCGATTGCCGTGATCGTTCCCACCGCAAATCCTTGTTGCCGTAAATTCTTCTCCAACACATCGATCGTAAACGACGCTTTCCACTGATAGTGCGGAGACTCGATGTCGAACGGGCATTCAACGCCTTTCAAATAGGGCAGATCCTTCGACCACACAATCGTGGCATCTTCCGTGATCCCTGCGGCCGTCGATGAGAAGGCGGCATAGATGGGAGCCCCCTGATGGGTCACGACCATGCCTCTCGTGGATTCCACGGCCTGGATGACCCGTCCATCGATACCCTGGCGGCCACGATACACCTGATCTTGGGTCCCGGCAACCACATCATAGTCCCGAGCAGCGCTGAGCATGTGTTGGTACAACGCATAGGTCCTGGCCGCGACTGCCTGAACTTTCAACATCTCGGGATGCCAGGCGGGATTCACCTCGGCCGGCACCACACCTTTGACGTACTCCTCCAAATCGACATAATTGACGACGAGCAAGCCTTTCCCTCGCCGAACGAGTTGGATCGACCCACTGACCTGGACCGCACCTTTCTCATCGCCTGCGCGCAGGACTGCCTTATTGCCGTTCCCATTCAACCAGATTTTCACGTCATGACTTCCCGCCCGCACCATCAGCTGATCGCTCGTCACCGGTTTGCCGTTGAGAAGCAGCACCTGGCCCTGCGCCTTGATCCGGAGCGCGGACCGATACGCCCACGCCTGATCACGCTCATCAGTCACCCAAAGGGTCTGATCGGTATACACTTCCAACTGCCGAACATCTGATGCCAACAGAACACGAATCGATTGAGCCGCTTGGGCCTCCGGCATCATGAGACAGCCGAGGCAGAGTCCCAGTCCAGCCGTGCAGGCCAGGAGCCATCTTGCTATCATCTTCGGAAGAACCATCCTAGGAGATAGAATAGCAGACTCAGAAGGATGCTGAGGACGATACTGGTCCCGATGGGGAAATAGAAGCTGAAGTTATCACGTTTGACGGAGATATCACCCGGAAGCTTTCCCAACCAACTGAATGCGCTTCCGAGGCCGGGAATCCGGTCCACCAGGACCAACAGGACCCCAAGCCCGACGATGCCAAGCCCTATCCCGATTAAGATCTTGCCGAAGGTATTCCATTCCGGCATCAACTTTCATCCCAGTTGGCAGAATGCTGCTAGCTGTTGACTAGACACTCGGCGATCTGAATGGCGTTCAACGCCGCGCCCTTGCGAAGATTGTCGGACACGACCCAGAGGTTAAGGCCGTTCGCAATCGATTCATCTTCCCGCACACGGCCGATGTAGACCTCATCTTTTCCGGTTGCATCGAGGGGCATTGGGTACAGCTTTTTCACCGGATCGTCATAGACGATCACGCCGGGCATCGCTGCCAGCGCGGCACGCGCCTCGTTTGAATTCAACGGACGTTCCAATTCAACATTGATCGCTTCAGAGTGGCAACGGAGTACGGGAACGCGCACCGTCGTCGCCGTAACCCGAAGGTTCGGTGTACCGAGAATCTTTCGGGTCTCTTTCGCGATCTTGACTTCCTCCGAGCAGTCGCCTCCCTCATTGAACGAGCCGATGTGCGGCAACAGATTGAAGGCGATCTGATAGGGATAGACCTTGGTCGTGACGTCGCGAAATGCCAGCAAGTCTTTCGTTTGATCCATCAGTTCGTCCATGGCCGCGGTGCCGGTTCCGGACACCGATTGAAAGGTCGTGACCACCACTCGCTTCACCCCCACCGCATCGTGAAGGGGCTTGAGCGCCATAACCAAGGGAGTGGTCGTACAGTTTGGAATCGAGACGATTCCCCGAGGCATTGAACGTAAGGCTGCGGCATTCACCTCCGGAACCACCAAAGGAACCTGATCATCCATACGGAATACGGCACTATCATCAATCACCGCAATGCCGGCCGCTCCCAATCGTTGACCGTATTCTTTGCTGATGGCGTCCGTCGCGGAGATAAACGCCAGATCCACCTCATCGAACGACGAGGATTCGGTCAACTCTTCAACCGTCCACTCCTTACCCTGGCAGGTCATTACCTCGCCGGCCGATCGCTTGGACGAAAAGAGCCTGAGTCCCGCCAGCGGAAATTTCCGTTCTTCCAAGATGTCGAGCGTTTCCTTCCCCACCGCGCCGGTCGCGCCGAGGATTGCCACGATGTATCCGGGTTTCTTCTTGATCATGAGACGCTTACTCCAATGCCAACATGCGAATACGATGATTAAAGGTGTCCGCTACCAACAACGTTCCATCGCGACCAGTTGCAATACCGAACGGGTAACATAGACTTGCCTCTCGTGCGGCTGCCCCATCTCCCGAATAGGCAGGAATTCCAACACCCGCAACACAGAATGCCACCCCATCCGCCGAATCCCATTGCCGGATGAGGTGACTGTCGGAATCGGTCAGAAAGAGGTTTCCCTGATGATCGACGGCAATTCCCGTTGGGCGCGAAAGACTCGGCGACGGCGGATCCGACGGCGATTCGTACCGATAGGCTCCGCCATCACCCGCCACAGTGGAAATCAGACCAGATGAGAGTTGAACACATCGGATTCGGCCGTTGAAGGTATCGGCTATGTACAGTCGATCGGCCGCCAAGGCCAATCCACTGGGACCCGCAAGGGCTGCGTCAACAGCGTGCTGCCCATCTCCGTCGTACGTTGCTGTCCCGGTTCCCGCAACCGTGTGAATCACGCGAGTCTTAAGGTCTACCACACGCACACGATGATTGCTTTGATCGGCGATATAGAGCCTGCCTCCATCGTCGACGGCCAAGGCCGAGGGTTCATTGAGCGCAGCGTGATGCGCGGGACCGCCGTCGCCGGAAAAACGAGCCTGACCTGTCCCTGCCAGCGTCGAGATCATCCCGGTTGCCGTTTCCACCATCCGCACACGATGATTCATCGTATCGGCGATATAGAGATTCCCCTCCCGGTCCACAGCCACCGCTGTGGGGAAGTTGAGATCCGCGCTCACCGCCGGCCCGCCGTCCCCACCATACCGTTGTGAAGTGGGTGCCCCGTTGGTCCAATATCGGACGGTTCCGCTCAAATCCGCCTGCTGTGTAAATCTCTCCGTGGTGGTTCGACCACTATCAGCGAACGGGTCTTCATCCGTGGGCTGGACACCTGCTTCCCGTCGCACCGGTGCATGGGTCTGATCGTCGCTGGGTCTCCCGGCTACGGTCGAGATGATACCGCTGACGCCATCGATTTTTCGAATGACCTGATTTTCTGAATCGGCCACATACACGTGTCCGCGATGATCGATCGTGACGCCTTTGGGTTCATTCAAACAGGCCCGATCCGCCGATCCACCGTCTCCCGCAAAACCCGCCTCGCCGTTACCTGCGAGTGTTTTGATCATCCATGTGGAAAGAATGGTTGCCATAGATCAGGCCGCTGACTAGTTCAGATTTCTCACGATGGCCTCGCCCATCTCGACGGTCCCCACGATCCGCGCTCCGGGGCTCTGAATATCTTTCGTGCGATACCCGAGGTCGAGCGTTTTCACAATGGCTTGCTCGATGGCTTCAGCCTCTTTTTCAAGGTGAAATGCGTACGACAACATCATCGCAGCCGAGGCAATCGTGGCGATAGGATTGGCGATATTCTTGCCTGCAATGTCAGGGGCGCTCCCATGAATCGGCTCGAAGAGCCCGACTTTCGCCCCGATGCTGGCTGACGGCAACATGCCGATCGAACCGGTCAGCATCGCTGCTTCATCGCTGAGAATGTCCCCGAACATGTTATTGCAGAGGAGCACGTCGAACTGTCGAGGGTTCCGCACCAGCTGCATGGCGGCGTTATCGACGTAGATATGCCCCAGTTCAACATCCGGATAGGACGCGTGGACGTCGATGACGACCTTTCGCCACAGCTCCGAGGATTCCAACACGTTCGCCTTATCGACCGAGGTCACCTTCTTGCGCCGTTTCCGCGCCGCTTCGAATGCGACCTTGGCGATGCGCCGAACTTCCTCCGTGGAATAGACCTCCGTATTGAATCCCCGTTCTTCGCCATTGGGCAGCTTTTCAATGCCCTTGGGTTTGCCGAAGTAGATTCCCCCGGTGAGTTCGCGAATCACGAGGATGTCGATCCCCTCGACAACCTCACGCTTCAACGTGGACGCATCCACCAGATTGGAGTACAGCTTCGCCGGCCTCAAGTTGGCATAGAGCCCTAAGGCCTCTCGGATTCCGAGCAGCGCGCGTTCTGGCCGCAGGCTGTACTCTAACCCTTCCCACTTGGGGCCACCGACGGCTCCCAGCAAGACCGCATCACTCTGCTTCGCGAGCGCCAATGTATCCTTCGGCAGCGGAACTCCGGCCTTATCGATCGCTTGACCGCCGATATCAGCCGCGGCAAATTCGAACGAATGCCCATATTTATCCGCGATGACCTTGAGAACCTTCACAGCTTCAGGAACGATCTCGCGTCCGACGCCGTCACCGGCCAGCACTGCAATCTTGGCCTTCACCATTGCTCCTTTCGATCTTCAATCCGCCCATGGTCTATTCCAACACGCGTTCATCTTCAACTCGCCAGGCCGGATCCACGAAACACAAGAATTCGATATCCGTCGTGCCGGTATTTTCGAGAAACTGTTGCCCTCCAGGGGGAACATAGACCGTCGTCCCGGCTTCGACCGGCGTGACGTGGTCATCGATCGTCAATCGGCCACAGCCCGATATGAAATAATAGACCTCGGACGACGCCAAAACATGTCGCTTCGATCGTTGACCGGAAGGGAGAGTGCCGTGGGCAAGACTATAATTCAGCTTGAGCTGATGCTTTGCCGGGTGAAAAATCTCCCGCAAGCGAGTATGGTCGCCGGCTAGAAACTCGGGGCGATCCGCCAGCGTGACTTTGAACACGGACAAGCCCCCTCAACCTCAACACGCTAAGTCACGGAAATTGAGACTGTATCGTGGAGAGCGCCGTCAAATCAAGTTCACCTTCTGTTCCCCTTGAGCCTGCTTGGTCGCCAGATAGGCCAGCTTGTTCAATGCGCTTAAATAGGCCCGGGCAGAGGCCGTGATGATATCGGTATCGGCCCCGTGGCCCGTCACCGTCCGGCCGTCTTCCTGAACCCGCACCGACACTTCGCCTTGCGCATCGGTCCCACCGGTAATGGCTTTCACGACATACATCAGTAACTTGCTCTTGGTCTGCGTCATCGCGGCAATGGTGCGATAGACGGCGTCCACCGGCCCATCGCCTGTGCCGGTTTGAGCGATGGACTTCCCATCGATCTCCAGTTCGACCGTGGCCGTTGGGACCTGGTCCGTTCCGCTCGAGACGTGAAATGTTTTGAGCGCAATACGGTCGGCCATCTTCGACAACTCTTCCGAGACAATGACTTCGAGATCTTCCTCGAAAATCTCCTTCTTTTGGTCGGCGAGTTTCTTAAATCGCTCGAACGCGTGGTTGATCTCTTCCTCGCTGAGCGCGTAGCCCAGCTCTTCCAGGCGCTGCCGAAACGCATGACGCCCGGAGAGCTTGCCCATCACCATCTGGCTCTCGACCAATCCGATCGACTCCGGGCGCATGATTTCGTAGGTCGTCTTCTCTTTGAGCAATCCGTCTTGATGAATGCCCGACGTATGGGCAAAGGCATTGGCTCCGACGATCGCCTTATTGGGCTGCACCACCATCCCCGTGATCTTGCTGACCAAGCGGCTGGTTTTCGCGATCTCTTCGGTTCTAATCCCGGTATCGGCTTGGTAGAAATCTCTCCTGGTCCGCAGGCCCATGACGATTTCTTCCAAAGAGGTATTACCCGCGCGCTCGCCGATTCCGTTGATCGTGCACTCGACCTGGCCCGCCCCATTGATAATGGCCGACAGGCTATTGGCCACCGCGACACCCAAATCGTTGTGGCAGTGGACGGAAATGACGGCTTGTTTCGCGTTAGGGACCTTGTCGCAAATTCCCTTGATCAGTGCGCCGAACTCTTGTGGGACCGCATACCCCACCGTGTCGGGAATATTGACGGTGCCGGCCCCGGCGGCGATGACCGCCTCGATCACTTCGTAGAGATATGACGGATCCGAACGGCTCGCATCCATCGGTGAAAACTCGACGTCATCGACATACCCACGCGCCAGCCGGACCATCTCCACCGCACGCTGTTTGGCCTGCTCGCGCGTCATCCGAAACTGGTGCTTCAGGTGAATATCCGACGTCGAGAGAAAGGTATGGATTCGGACCTTCGGCGCCCCTTTGAGCGCCTCCCAAGCCCGGGTGATATCTTCGGGACGGGCCCGCGCCAGGCTGCAGACCGTCGGCCCTTCGACCTCCTGCGCAATGCGCCGCACTGCTTCGAAATCCCCGGGCGAGCTATAGGCAAACCCGGCCTCAATAATGTCCACGCCGAGCCGCGCCAGTTGTTTGGCCACCATGACCTTCTCTTCCACGTTCATGCTGGCGCCGGGCGATTGCTCACCGTCCCTCAGGGTCGTATCGAAAATTCTGATCATGCGTGCCATGACTCACCTCCGATTCACAAGCTGCTCAAAAAGTCCTTCCGGCAAGGCCGCAAGGAGTGAGGACCCCGAGGCGTACGCGTGTTGGTACGCTGAGGGGTTCGAACGACTGAGAACGCAGCGGGAAGGCTTTTTCAGCAGCTTGTAAAACAAAAGCCTTCATCCCATCGCAAACAGGGACGAAGGCTTGACGCGCTCCGTGGTACCACCCTGATTCAGCCTGAAGATGTTCAGGCCCTTCATTTGCCTCTTACGGAGACAAGACGGAATCTCCTACTTCATGTTCGGAGATTCGGCTCAGAGGCGAGTTCGGCGACGTTTAGGCTGGTTTGCACCATCCACCAGCTCTCTCCAGAATGTTGAAACCGGTTCCCCGCTTCGTTCTCGCATCGTTCAAAGGCTCAACGTACATCTACAACCGTACGCCTCGTCTTTTCACTCACTGCGGCCTCGCTGGATAACCGCTTTTAACATTCTGTTATTCTAGACTGCTCGCGTACTACTCCTCGTCTTAGCCGTTCATGAGAATTCCAGTTCCTCCCGTCGATTGTTCGCAGCTACGGTTTTGACTCGATCGGCGACGGCTCGACTTTCCCAATGTTCCTTTTTCCGCCGGCCGGGGCAACCAGCCAAAATACTTTTTCAGCCGGCCCCATCAATGCGTAACCGGCAAAGATGACAAATAACATAACCGCCGGCCAAGCTGCCACCATCATCAGTGTGAGAATACCCCAAACCAGATAGGTAATCTGCCGGTGGCCTTTAAATTTCAGCTCCTTAAAGCTTCGATACTTGATCGTGCTGACCATCAAGAACGAGAGGGCCAGCGTCATAAGCAGCACCACGATTGGCCGGGTCTCTGCTCCCATCTTCAGGAGGTAGTGATCAAAGACCACCAGAGAAGCGACGACTCCGGCAGCCGCAGGAATAGCCAACCCGGTAAAATATTTGCCGTCAGACAAGGCGACCGTGGAGTTGAATCGCGCCAACCGCACGGCTCCCATGGCAACGTAGGCGAACATAACCGCCACGCCAAATGTACCCTGTCCGCTCAACGCCCATGAATAGATCAGCAGACCCGGTGCGACACCGAACGAGACCACATCGGACAGCGAATCGTACTCCAGACCGAATTGGCTCGTACTGTTGGTCAGGCGGGCCGATTTCCCGTCCAAGACGTCAAAAATCATCGCGACGAGGATTGCAATCGCCGCCTCCAAGTAGTTCGCGTTGAAGACGGACAGTATCGCGAAGATTCCGCAAAACAAATTACCGGTCGTGAAAAGATTGGGGATGAGATGCATGGCGGCTTTCCGCCGCTTCCCCTCTTTCCCGAACGAATTCCTGAAGCCTGCCGTTTTCATGGCAATTCTCCTAGGATAGTTTCGCCACCCTTTACCCGTTGCCCGACAGCCACCCGAAACGTGGTACCGATCGGGAGAAAGGTATCCATGCGCGACCCAAAACGGATCAACCCATACCGCTCACCTCGGACAGCCTGATCCCGTGGCGAGACCCAACACACAATGCGCCGGGCGATCAATCCGGCCACTTGCACGCACAAGACCTTGATGCCTTCAGGTGTCTTGATCATCAAGGCATTCTGTTCGTTCATGAACGTGGCTTCCGGCTTACTGGCCACCATGAAAAGGCCCGGTTGATACTGCACATTTTCGATCACGCCGTCACAGGGCATCCGATTGATGTGGACGTCGAACACATTCAAAAAGATCGTGACCCTGACGCTGCGCTCTTTCAGGTATCTCGGCTCAAACTCTTCCTCGATCGCAATCACTTTTCCGTCACCGGGAGCGACCACAAGATTCGGACCTTGTGGGATAACTCTGTCCGGATTGCGAAAAAACCAGGCACAGAACAGCGTCGCAACGGCACCGACAAACGCGACGACCGGCCAACCCAGCAATCCCGTCAACAGTGTAACGCCGGCGGGAACCGCAATGAAGGGAATTCCTTCTTTGGCAAAGGGAACGCCGACCGCACGATCTGCCACGGAGTTACCTCAGTCTATGAAGGATGCCACGCCTCTCCGAAGAACTAAGGTCGCAGGGGAAAGGCGAGACGTATATGATCATTGTACGTCAAATCGTTGAACGATGCGAGACCAGAACCGGCAGTCCTTAGTTCTTTGTCTTATCGACGAGCTGATCTTTCTTGAGCCACGGCATCATTCCCCGCAGTTTGGCTCCGACCGCCTCGATGGGATGCGCCTCGCCTTTGGCAAGCAGCGCATTGTAGACCGGCCGATTGGCTTGATTTTCGAGGACCCATTCTTTGGCGAACCGCCCTGTTTGGATCTCTTCAAGAATCCGTTTCATTTCCTGCTTGGTCTGTTCGGTGACCACCCGCGGGCCTCGAGTGACATCACCATACTTTGCCGTGGTGCTGATCGAATAGCGCATATTGGCGATCCCGCCTTGGTAGATCAGGTCGACAATGAGCTTCACCTCATGCAAACATTCGAAATACGCCATTTCCGGCGAGTACCCGGCCTCGACCAGCGTCTCGTACCCTGCCTGGATCAAAGACGTAAGTCCTCCGCAGAGCACCGCCTGTTCACCGAACAGGTCGGTCTCGGTTTCCTCACGAAAATTCGTTTCGATCACACCGGCGCGTCCACCCCCGATCGCGCTCGCATAGGCCAATCCCACTTGCCTGGTGGCGCCGCTGGGATCCTGATGAATCGCAAGGAGACAAGGGACTCCGCTGCCCTTCGTATACTCCGAACGAACGAGGTGTCCCGGTCCCTTTGGGGCCACCATAAAAACATTGATTGAGGCCGGCGGCACAATCTGCCCAAAATGAATATTGAACCCATGACCGAACGCCAAGTACGACCCGGCTTTGAGGTTGGGCGCGACTTCCTGTCGATAGATAGCGGCCTGCGCCTCGTCAGGCGCCAGAATCATCACCACATCAGACGCCTTGACCGCATCGGCTACCGGCATGACTTTGAGTCCGCTCTGTTCGGCTTTTTTCCAAGACGCGCCTTCACGCAACCCAATGACGACCGTTACGCCGCTTTCTTTCAGGTTCAGCGCATGGGCGTGGCCCTGGCTCCCATAGCCGATCACGGCCACAGTCTTACTTCGGATCTGCTGAATATCGGCATCCTTATCGTAGTAGATTTTCATGACCAACCCTTTCCCTTCTCTAGCAATTCTGCATACTCAGCAGGACGTTACTCGCGGGCCACTTTCTTCGTCTGGACCGCCGCAGATCGGACCGGTTCTCGTGCGACGGCCACCCGGCCGGTGCGTACCAAATCCTTGATTCCAAGAGGTTGTAATAAGTTGATGATCGCTTCGATTTTCTTGGGATCTCCGGAGACTTCGATCGTGTAGGTACTCGGCGTCGAATCGATCACGTTCGCCCGAAAGATATCCACGATTCTGAGCGCCTCGGCCCGATCCTCATCCTTTGTATGGACCTTGATGATCGCGGTCTCTCGTGAGACAAACTCCGTCTCATTCAAGTCCACGACTTTGATCACGTCGATGAGTTTATTCAACTGCTTCACGATCTGCTCGATGATCCGTTCATCACCCGTGGTCACAATCGTCATCTGCGACATGGACGGATCAAGCGTCGGCGCAACCGACAAACTTTCAATATTGAACCCCCGACCGCTGAATAGCCCCGCGACCCTTGACAGAACCCCGAACTTATTTTCAACCGTTACCGAGATGATATGTTCCATCTTTTTCAGTGCTGAGACTCGAGTACCGAGAGCTGAGCCGACCACCCAACACTAAGCACCCACCACTCAGACCTTCCTTTAAGCCGTGAGCACCGTATCTTTATCTTCCGGCGTCACTTTCGCCGCACCGGATTGTTTCTTCTTCAACTCCGGCGGATCTTCCAAAATCATTTCATGATTACACCCGCCGGCCGGAATCATCGGATAGCAGTTCTCAAACGGATACGTCGGAACATCCACAATGACCGGTTTATCCGTAGACAAGGCTTCTTTCAGCACGGCATCGAGATCGTCGGCTTTCTTGACCCGCAATCCCACCGCTCCATAGGCATCCGCCAGTTTGACAAAATCCGGAGTCGTATCCAGATAACTCGACGCGTAGCGCCCTTCGTAGAATAGATCCTGCCATTGCCGGACCATACCGTGAAATCCGTTGTTCAAGATGATGATCTTCACCGGCAGTTTGCTCACCACGGCCGTCGCCATTTCCTGCATATTCATCTGGATGCTGCCGTCTCCCGCAATACAAAGCACCAGACGATCCCGGAAGGCGGCCTGAGCACCCATCGCGGCAGGGAAGCCAAAGCCCATCGTTCCAAGTCCCCCCGAGGTCAACCACCGGTTCGGCTTCGCCAATTTGAAATACTGCGCGGCCCACATCTGGTGCTGTCCGACATCGGTCGAGACGATCGGATCCCTATCCTTAGTCAGTTCATACAACCGCTTGACCACTTGCTGTGGCTTGATCGGCCCGTCCTTGTCTTGGTGATACATCAACGGATGGGCCTGTTGCCATTCTCGGATCTGATCCCACCACGGCTTCCGCAGTTCTTTCTGCTCGCCGTTTACCGTCGCACGCAAGATTTGGTTCAGCTCGCGAAGGACCGCCTTGCAATCGCCGACGATCGGAATGTCGACGTGTATATTTTTTCGAATGGACGTCGGGTCGATATCGATATGGATCACTTTCGCATAGGGACAGAACTCCGACACCTTCCCCGTCACTCGGTCGTCGAACCGAGCGCCGACCGCGATCACAAGGTCGGAGTAATGGACAGCCATGTTGGCCTGATAGGTCCCGTGCATCCCCATCATGCCCATGGAGAGAGAATGTTCTCCGGGAAATGCACCCAAGCCCATCAGCGTCATGTCTACTGGAATCTGTGTCATCTCGGCCAGTTCGAGCAGTTCTTGCGAGGCTCCTGAAAAAACCACGCCGCCGCCGACATAGAGAATCGGCTTTTTGGCCTTCATGATGGCTTCGGCCGCCTGCTTGATCTGCCATTTGTTCCCTTCGTATGTCGGGTTGTAGCCTCGGATCGAGACAGAATTCGGATAGGTGAATTCCGCTTTGGCCATCGACACATCTTTTGGGATATCGACGAGAACAGGCCCGGGACGGCCGGTGGTCGCGATATAAAATGCCTCTTTGATCGTAGCCGCCAAGTCGTTCACATCTTTCACGAGAAAATTGTACTTCGTACAGGGTCGGCTCAAGCCCACATTGTCCGCTTCCTGAAAGGCATCGTTCCCGATCAAACTGGTCGGGACTTGGCCGCTAAAACAGACCAATGGGACGGAATCCATATAGGCATCGGCTAACGCCGTAATCACGTTGGTCATACCGGGACCGGAAGTGACCAGGCACACGCCGGCCTTCCCGGTGGCCTTGGCATAGCCTTCTGCCATGTGCCCCGCGCCCTGTTCATGGCGCGTCAAGATCACCTCAACATCTTTCTGTTGATGGAGCGTATCGAAAATCTTCAAGACCACTCCACCGGGAAGCGCAAAGACCGTTCTGACTCCCTCTCGCTTCAGGCATTCGATGAAGATTTCAGCACCGGTGAGTTTCATGACAACCCTCCCTACGACCGCAAGATCCGGTCTGCCGTCAAAGGATCAGACCTCAAAAGACACGCCTTGCGAAAGACGCATCATCGTGCACAAATGTGTTTGAAATCAAGGGGAAAGATTCGAGATCCTAGCATCCTCAAGGACGACCGTCAATACGAGGCCCCACGGAACGCCCGGAGGAAGAGACTTGAGATCGTCCGGAAGATATGGCGTTCGCCCCAAAAGGGCGTGGGCGGAGAACCTGTAAGCCGGATTCTGTCCCGCAAAGAAGTTTCCCCTTTGCCTGGATGATCATTTCTCTGGGATTCGAGTTACCTCGAACCTCAAGCGACCTACCCGAAGACCTCGACCGGGCCAGTCGGTGTGCAACAGTCCGCGAGGAGCGCTGCACATGTCTTCCTATTTGGCCTTGCACCGGGCGACGCTTACCATGCCGGTGATGTCACCACCACCGCGGTGGGCTCTTACCCCACCGTTTCACCCTTACCTGTGCCTCAGCGACCAGATGGGATCCATTCGCCTTGGCCATCGGCGGTTTGATTTCTGTGGTGCCGGTGTCGGATTACTCCGCCTGGGAATTACCCAGCGCCCTGCCCATGGAGTCCGGACTTTCCTCCCGATACCAACAAGCACCGAGCGACCATCCAGTCCTCCACCCACGCGGGTTCAGTATACGAAAGGCCGTAGGCGGAAACAAGGAGAGCTGTGGATACCATGTGCGATTGGGTCGACGGAACTCGCGCCGACTATCGCCCACTTACCTCCGGCAACGGTACAGCGGGCACCGGAGTTCGTTTCTGATAGAGGGCCATGGCTTCCGGCATCCAACTCTTCAATTGGTCAATTCTGGTCTCGTGGCCGGGATGGGTGGATAAAAATTCAGCCGGTCCGCCCCCTCCCGAGGACTGTGCCATCCGCTCCCAAAGGGCAACCGACTCACGCGGGTCATACCCCGCATCAGCGGCCAAGAGAATGCCTATGTAATCCGCCTCCGATTCATGTTTTCGGCTGAAGGGAAGGAGAACGCCGACCTGCGCTCCCACTCCAAGCGCCGCCATGGTAGCCTGACCAAGCATAGGGTTCCCGCCGCTCATTCCAATCGCCGCACCGGCAGCTTGTAACCCGATATTCGTCAGCTGCCCTTGACTCATGCGTTCCGCACCATGGCGAGCCAACGCATGCACGACCTCATGCCCCATGACGGCTGCCAAGCCCGCTTCCGTCTTGGCCATGGGGAAAATACCCGTGTAGACCGCCATTTTTCCACCAGGCAGCGCAAACGCATTGGCCGTTTTGTCATCTTTGATCACGGACACTTCCCACTGAAACTGCTTGGCCATCTCGGCATATTTTGAGCGTTTCGCGGCTTCGACGATCCGAGCGGCCACTCGTTTCACCGGTTCGATTTCACGGGGATCTTGGGACAGTTTCATCTTCGGATCGGTTTTGATCTGATTATACGCCTGCGCCCCCATTTGCATCTCTTGACCGACCGACGACATCAACAACTGCGACCGGCCTGTGTAGGGGTTGGTCTCGCACCCTGCCACGCCGAACCCAGCCACCACGAGACATGCGATCATGGTCCTTTGCCTCAATAGCGGGGCGTGCATCATACATCCTCCAACCACATGCGTCTTCTGGATCCGTCGTACTTGATTGACCACCCTGCATTCCATTGGTAGATTACGCCGCCCTAGACAGGATTTCCAGAGGGGAGAACAGCCTCATGTCAGCGCGACATCCCCACAGCACAAGTTCAATTGAGCGCATCGGCATCGACGAATCCGGGAAAGGCGACTACTTCGGTCCGCTCGTCATCGCCGCCGTCTTTGTCGACGCCACGACACAAGGCGAGCTCGCGCTCATGCAGGTCCGAGATAGCAAAAAAATCTCCGACGGGCGCATTCTCGAAATGGCTCCCGACATCAAGACTATTTGCCCACACAGCGTCATCGCCATTGGACCGAAGAAATACAACGAGCTCTATGGGAAGATTCGCAACCTCAATCGTCTGCTTGCCTGGGGCCATGCCAAGGCGCTCGAGACCTTGCTTGAACGCGTGACATGCGAGCGAGCCATCTCCGACCAGTTCGGAGACGAGCGATTAATCCTCAACGTGCTGCAGGAAAAGGGCCGGAAGATCGTGCTTGAACAACGGACGAAAGCGGAATCGGATCTTGCCGTCGCTGCAGCGTCTATCCTGGCTCGGGCCGAATTTCTATTCCGATTGAAGCGATTGTCAGGCGAAGTCGGCACCACCCTACCGAAAGGCGCCTCCCCGGCCGTCGAACTCGCCGCGAAGATGATCATCAAGAAACACGGGCGGGAACGGCTGGACTCAGTGGCAAAGCTCCACTTCAAAACCACCCAAGCCATCCTGGCGGGACTACCCTAGACCGATTCTCCCACTTCGAGGTCCGATGGCTTCCCTCCTGGCACTGAGGGAGCTTCTGCGGCCGGCTCGCCTTCCCAGTACAAGATACGACGGCAGTAGGGGCAGAAGTGTAAATTGTCGGAGCGTTTGACTTGCGCAATGAGCTGCGGCGGGATCTGAAGGCGGCACCCGAGACAGATGCCGTCACGCACCGCGGCAAGCGGCTGATCCTTCCTCGAGGCCTTGACCTGGGTGTAGCGATCAAGCAGGGACTTCTCAACCCGAGCCGATGCTTCGCGATGGTGCGTTTCGAGTTGAGCCAGTTCCACAGCGAGTTCCTTGTCCTGCGTATCCAGCCTTTCCTTCTCTTGGACAAAAACCTTCTCGAGTGCACGATGTTTCTCTTGAAGCTCTTTTGCGGTCCTCTGAAGCTCGTCGATCTTCTCCATCGACAACAGAATCTTTTCCTCGAAATCTCCCCGCTTCTTGTTCGCCAGCTCCAGCTCGAATAAATGTGCCTGATATTCTTTGTTGGTCTTCAGACTTGCCGCATGCGACTTCATCTTCTCGGTCTGTGCCTCATGAGCTTCGAGATCTTTTTCGTGGGAACGCCGCTCCTTGGTGGCAGCTTCAACGGCTGCCTTCGTATCATTCAGGAGCTGAGCTGCTTCTCGGAGCGGAGATTCGGCGGCATGGAGACGTTCAGGGATTTTTCTGCGGATCTCAGTGACCTCCATGATACGGAGATCGAGCTTTTGCAGTTCGATGAGTGGGGAGAGTTTTTGATTCAACGTGTCCTTTCCATCACGACTGGCGCCCTGAAGGCATCAGGCGCGCTTCCGGCTGGTGGGCCCACTAGGACTTGAACCTAGGACCAGCTGATTATGAGTCAGCCGCTCTAACCACCTGAGCTATGGGCCCGATCGGAAAGGGTTCGAGCTCAGGCTGACGTCTGAGTGAGCACTTGCGCCTGACGACTTCGTCGTCCTCAATCTCGGTATTTGCATCAACCTGAACCTGGATTCTAGGCCGTCCCTCCGAATAGAGTCAAATCAGACCACCGTGAGATTGGCCCCCTAGAGACTCTCGACAAAACTCCTCAGCTTCTTACTGCGGCTCGGATGCCGCAATTTCCTCAGGGCCTTGGCTTCGATTTGTCTGATACGTTCGCGTGTCACTTCGAAATCCTGGCCGACTTCTTCCAACGTATGGTCGGTCGCTTCTCCGATACCGAACCGCTTTCGCAAGACTTTCTCCTCACGCGGGGTCAGGGTTTCCAAGGCACTGTTGATCTGCCGCTGCAAGTCGTAACGAATCGCGGCTTCCAACGGAGACACCGCCTTCTTGTCTTCGATGAAATCACCGAGATGGCTGTCTTCCTCTTCTCCGATGGGAGTCTCGAGTGAGATGGGTTCGCGGGCGATCTTGAGAATCTTCCGAACTTTGTCCAACGGCAAATCCATGCGCTCGGCGATCTCTTCGGGAAGCGGTTCCCGCCCCAGTTTCTGCACGAGATGCCTGGAGGTCCGAATGAGTTTATTGATCGTTTCGATCATGTGTACCGGGATCCGGATCGTTCGCGCCTGATCGGCAATGGCCCGGGTAATCGCCTGCCGAATCCACCAGGTGGCATAGGTACTGAACTTGTACCCGCGCTTATACTCGAATTTGTCCACCGCCTTCATGAGCCCGATATTGCCTTCCTGGATGAGATCGAGGAACTGCAGGCCCCGGTTGGTGTACTTCTTGGCGATGCTGACCACGAGACGCAGATTCGCTTCGACCAACTCCGCCTTCCCGCGCTTGACCTTCTCTTCGGCAATGTCCAGATGTTTGACCGCGTCCTTGATTTCTTCCGCCGGGACAAGCGCTTCTTCCGTTTCGAGTTGGCGGACCTTCCCTTTGGCGGCTTGATAGACTTTCCGAATCTCCAGCAGGGTCTCTTCCGACACTCCGGTTTTCCGTTTGACCGCCAAGAAATCTTGACGACTCCGGCACATCTTTCTCAGAAGCTCGGCCCCGGCCTCTCCACCCACCCCAATGCGGCGCTGGCAACTGACCGCCTCCCGTTCCGCCACCCTGATCTGAACCGCGAGATCCCGAACGCGCTGGACCATCCGGTCTTTCAAGACACCATGGAGGTTCACCGATTCAATCTTGTTCACCACTTGCTGGCGGATTGCATCGAATTGCTTCTTGTACTTCTTTTGTTTAACCGGATCACTGCCGATATGCTTGCCCTTCTCCGCCAGCGCCTTGAGCGCAAGCGAGACCTTCCGAACGGAGTTCAATGCCTCCAGCGTCTTCACCCGCAGCTCTTCGTAATCCCGCTCCACCGGTTGCTGCTCTTCCTCAAAATCCTCCTCGGTCTCTTGAACCGGCACGATTTCGCGCACATCGATCTTGGCGTTCTTGAGCTGATCCCGAAGAGCCAGGACGAACTCGATGGTCATCGGCATACCGTAGATCACCGAGGCGATATCTTTTTTGCCCTCTTCAATTCGCTTGGCGATTTCGATCTCGCCTTCACGGCTGAGCAGCGCCACGCTCCCCATTTCTTTGAGATACAGCCGCACAGGGTCGTCAGTACGGCTGAGTGCGCCAGGCGTCAGATCGATCGCCTTATCGTTCTCTTCCTCGGCCTCCGCCTCGACGTCCTCCACATCCTCGCCCACCTCGCCTTCAGATCGTTTCTGAAGCCGCTCCCCCTCCGCTCCTTCGACGATTTCGATGTCCATTTCACCGAACATCGCCATAATGCTGCCGAACTGGTCCGAAGACACCACTTCAGCGGGCAAAGTGCTATTGAGCTCGTCATATGTCAGGAAACCTTTTTCCTTCCCGATCGTAATCAGCTTCTTCACCTCACCGAGCAACTCTTGTTTCGGCATGACTACTCCTTCACCAATGAAACCACACCGGCGGTCTGCGTGCCGGCTTTCCGCATCCGTACTTCGTTGATCTTCACGTTCAGCAGACGCGCATCGTCCACCCGACCTTCGCGTTCGGCCGTTTTCAGTCCCGCAATGAGTTCCCTCAGCGCCTGTTCCGATCGCTTCCGGTCCAGACGATCCAGACAATCGTTAATGTGAGCCGGCACGTCGTCGAAATGATCATCACGAAGCGACAGCTCCGTGGCCAAGGTCCCGCAATCGGGGTCTTCCACTGACTCATCCAATACCGGCTGGATCTGGATGCGTCCGTCGCGGCCCACGTGGGTCAACGCCAGCTCCACAAGCTTGCGACAGGCTTCGACTGTAAACTTCTCAGGCTGCAGCCGCCGGACATCAGTCGCCGAGAGCTTGCCACCCAACATGAGGAGCACCAAGTCCCGCTCTTCCGGCATACCTTTGAATAGGAAATCTACCGTTTTACCGGTACCCCCCGGTCGCGCTGTCCCGGAATCCTGCCTCTGCCGGACAATGAGTGCCGGATAGCGTTCGATCAAACGCGACTGATTGATTCCCAACCGTTCGGCCGCAACTTTGAGGCGCTCCTCCCGCTCGATCGGATGTTCGCTCCTCTGTAGAATACGGAGGATCTCATCCACGCTGCGGATTCTGCCCTCGATCGTACTCGCTTCCGTCGCCTTGAGACTATGCTCCAACGCGAAGTCCAGTAGACTCGGCGCCTGTTCCTCCAAACGTACGAACGAGTCGGGACCATGTTTTCGAACATACGTGTCGGGATCCTCGCCTGCCGGTAACGTGACGACTTTGACCCCCAACCCGCTGTTCACGAACAAATCCAACCCTCTCAAGGCTGCTCGCACACCTGCTGCGTCCGGATCGAAGAGCAGAACGACATTGTCGGCAAAGCGCCGCATGATTTGTACATGTTCAGGGGTCAAGGCGGTGCCCAGCGTGGCGACGGTATGTGCAATGCCGGCTTGATGCAGCGCAATCGCGTCAAAATATCCCTCGACCACAATCACCGTTTTCGTTCGGCCGACGGCGTCACGCGCATGGTCGAACGCAAAGAGCGTCTGGCTCTTCTTGAACAGAGGGGTGTCCGGTGAATTAAGGTACTTGGGCATGCCCTCGCCCAGCACGCGCCCGCCGAACCCCACCACGCGCTTGCGAAGATCAGTAATCGCAAACATCACTCGACCATGAAATTTGTCGCAATAGCCGGAGCCATTTTTTCTGGGACTGATCAATCCGGCGGTAAGAAGTTCGGCGGTTGAAAAGCCTCGCTTCGTCAATGCTCTGAGCAAGCCATCCCATTCCGACGAGCCGACGCCGATCAGAAAGCGATCAATAGTAGCTTGTTGAATTCCACGGGCTTCCAAATACTGGCGTCCACCGGTCCCGATTCGACCGTCCCGCAGGTTTTGCTGGAACCAGAGCGCCGCCGCCTGATTCAGCTGCTCAAGCCGTTGTAGCTGTGACATCTGAGCCTGGGCATGCGGAGAAGCCTCCTGAACCTCGATCCCCACCTTTCGTCCAAGATCCCGAACCACGTCCGGGAAACTTTCACCGGTCAGCCTGGTCAGAAATGTAAAGACGTTCCCACCTGCGCCACAGGCAAAGCAGTGAAAAATTTGCTTGGAAGGACTCACCGTGAAAGAGGGATTTTTGTCCGCATGGAACGGGCAGAGCCCTTTGAGATTCTGTCCGGTTCTGGTGAGGGAGATATGCTGTCCGACGACATCGGCAATGTCGACGCGATCCCTGATCCGGTTAATCACATCTTCAGAAATCAAACCTCTACCCACGAGAGCCGGGCTCCTTCATGCCGTCTCGCACGACCGGACGGAACGGTTGCTAAATGACTAGAATAATTGACCGAGTAGACTAACAGACGAAAACGAAAGGTGTCAATTGACTGAGAACGAAGCCGGCGGGCATTTTCACCATCGGGTTCAGCCTGGAGGCCAACTCATGTGCCGCCCGCCGAGCACGTGGAAATGGAGATGAAAGACCGTCTGCCCTGCATCTCTCCCGGTATTCGTCACCAGCCGATAGCCGGACTCCTGAAGCCCTTTAAGGGCTGCGACTTTTGTACAACTCATCAGCAATCGCGCCAGCAGGGACTCATCGCCAGCCCCTAGATCCTGAATGGCCGACACATGCCGTTTGGGGATCACCAGCGTATGGACGGGCGCTTGAGGATGAATGTCGTCAAAGGCCACAGTGTGTTCATCCTCTTGGACCAGCTTCGCCGGGATCTTCTTTTCCACGATCTTACAAAAGAGACAATCGCTCATATCGACCTCATGAAGCAGGTTTCTTTTTCCAATATGGGATGCCTGATCCAACCATCGAACCAAGCAGCGCTCGTCGAGGATGACCGATGCCTACTTCTCGAACCGCAAGCCCGACTTCCCAAATCTTCGTCCCAACTCTCCATAAATGTCCTGTAACGAGATATCGTGGTACCCCAAGACCATCAGCGTATGGAAAAACAGATCGGCGATCTCGTACACGATCTCCTCTTTCTTACCGCCTTTCGACGCCAACAGGACTTCCCCGGCTTCTTCGGCCACCTTTTTGAGAATTTTGTCATGCCCCCCCTCGAATAGCTTCGAGGTATAAGAGCCTGCCTGCGGAGTGGAGCGGCGATCTTTGATGGTCCGGAGAACACTTTCAAGAATTCCACCCTGGGCATCTTGTGAGTTCGGACGAACGACGCAGCCTTCTTCATCTAATCTCGAAAAAAAACAGGCCCGTTCCCCTGTATGACAGGTCGGCCCGGCCGGTTGAGCTTTCACGAGAATGGTGTCATCGTCGCAGTCAATGAAGAGCTCTTTCACATGAAGCGTATGACCGGACGTTTCCCCCTTCTCCCATAGCTTGTTTCTGGACCGGCTCCAAAAATACACCCTTCTTGTGGCAACCGTCTTGGCAAGCGCTTCTTGATTCATATACCCAAGCATCAACACCGTCCCATCGAGCCAATCCTGAATCACCGCCGGGAGAAGGCCTTGCTCGTTAAATTTAAAGCGATCAACCGCTATTTGGTTCATTCGATCACGCGACTCGAGCGATATTATGATTGATGCGGACTGGGACACCACGTTCCTCTAGATAGGCCTTTGCTTGGGAGATGGTATAGGTCCGAAAATGAAAAATGGAGGCGGCCAAGACCGCGTCCGCTTTTCCCTTCACAAAACCATCGTAGAGATGGTCGAGCGTCCCCACTCCACCCGACGCAATCACAGGAATCGGGAGGGCTCCCGATACGGCGGCTGTCAGGTCCAAATCGTACCCGGTCTGCCGGCCATCCTGATCCATGCTGGTCAATAGGATCTCACCGGCGCCGTACTGTTCCATCCGTTTTGCCCACTCGACCACATCGAGTCCGGTCGGTTGCCGACCGCCGTGGGTGTAGACTTCCCAGTGACCGCCCGTTGCTTGCTTTGCGTCGATGGCCACGACGATGCATTGCGTGCCGAACCGCTGAGCGGCCTCTTGCACGAACTCAGGCCGTCGGACTGCTGCGGTATTGATGCTCACTTTATCTGCCCCTGCATTCAGTAAGGCCCGAATATCGTCAAGCGTTCCCACGCCGCCGCCGACCGTCACCGGCATGAATACACGGGCCGCCGTCCGCTCGACGACGTCGATGATCGTCTTCCGATTTTCATGCGAGGCTGTGATATCCAAAAAACAGAGTTCATCCGCCCCTTCGTGATCATACCCCACAGCTGCTTCAACCGGATCACCGGCATCGCGGAGATTCACGAAGCTGACACCCTTGACCACCCGGCCCTCTTTGACATCAAGACAGGGAATGATGCGCTTGGTCAGCATGTCACCCGGCGATGGGGTTGTGAGTAAGAGCGGCGACTGCGGCCCGATAGTCCAGCTTGCCATCGTAGAGTGCCTTGCCGACAATCGCTCCCTCAATTTTGGGACCAAGCGACTGGACCGCACGAAGATCCTCTAGGCGAGCAATTCCTCCCGAGGCGATCACCGGAAATGGCGAGGCCTCCACGATGTCTTTCAAGGCAGACAGATTCGGCCCGCTCAGCATGCCGTCCCGCGCAATGTCGGTATAGATCACCGCCCCAATCGCACAACTCGAGAGGTCTTTCAGGAGTTCGATCGCCTTGACGTCCGACACGGCTGTCCAGCCCTTGACCGCCACTCGGCCGTCCCGCGCATCGAGCCCAAGCACGATTCGCTGTGGAAATTCACGGCAAGCCTGATCGAGAAAGGCCCGATCCATAAGCGCGGCCGTGCCGAGCACCACGCGTGAGACGCCGGCACTCAGATACTGCCGAACCGTTTCCAGAGTTCTGATGCCGCCACCGACCTGGATTGATGCACGGACCGACCTCATGACGCATTGGATCTGCGGCAGATTCTTGGGCTCACCGTCGACCGCTCCGTTCAAATCCACGACGTGGATGAGACTGGCTCCGCTCTGGTCCCACCTGCGTGCGACCTCCGCGACATCGTCAGAATAGATCGTTTCGGCAGCCATATCGCCTTGCCGGAGCCGTACGCAACGTCCGTCCTTCAGGTCGATGGCAGGAATAACCAACATAATTACTTGTCCTCGCCTGCGCCGAATGGAAACTCCTTCAGGATCTCATCGACGCCGTATTCTGCCAGTTCCTCCGCCGTGACGAAGGCCCATCGCTGTAAAAATCCCATGAGGTCTTCGGTCATGGGCCGTTGCCGCTCATAGTATCCCCCAGCCCAGAGCACTTGTCCGTCCGCCGCCACCACCTTGACATCGAAGCCGACGGTCGCCGGAGGATTGGCCCCTAATCGACTGCCGACCCGCTCTTGGTACACGGATACGAGACCTATCAGGGCGGCATCCGCATTCAGGCGTTTAGCAACTTCGGCTGCGGCATTTTCCGGCCTCATTCCAGCCAGCGCTCCATTACCCAAGGAAGCTCTCGCCGAATCGGCAGGAGACAGCACACGAACACCTTTTCGGTCTTGCAGGCGTCCCCAAAACAGCTCTGTCACCTTCTCAGCCGCGTATCCCGGCACAACCATCGTTTGCCTCGAAGGGGGTTGCGTATTCGGCGGAATTACCAAAGAAATATCGGATCGGCGGACGCTGTCGGGAGTTGGGAGATAGAGTTCGCCTTGATCGGGCGCTTGAGGCGTCGCAATCGATGTAAACGGTATGAAGGCGATGGATCGAATGGCATACCGCGAGAGTTCCTTGGATAACTTCGTCTCAACTTTTGGCCCGCTGCAGCCTATCTCAATGCCTCCCAGCGCCACGAGACCGATCGCCAGGATCATGCGGAACAGCCGGACATGCCGCATCACTTCCATGCTCCAAAATTCTTGATCAGTTGCAGCCCTACCGCCTGACTCTTCTCCGGATGGAACTGGCACGCCACCACATTGTCCTTCCAGATACTCGACGTGAAGGGGACGCCGTATGTCGTCGTCGTGGCCGTGATCTGTTTGTCGCGTGGATCCACAAAAAACGAGTGGACGAAATACCAATCGGCCCCATCGGGGATATTCTCGAACACGGGACAAGGCCGTTCGATGTTCACCTGATTCCAGCCCATGTGAGGAACCTTGAGGGCGCGTTCCCTCGAAAAGGGTCGGACTTTCCCCGGAAGAATGTCGAGCCCCTCATGAGTGCCGAACTCCTCACTTTCCGTAAACAGGAGCTGGAACCCCAGGCAGATTCCCAAAAACGGCTTTCCCGACTGAATCGTGGTCTTGATCGGCTCGATCAAACCATACTGTCTTAAGTTCGCCATGCAGTCCCCGAACGCCCCGACACCCGGCAACACCACATGACTGGCATTCTGAATGGTCGATGAGTCACGGGTGACAATCGCCTGGTGTCCTACAGCCTCAAAGGCTTTCGAAACACTGCGCAAATTCCCCATCCCGTAGTCAATAATGGCAATCATGTCAGTCACAGGTAAGAGGTCGTAACAATACCGCAACTGGACGGTTCCTGCCACTTCGAATTGACCATGCCGACGTATGGATTTTCCGCATTCGCCCCTCTTGTCGAAGACTCAGGTGTCAGGTGCTCCCCACAACCAAAATAGCAAGGGGGCAACCTTGTGAGAAGGCTACCCCCTTACAGGATGTCAGTTCTTATTCGCGTGAATGGACTACAGCATACCCTTCGTCGAAAGTACCTTCCCGGCCAGCCGCTCCTCCAGCATCGTCGCTTGGTCGAGCGCCTTGGCCAGCGCCTTGAAGATCGCTTCCATGATGTGGTGCGGGTTACGGCCATAGAGGAGATTCACATGGAGGTTTAGGCCGCCGTGGGTGACAAAAGCCTGAAAGAAATCCTCGAACAGGCCGAGATCGAACGCCTTGATCTTTCGATCCGGCAGATTCACGTTGTAGACGAGGAATGGTCGGCCGCTGAGATCGACGGTGACTTGAGCCAATGTTTCATCGAGCGGCGCCGAGGCAAACCCAAATCGCTTGATGCCCGCCTTCTCGCCCAACGCCTGATGCAGCGCCTTCCCCATCACAATGCCGACATCTTCCACCGTGTGATGTTCGTCGATGTCGAGGTCACCCTTTGCCTGCACCGTCAGGTCGAAAAACCCATGTTTGGCCAGCAGCTCCAACATATGATCGAAAAATCGAATTCCGGTGTCGATCTTCCCCTGTCCGCTGCCGTCCAAGGTCCACTCGACACGGATGTCGGTCTCCTTGGTGGCGCGTTGGATGCTGGCTTGTCGCAGTGCCGACCCGTTTTTCTTCATGAGAACCTGATCTGTGCCGACTTGGCATGCGCGTCGAACCCTTCGATCTGCGCCAACCGGACCAACGGATCTTTGACCTTGGCCAGTTCTTGTTTCGTATAGTGTACGATGTTGCTGACCTTCACATAGTCGTTGACGGACAGCGGCGAAAAGAAGCGCGCCGTGCCACCAGTCGGCAAGACGTGATTCGGCCCCGCCACATAATCGGCGACCGCCGGGGGCGTATAACGCCCCAAGAACAATGCGCCGGCGTGACGGATCTTCTCCAAATAGTCGAATGGGTTATCCACTGAGAGCGTGAGATGTTCCGCCGCGATTTCGTTGGCTACCGCTATGGCTTCGTCCATGGTGGGCACGACAAACGCCACGGAATGATGCGCAATCGACTTTGACGCGATCTTTTCTCGTTTGAGCCCTCTGAGTTGATCCTCGATCGATTTCGACACATCCTTGGCCAACCGCTCGGAGGTCGTGACAAGAAACACCTGCGCATCTTCGTCATGTTCGGCTTCACAGAGTAGATCGGCAGCCACATGAGCCGGTTTCGCGTCCTCGTCAGCCACTACCAGCAGTTCACTCGGACCGGCGACCATGTCGATTCCCACGGTGCCATAGAGCAGTCGTTTGGCTGTAGCCACGTAGATATTCCCAGGCCCGACGATCTTATCCACTCGCCCGATCGTGTTCGTCCCGTAGGCAAGGGCCGCGACTCCTTGAACGCCACCGACACGATAGATTTCCGTGACTCCGGCGATGTCGGCCGCAACCAGCAGATACGGGTTAATCCCGCCCTTTTGAGGCGGCGTGACCATCACGATGCGCGGCACACCGGCTACTTTGGCCGGAATCGCGCACATCAGCACAGACGACGGATAGACAGCCTTCCCTCCGGGCACATACACCCCGACGGCGTCGACCGGTCCGACGACTTGCCCGAGAGTGGCATCCCCGTCCTGATACATCCATGTTTTCGTCCGCTGCCGCTCATGGAAAGAGGTAATCCGTTGGGCTGCCAGACGCAGCGCGTCCCCTTCGTCTTTCCTGATGTGAAAGTAGGCGTTCTTGATCTCTTCCGGCGTCACACGTAGCGCGTCGGCTTTCAGCGCCACCTTATCGAATTGCTTGGTGTAACGAAGAACAGCTTTATCGCCCCCTCGCTCGACCGCTTGCAGGATTGTGCGCACGATCTTTTCAACAGCCGCGCCGGTTGTTCGACCTCGAAGAGCGGCTTTCTTCAAGGACGGGAGGAAACTGCGATCTGCCTGCGTGACGATCTTCATGAACGAACCATCTTTTTCCTCCGCGCGCCGACGGCCGATGGGCGACCGTTACCGGATGGAGAACGCTGGTTCGGCACCACGGCCCGAAGCTTGCGAATCAACGTCATCAGTGGTTCCTGCTTGAGTCGAAGGCTCGCCCGATTGACGATGAAACGAGCCGTCGATTGGGCAATGACTTCTACTTCGACAAGATCATGCGCCTTGAGTGTGCCGCCGGTCTCGACCAAATCCACGATTCGATCCGCCAGTCCCACCACCGGAGCCAACTCAATGGAGCCGTATAACTTGATGATTTCAACCGGAATCCCGCGCGTGTTGAAATAGCGCTCGGTGATCCGAGGGTATTTCGTGGCGATGCGAATCTTGGACGACAGACGATCATTCGATGCCTCTCCCTGGAGCGCGGCGACGGAGATTCTACACGCTCCGAATCCCAAATCCAATGGTTCGTATACGTCACTATCCTGCTCCATCAAGACGTCTTTTCCGACAATTCCGGCATCGGCGCCCCCATACTCCACATAGGTCGGCACATCGCTGGGGCGAACGATGAGAAACGTCATATCATTCTCCGGACTGACAAAGATCAGCCGGCGGCTCTCCCCTGACAATCCGGCAATTTTGTACCCGGCTCGGCGGAAGAGACCTAGTGCGGATTCTATGAGTTTTCCCTTGGACAGTGCGATCGTCAACATGGACAGCCCCTAGTGAGTCTTCGCCGTAACCTGCCGGCGCCGAACGTCGGCCCCTAACGCTCCTAATTTCTCTTCGATCCGCTCATACCCTCGATCAAGGTGATAGACGCGTTGGACTTGAGTCGTCCCCTCTGCCGCCAAACCAGCGACAATCAGACCGGCACTGGCACGAAGGTCGGACGCCATGACCGGAGCGCCGGTGAGTTTCTTTCGCCCGGTCACGACCAGTCGATTACCCTCCACACGGATATCAGCCCCCATCCGTCGCAATTCTTCTACATGCATGAACCGGCTCTCAAACACCGTTTCGGTTACCACACTTGTACCTTCGGCCAGGCTCATCAAGGCAACCATCTGAGCCTGCATATCGGTGGGAAACCCGGGAAACGGCAAGGTTTTCACGTCGGTTCCCCTCAGTTTGTCAGGCATGGTCAAACGCACCATGTCCTTCTCCTCCTGTACATCAGCCCCCATCTCGCGCAACTTCATCAGCACGGCCTCAAGGTGCCCCGGACGGCAGTGCCTAGCCGTCACATCGCCGTGGGTCATGGCAGCCGCAGCCAGGTAGGTGCCGGCCTCAATGCGATCAGGAATCACTTCGTGGTCTCCGCCATGGAGCTCACGCACGCCTTCGATCGTTATCACGTCTGTTCCGGCCCCTTGGATTCTGGCGCCGCGCTTCACGAGAAAGTCGGCAAGGTCCACGATCTCCGGCTCCTTCGACGCATTTTCCAGTACAGTCACGCCTTCGGCCAGCGATGCCGCCATCATGATGTTTTCGGTGCCGGTTACCGTCGGTGTATCACAGTAGATGTGTCCACCTCTCAATCGTTTCGCCTTGGCTGTGATATAGCCATGTTCGATCGCGATGTCAGCTCCTAATTTCGCCAATCCGGCCAAATGAAGATTCACCGGCCTGGAGCCAATCGCGCAACCTCCGGGAAGAGACACTTTGGCTTCGCCCCACCGGGCAACTAAGGGTCCAAGCACCAACACGGATGCGCGCATGGTCTTGACAAGATCGTAGGGAGCCTCGGTCGATTCAATCGCACCGGCTTGGATGACCGCGCGATTCCCTTCGTGCGATACCTTGGCACCGAGAATTCCCAGGAGCTTTCCCATTGTAAGCACGTCAACGACCCTTGGCACATTGGTGATCACACATTCACCGCCGCCCAGAATGGTTGAGGCCAGAATCGGGAGCGCGGAATTCTTTGCACCGCTGATGAGGACTTCCCCGTACAGCCGTTTGCCGCCGCTGATGAGAATTTCATCCATACAGTGGTTCCTACCCTGCCCGCCTCGCGATGAAGACTCGTTCAATGCCGGCCTCATCTTTCACAGTTTGAAGTCCCGTGTAGCCTCCGGCTTGTTCCGCCGCCTGTCGCACAAGCGATCCCTGTCCCAGACCAATTTCCATGACGAGCAATCCATCCGGGACAAGGAATTCCTTCGAGTCTTGGAATAGCCGTTCGTGGACCTCCGTTCCTCGTGGTCCGGCAAGCAAGGCACCTCGAGGCTCGAAATTCCGCACCTCAGGTTGAAGTCGAACCCATTCCTCGTCAGAGATGTATGGAGGGTTGGAGACAATGACATCAACCGCTCTACCCACATCACGATCTCGAAGCGGCGATAAGAGATCCCCTTCTATCCAGGCAATCTTGTCACCCACTGCATGTCGCTCTGCATTACCCTTTGCGACCGTCAGCGCAGCAGCGGAACAATCGAGAGCAAGAATTCGCACCCCCTCGAGAACGGTCGCGATCGTCACGGCGATACAACCGGATCCGGTACCAACATCAACAAGCGTCGCACCTGCGGCAAGCCCACCCTCCTTGAGAACAGCCTGGACCAGCAGTTCTGTCTCCGGTCGAGGAATCAGCACCGCTGGGTTCACACGAAACTCGAGCCCGCAAAACTCTTGCGTGCCTAAAATGTATTGCAAGGGTTCTCGTTTTATTCGCCTCGACACCAACGCTTCTGTCCGCGCCAGTTGATCGGGCGTCACCGGTTGTTCCACCCGGCTTGCCAACTGATGATGTTCCATGCTCAGAGCATGGGCCAACAGCCATACGGCTTCCTGTGCTGAGTTGGTTGTCCCGGAGTGATCCAATGCCTGGCGCGTCCACGCCATAAGCGTACCGACCGTCTTCAGCTCTGTATTCATGGAGACTTCCGCACCTATACCTTCGCCGTTTCAGCCTGCTGCTGTTGAGCCTTCAGTGCCTGAACGATCTCATCAAGGTCGCCTTCCATCACCAATTCCAGCTTGTGAAGCGTCATACCGACTCGGTGATCCGTGACCCGGTTCTGTGGAAAGTTGTATGTGCGAATCTTCTCGCTCCGTTCGCCGCTTCCCACCTGCGACTTTCTGTTCTGAGCGATCTCCGCATCTTGCTTTTCCCGTTCAGCCTCTACGATCCTGGCACGCAAGGTCCGCATGGCCTTGGTCCGGTTTTTCAGCTGCGACCGCTCATCCTGGCAGGTCACGACGACACCGGTTGGAAGATGCGTGATTCGAACGGCTGAATACGTCGTGTTTACGCTCTGCCCTCCCGCCCCAGATGAACAAAACGTATCGATTCGTAGATCCTTCGGATCAATCTGCACGTCCACTTCGTCGACCTCCGGCATGACTGCCACGGTCACGGTGGATGTGTGAATGCGGCCGCTCGCCTCCGTCACGGGGACCCGCTGCACTCGATGCACACCGGCTTCATACTTGAAGTGGCTGTACGCTCCCTTGCCCTCGATCAAGGCAACAATGTTCTTGTAGCCGCCGATGCCCGTCTCGGATGCTTCAACGGTATCAACCTTAAACCCTTTCTTTTCAGCATATTTGATGTACAGCCGAAACAGCTCGCCGGCGAACAATGCCGCCTCGTCTCCGCCGGTTCCGGCTCGAATTTCAAGCACCAAGCTCTTCTCGTCCCGTGGATCTTTTGGAATCAAGAATTCTCTGACTTGCCCTTCTATTTCCTCCCGTTGTCGCTCCAAGTCGGCTTTCTCTTCCACCGCGAGCTTATGCAACTCGCTGCCGGCAGAGGGGTCGGCAAGAATTTGCATCGCGTCTTCCAGTTGTTTCGCGTATTCGTGGTAAGTGCCCAAAAGTCTGACCGCCGGTTCGAGATCAGTCCTCTCCTTACTGAGCTTGTGTAACAAGGTCGGTTGGCTGACAACGGACGGATCCATGAGCTGATCGGTCAACTCCTGAAACCGTGACGCGAGGCTCTCCCATTTCTTGAGTAACACCGCTTCCATCGTTCCTACCTTTAATCTTACACGGTCACATCGAGGGAATAAAAAAAGAGACCCTGCTTCGCTCACGAAGCAGGGTCTCTTTCATACCGGGTGCTGCGCTACTTGCCCGTCTTCGCGTACTTCTTTTTGAACCGCTCAACGCGTCCTTCAGTATCCACGATCTTTTGCGTACCCGTGAAGAACGGGTGGCAATTGGAACAGATATCAACGCTGACGTCACCGATGGTAGTACGCGTCTTGAACGAGTTTCCACAGGCGCAGTGGACGGTCGCCTCACGATAGACCGGATGAATACCCTTCTGCATGACTTACGACTCCTTACCGAAAAATTTCAAACGCGAGTGCCCCATTCCTAAAAGGACAATACTTTATCTGAAGGAAGCCCAAGAAACAAGCACCGCCTATCGGTTCATCGATTGGAGAAACTCTTGATTGCTCTTGGAGCCACTAATCTTATCCATCAAGAATTCCATCGCTTCCATCGTGCCCAATGGGCTGAGCACTTTGCGCAGAATCCACATTTTATTGAGCCGATCCTTGTCCACCAACAATTCTTCCTTTCTCGTCCCGGACTGACTGATATCGATTGCGGGGAAGAGACGCTTGTCGGCCAGACGGCGATCCAAGTGAACTTCCATATTCCCGGTTCCCTTGAACTCTTCAAAGATAACGTCATCCATACGGCTGCCTGTATCCACAAGCGCGGTCGCCATGATGGTCAGGCTGCCGCCGTTCTCAATGTTGCGAGCCGCTCCGAAGAAGCGCTTCGGCCGTTGTAGCGCGTTGGAATCTAGACCGCCGGAGAGCACCTTCCCGCTGGGCGGCGCTATGGTGTTATAGGCACGAGCAAGGCGCGTGATGCTGTCCAGGAGAATGACGACGTCCTTCTTGTGTTCAACAAGACGCTTTGCCTTCTCCAACACCATTTCAGCAACTTGGGCATGCCGCTGAGCCGGTTCATCAAAGGTGGAACTGATGACTTCCGCCTTTACCTGTCGTTGCCAGTCGGTGACTTCCTCCGGTCGTTCGTCAATTAGCAAAACAATAAGAGTCACTTCCTTGTGATTCTTGAGGATCGCTCGGGCAATCGCCTGCAGCAGCATCGTCTTCCCGGTCCGGGGGGCCGCCACAATCAACCCCCGTTGGCCTTTACCGATCGG
This sequence comes from Nitrospira sp., assembly GCA_024760545.1. Classification (NCBI taxonomy): domain Bacteria; kingdom Pseudomonadati; phylum Nitrospirota; class Nitrospiria; order Nitrospirales; family Nitrospiraceae; genus Nitrospira; species Nitrospira sp. The sequence continues at coordinate 1,368,701 of CP060501.1, forward strand.
AGTGGTCAAATCCATCACGCGGGTACAATATTCCTCGCGGTCGAATTCCAGATTGAGTCGCTCTTCGGGATACAAGGGGGTGAGGTTATCGAATAGAATCTTATCCCGCGCGACTTCAGGGTCTTCGTAGTTGACCTTCTCGACCTTGAGCAGGGCGAAATATCGCTCGCTTTCTTTCGGGGGACGGATTTGGCCCGACACAATGTCGCCTGTGCGAAGGTTGAACCGGCGTATCTGTGACGGCGAGATGTAAATGTCGTCGGGACCCGGCAGATAATTGGAGTCCGGTGCGCGGAGAAAACCAAATCCATCGGGAAGAGTCTCCAGCACCCCTTCTCCGAAGACCACCCCATTTTTTTCGGTCTGAGCTTGGAGGATCGCAAAGATCAACTCCTGCTTTCTCAGATTGGCGGCTCCTTCGATTTTCAGTTCCCGAGCCACATCGTTCAGGTCGGCAATGGATTTCTGTTTTAACTCTGCAAGATGCATTACTTCCCCCCTAGCTACTGACATACAACTCCTCTCCATCCTTGGCTCGGATACCGTCTAGAAGAATTCGCCCAAGCTGATTGGCCATGCAAAGCGCGTTTTGGTCTCGGCGATGAGCTTAATTAAGTTTTGGTTTGTCGGGTTGGAAGAACTCGTGGAAGTTCGTTGTCTATTTTTCTTCTCAGGAAACTATGGCTGCCCAAACAAAGTCTGCTGGTCGGCTTGCTGATGACTACACTCACACTGCTGCTAGGTTTGATTCGAGATAGGTTCCGGAATTGAATTCTAAATGGGAGAGAATCAGCTCGCTCTAGATCCTTTGGCAATGATACCCACGCACCAATCGGTTGTCAACTAGCATTTGGATTTTTGTTTCCTGCAAGAATTTTCCCGTCGCAGCCAATCGACATTATCATATTCTCGACTTGTTCACAGAATGTAAAGTATGTTACACAGACAAGACGATTACCATATGGCACGGGACGAAAACGAAACCAGCCCAGATCGGGTCTTCTCCCTCTTCGAGGCGAATCAGTTAATCCCTCAGCTCCAGGCGCACCTGTCGACCGTCCAAGAAAGTAAGGCCGTGCTTCTGCGAACCCGTGAGGAAGTGAGCAAAGCCTCGGCCAAGGCTTGTTTTGGAGGGGGGACACCCGCCGGAGTCCCGTATGTGAAAAGCCTCCAGGACATCAGCACCAACCTCCACGCTATCCATGAGTTGGGAGTCGTTGTGAAGGACATCGACCTAGGGTTGTGCGACTTTCCGCATATCCGCAACGGCCGAATCGTCTACTTGTGCTGGAAACTCGGCGAAAAGGAAATCCGTTGGTGGCACGAAGTTACAACCGGATACAACGATCGTTGTCCCATTGAAGAAGAACCTACCTAGTCCGATCCCTCGGCCCGATAGAACAGGGACAAACCTGATCAGCAAACCAGTGATATGAAGTTCGTCATCATCGGTTACGATAGCCCAGAGGGAGAAGCCAAGCGGAAGGTGCATCGTCCTGCTCATTTGGCCAACCTCGAACCGCTGGATAAGGAAGGGCGAGTGGTTTTGGCCGGCCCCCTGACGGATAAAACCGGAAGCTTGCTGGTATTGGAGTTCGAGACTCAGGCGGAGGCCGAAGAGTTCGCCCGCAATGACCCATATACGGTTCAAGGTGTCTTCGAAAGACTTGAAATTCACCCATTTATGCAGGTTTTTCCCAAACAAGCCTGACGCTCCCCTCGTGCGCTGTACAAGACTTGCCCTTCACTTTAGAAGCATTGTCTGACCTGAACCCGAGCGGTATAGTTGTGGCATGACTTTTCGCCACATGTCGGGTGTGATTTCAATCATCACTGTCTCAGTACTCGCTCTGTATCAATACACGAATGCTTCGGAAACCACCATCGTGGCTGAAGGACACTATGTGATGGGAGATGGTGACACGCTGGCCCTAGCTGAGGAACGAGTGCTCCAGCGAGCCCAACGTAGAGCGGTTGAAGAAGCAGGATTATACATTGAGTCAACCTTTCACGACCTAGAAAGAATCGAGGCCGGCACGAATTTCCAATCAAGTTCATTGGAGGTTCGCACTATTGCTGCCGCAATAACAAAAACCGAAATTCTGGAGTCACGCCGCTCTTTCGTAAATGACCGGCCTAGTTTCTATACTCGTATTCGCGCGGTCGTCGACCTCGATAACCTTCAAGCAGCAGTTCAGCGATGGCAGTCCGAACAGCGTTTGGCCGAACACTTTCGTCGTCTTCAGAAAGAGAATACCGAACTCAAAGCGCAGCTCGATGAGCTGAGGACCTCTCCTATTAGAGCGCGGACTCTTATTATCGAGCCCCTTGGCCGCACTAATAAGGCCCGTGAACAGGCTCGAACCTTGGTCGAGAAAGCAATTCTCGCTCAGCTTCTTCCCCAGAAGCTTGACTTGACCTCGCAGGCGGCTGCCTTGGACCCTCAATCCGTCGAACCTTTGATCGTACGCGGCCAAACATACTTGCGGCTCGCTTCCGCTGCATATTCCAATAGATCTAGGCCAAGCGAATATTCGGAATATGTCGATAATGCCCGGATGGATTTCGATCGTGCACTGCTCATGGATCCGAGAAATACCTGGGCTCTTCTTGGTCATGGCGACGTCAACACGTGGCTCAATCGTCCCGAGGAAGCCGCGCACTCGTTCGAGCAGGCCCTCGCGTTGGATCCCTTCTTTGACCTGGCACGTCACCGGCTCATTGATTTGTACACCGCCGAGGCCCGAAAATTGGTCGCTCTCAAACAGTGGTCCGCTGCTCTAACAGTCTTGCACAAGTGCTTACCGCCTCGAATTCCTGACAGTTGGATTCCCCACCAGAAAGAGGCGTATTTTCTCAGGAGCACGGTCTATAGGAAGTTGGAAAAACCGATCCAGGCAATCGACGACCTCAGCGCGATCCTACGAGCCGATCCCACCGATTTTCATATCTTGCTCGCAAGAGCAAAGCTTTATCAGGAAGGACTTGAAGGGCGCTCCGCAAAAGACGATTACGAGCGAGCTTGTATGCTCGGATCAACGGAGGCCTGCGAACAGCTCCCATAGCGACTTTTCTTCGCTTGGGGGTTCCTTGGGGTCACTGCGCAAGCCCTTGTTCCGGACCGGTCGTAGAACCCTCATTTGACAATACAAAAGAGTGCTACCTATAATGCGGCGGGCATTGTGCGCGACGGTCTGTGCTCCTTAACCTGCTTGGGACAAAGGGCCTAATTTGTCTAGCCGATAGTGGCCCGAAAGCTCGTTTCCGTGGGCCTTCTGCGATGTTGCGGAATGATTGAGAAACAGCTTAGAGTGTTTAGAGAATCAAGTGGCTGAAAAAACACCATTTCTTCCATCAACCCAATATTTTCCCGGAGTGTAGGTTGTGATGAGTGATTATCGTGTGCTCCCAGGACCAGAACACTTTCTTCCACCAGCCGCTGCCAGCATGGGGATTCGACTACCGAATCCAGGAGAAGCCCACATCAACGGTGTGATCACCTCGGAAGATCAAGCCTATGAAGAAGCAGCGCGTCAGTTCTTAATGGCGAAAGTCCCGACAATCTTCCCCGGGCCCTTGGTGCTGTGGGCATGGAACGAAAAGGCTGCAAAGAAAGCGACGGCCATTCGACATCTTTTTAACACGCTCAAGGAATGCGTTCAGCCGAGCCAAAAGCCGATGTTGATTCCAATGCCGGACTACCGCCCCAAGTATCCAAAGATCAACCCAGAAGTCGAGATCAACCCGAATCATCCCAATTTGACGATCTGGCACAACAAGATCGACTGCTGCATATTTATCGGCGTCCATTGTCACCAGGCTAATCTGTCGCTAAAAATCATTCGCGGTGGAACATCCTGTTATACTATCGCTATGTGTGCGCAGGCCGGCCATGAGGATGCCATGCTTTCATTCCGCGATGCATCCGTCGACAAGATCATGCGATTGGCCGATACCGTAAAGCGATTGAAAGGGACCGTCCAGCCACGTTTGTCAGCCAAAAACGGGGCTTCGAATTAACGATTTGAGACCCACGAGCGTGTGAAAGGAGGCCGAGTCCATGGCAGAAACAAAATCAGTCATTGGAACGAAGAATAAAAAAGGGCAGACCTATACAGATACCTGGAAAATGATGAATGAGGCTCCGCGCACGCCTTCATTCTTCACGGGCAGCGAAGTCATCAAGGAAGCTCTGCGTCGGGCAAGTTGCGATGTCATGATCGCGTATCCGATCACACCACAGAGTGAAGCCGCCGCATTGATCGGCGAATTATTTGCGGAAGGCTATATCGGAGACTATTTCCGAGGCGAGAGCGAATTTGCCGTCATGTCGCAATGTGCAGGGTCCGCGTTTGGCGGAGCTCGTGTGTTCACGACAACAGCAGGACCGGGCACCATGCGCGCCATGGAAAACTTTCCAATGTGGGCTGGGTCGAGGTTGCCAATCCAAATGATCGTAACCTGCCGGGGTATCAACTCCCCCTTGTCGATACAACCGGACACTCTTGAGATTGCCTATTTGCTGAATACCGGCATGCTGGTGTGGCACGCAGAAACTGCTCAAGATTTCTTCGATTGGATTCTGAAGGGGTACATGGTTTCTGAAGAGCCGGATGTGCACCTCCCGCTCGCACTCTGCTGCGATGGATTCTTTGTTACACACACAAAAGATGTCGTGAATCTCACTCCTGCGGACATGTGCCTCCCGCCATATGATCCCTACCGATCCCCCGTACCGTGTATGGATATGGAATGTCCGCCTGTTCGCATGATGCGCGATCCATTTGTCATGAAGAGTAACTATATCAGCTATGCAACCCATGCCAGTTGGCAGCAAGAGATTTGGGCTGCTGTCGAACGCTCGCGAAAACATTCGATCCATTGGCTGAATGGTCTGATCGACACGGAAAATACAGACGCAGATGTTGTGATCGTAGCTTCAGGCACTGCTGTTTCTCAGGGTCGAGAAGCGATCCGGTTGTTGGAGGACGAAGGCGTGCGATGTGGTCTAGTGAAGGTGAAAACATTACGCCCCTGGCCGGAAGAAGAAATTCGAGAGGCTACCAAGAACGCGAAACACATTTTTGTGCCAGAGTTCAACGTGACCGGTTGGCTCGCCAAGGAAATCCGGGCGACGATCCCAAATCCTCATCGTGTTCATGCCGGTCCGCATGTCTGCGGCGGCATGACTATGCCACCCGAGATTATCGTATCGGAGATCAAGACAGCCCTCGGGATGAAGACCTTCTCCCTGGCTGGTCGTGGAAGCTGAGTTGCACTGACTTCGAACCTGTTCGCTCTAGATGAGCGTACCTGAGGAGGCCATAATGAGCAAAGAACGTATCCAAATTTCCGAAGCCCTGTACGACATCATGCCGTCGGACTACCAAGACCTTGTGAAAAGTGCGACCTACGGCAAGGAAGATCGGGGTTGGAAAGACATCGGGACATCCAAGGAATTGATTGAGCAGCACTCACTGTGTGCCGGCTGCCCTGAATCGATGGCCTTCCGTTACATCTTGGCCTCTCTCCCGAATCCAGAGGATACCGTCATGGTCGGTTCCACCGGCTGTACGAGCTTAGTATTTCCAATGGTCGCCGTTCATAACATCCACTCGTTGTTCGGGAACCAGAACGCAATCGCATCAGGTCTCAAGCGTGCCCTCAGTGTCCGGTTCCCCGATCGCGTGAAGGACGTCGTCGTCCTCGCTGGCGATGGCGCCACTGTCGACATCGGATTGGATATGACGCTGCAAGCGTGGTTCCGCCAAGAGAAATTCACGACAATTTGCTTCGACAATGAGCTCTACGCCAACACCGGCGGCCAGGAGAGCGGGCTCATGCAAAAAGGCTTTGTCGCCAAGATGGCACCGGTCGGGAAGTTGTTCGATAAGGTGCGGTTGCCTGAGATCGCTCGCGAGTCCGGTTGTCACTATGTTGTGAACTGCACGGTCAGCAAGCCGTCGCTGGTTGAAAAGGTCATCCGCAACGCGGTCCATATCGCCCGCGAAATCGGCCCCACTTATCTCCAGCTCTACACGCCATGCATTCTCGAAATCGGCAAGAACAGCATGGAAGGGTTGCAAGAAATGCGTGACTCTGAAAAGCCGACGGAGCGTTTCGCGTATAAGGAATACGTCAGCGAACCGGCAAAGCAACTCTTGGCTGAACTGGCCGCAAAGGACAAAGAGCGGAAAGCAGCGGCTAAACAATTGGCCGCACAAGCACAAGCGAATTAGACCGGAGGCCATTCATGATCAAGAAACGACTCAATATCCGGATGTCTGGCTTGGGCGGGCAGGGCGCCGTCACCGCCGCTCATGTCATGGCTATGGCTGCCAATCGGGATGGGAAATTCTCCATCTCAAACCCCTTCTTCGGCGCCGAGAAACGCATGGCACCGGCAGAAAGCTATTGCCGTATCGGCATCGAACGGATCTATGATCGCGGCGAACTCGTATTCCCGGATGTGATCGAAGTATTCCATCCTCAGGTCATTACGATGGGGAAAAGCTATACCATGCCGTTCTACTCAGGGATTAAGGAAGGCGGCGTCGTTATTATCAATTCCGGCCAACCTCTGTTGTCGGAAGAAGACGTCCAGCGCCTCGAAGACTTGAATGTGGCCGTCTTTTATATCGCGGGAACCGAGCTGGCAATCGAGACTGCGGGTACGGAATTGTCGACCAATATGACCATGATCGGTTCAGTTGCCGGCATTACCAATTGCGTATCGATGGAAGCTTTAGATGGAGCCCTCCAAGAAAGATTCGGCAAGAAGTTTGTCGCTTCCGGTGGAACCGCCTCACTGGACGAAGCGATCAAGAAGAAGTTCGCCAAGAAAGAAATGCTCCTGGCGAAAAATCTGGCGACCGTGAAGCGTGCTTACGAAATCGCCGGAGAATGGGCCGAGAAGAACAAGATCGAGCTGCGAGTCGGTAATCCGGCCGTCGCTGCGTAACAGAAGGAATCACGTTGCATGTATAATGTCGCGCAAGTCATTGATGAAAAATGCACGGCCAAGAAAGGCTGTCGGCTGTGCATCATGTACTGTCCAGAGGCCAACTGTTTAGATTTGAACACCAGCAAGATGGTAGCCGAAGTTATTATCGACCGCTGCAAAGGCTGCGAACTATGTGTCGTCGTCTGCAACGCCGCCAAGCACGAAGCCATCACAATGCAGGCTGTTAGCGCTACCGGACAGTTGATGTCGAAAAAGGGTGAATCCGCAGCCTTGGGGCAAGCCTACCAGGGCTAAACCGATTCGATTCGAATTGAAAGCCCCATAGCGTCAGCGCTATGGGGCTTTTTCTTGCTGATCAGTGAGGCACCTATGGAAAATGAAGACAACGTGATTGATGAGTTGCTCGGGGAAATTGCCGGCTTGGTCAACGAATATCCAAAGGCGATCGAGCGACGGGCAGCGGTCATCCAATCCACGGGCAAGGACCCGGAACTCGTCGAAAAACTCGTTAAAGCAGCCGACACCATGCGCGATAGCGGCAATCTCTATCTCACATGGGCCAAACATTATGCCGCACTGGCCAAAGGCAACACCGACGCTTTATCGGATGAAGACGAGACCGAAGATTTCGACGTCTAAAAAATCTCCCTATTGCACAAAAAGTTTTGCTAGAATATCACTTTCTTTCACTTGAAACTCTGTTCCCCGGTAGCTCAGTTGGTAGAGCAGCCGGCTGTTAACCGGCTGGTCGCAGGTTCGAGTCCTGCCCGGGGAGCCAATTTATCTTGTGTCGGATTGCCCTTCGTTGAGATTCCTCCCTGTAGCGGCTTTCTCTCCCCCTGCAATGTCGACAATCCGGCCGGCGATTCAGTGCTCGCTTCTTCATACCATATGGCCATCTCTTGTCGGAATCCAACCCTGCTCACAGCAAATCCTCATGACTTCACCGATAGCCGAAGCACAATTCCTCTATTAGAATGGTGGTGTGGTTCCGAAAACGATGCTTCTCATGGGGCGCATATGGTATGAGGAAAACCGGCAGCAAGGTCCACTCCCCATCGAAAAGCCTGGCGCACCATACTGCAGCGTATGATCAATCACACGATACTTGATATTGCCTCGTCCTTTCAGCCTCCGGCCCCCCTTCGGAACGCTCATCTCATGACCCTCGTCCCTCGCTACCTGCCGCGGGACACATCCTTGGCCAGATTGCCTCAAGAGTCGCGCTTCTTTTCCGTCGAACCGCATGCGCAACTCCAAGGATTCTGCCATTGGCAAGACAATCGCGAGACGTCTCCCACCGTGATCTTGGTCCATGGGCTTGAAGGCTGCAGCGATTCTCGCTACATGCGCGGCATCGCGGCAAAGGCCTATCGCTCGGGTTTCAACGTCGTTCGCATGAATCAACGAACTTGTGGCGGGACCGAACATCTCTCCTCAACTCTTTATAACAGCGGCTTGAGCGGAGATTACCGCGCGATCATCAGCGAATTGGTTCATCGAGACGGATTGGACGACATCTGGTTGGTCGGCTATTCCATGGGAGGGAATCTGGTGCTCAAGGCAGCCGGTGAGCTCGGCCAAGTCGAGCCGGCGCTCGCGGGAGTTGCAGCAGTATGCCCGAATATCGACCCGACCGTGTGTGCGCGCGCGTTGGAGGAATCGCGCAATTGGATCTACCATCGCCATTTTCTGACGAGGTTGAAATCACGCCTTCGGCGCAAAGCGGCGCTGTTGCCTGGGAAGTGGGATCTGTCGGCACTCGATCGGATCGCCACGATCAGTGAATTTGACGATCGTTACACCGCTGGAGACGGGGGATATCGGGACGGCGCCGATTACTATGATCGGGCGGGAGCACGCCATGTGCTCGAAAACATCACCGTTCCTACCCTCATCATTACGGCACAAGACGACCCCTTCATTCCCTACCCGATGTTCACTGTGCCGAAGATTCAACGGCATCCCAGAATTCGCATGATCGCTCCTCGCTACGGAGGTCATTGCGGATTTTTTCATCGAGGTCGGAACGGAGAGGATCCCTACTGGGCGGAGAATCGAATCGTAGACTTTTTAACGAGACGGATCTAACAAAGCCACGCCAGGGTCGCGGCCGAATCGGACTATGCCGCCTTGTCCAGTTTATGAGGCTTTGTCGATGAAACGAGCGGAACGCATTTTCGAATCCAACTCAGGATCAGCCACACGCTGTCGGCAACGATGGCCACAATGAAGACCCAGTTGTACATCACTCTTCCCGGCTTCCCGAGAAACGGCTCCAGGAGATAGAGCAACACACCATAGGCGATGCCGAGCGCCAGCAGCGTTGCGAACGGCAGAATCACTCCTTGAAATGGCGCGATCCATTTCCATTCCGCCGGCGGATCGACAGACAATTCACGTGCGCCCAGCCACGCAATCACTAATGATCCACCATAACCTGCGAACTGGACGAGGTCCGACGCCCGAAGCTTGCCCACCGAGGTTTCCCGGAACAACGGAATCTCGCTAAGAATGATCGTCAGGAGGGACGCCACACCCGTTGCCACGCCATACTCCATCATCCACCTGCGCGTTCTCATGACCTATCTCCAGTCCGGAGTCCTTCGTGCTGACACGCCGTCCCACATTCGGACAAAAGCTTAGCACGGGGGAATCTCTGCTGGAAAACAAACTGCTATTAATGAAATTGGACGACTTAGACGATCACGTTCTCGAGATGTGCTCGTACGTCTTCGAAATAGGTCTTGAAGGGGTCCGGCATGGGAAACGGCGTACGACCGCGCAGTTGAAAGATCGACCAGTTGATGACATAGGGAGGGAACAACCCGTCGGAATCCGTGAGATGATCCGCCTCGGTGGCAGGCCACATATTCAAGAGGTGTTTTACCAGCGCGCTGCGGCCATACGCACGCGTATTCTTGGGCGCTTCTTCCATCGCCAGATGGATCAACGCGTCGGTCGTCAAGCGAGGCACACGCCCTTCTTCCAATAATCCATAGTACAGCCCTTTTTCTTGATTCAGATTGTGATACTCCAGATCCAAGCTCTTCAGCATGGGATCAGTCCATGCGACATGTTCCGCTTCTCGGAAGCATTCGAGCAACCAAAGCTTGGACGCCCAATCGACTCGCCCGACCAGTTTCTGGTAATCGCCGCGCAGATCGTGGAGAACCGATGCCCATTGGGCAAGGACCCAATCGGTTTCCTCATCCTGCCCCTTGCAATGCTGCACGGCACACTCCAGAAAACGCTCTTGAATGTCCAGAGCCGACATCGTTCTGTGAGGCCGCAGCTGGATCAACCAGTTCCGCTCCTGATCCTGAGAGATCTCCTGCAACGCTTCCACCGGTTCGTCGATCTCCAAATCTTGAGGCGCATGGCCTTCGTCAATCAGCTGCAACACCAACCCTGTCGTTCCCAGCTTCAGCGCAGTAGCATATTCAGCCATGTTGGAATCGCCCAACAGCAGATGAATCCTCCGGTATTGATTGGGGTCGGCCAACGGCTCGTCTCTCGTATTCACGATCGCCCGATTGTGCTGAACCCATTCGAAGAAATCATTCACAATATGGTCGGTGCGTTGGGAGATTTGAAACGGTAGTTCCGAGCCATGACGAGCACCGACGCCCGACCGTGGAACAATCAACCGATCCACCTGAATCCAAGCCTCCTGTGGACCAGCGGAGCCGATCCGCCCGGCACCGGTAAAAATCTGCCTCGTCACGAGAAACGTCACGAGCGGAGCCATCCCACGCCTCGAAAACGGAAACCGCCGCGAAACGAGGTAATTCTCATGGGACCCGAATGTCGCATCCGTCTCATGATCGATGTTGTTCTTGATCAAGGACACTCGATCTGAGAAACCGAGGTCTTCGATGGCCCGCTGCAGCAAAAGATCCCCGGCGCGGTCTGATGCCACCACATCGGCCAGAGAATGGCATTCCGGGGAGGCATATTCCAAATGCCCCATATCGAGGTAGATTCGTCCGGCGTTGGTGAGAAATCCCCCATTACCAGGAGCCTCGTCATGCCCTCGGTGGTGGAGATCGAGCACGCCGCGGCGCAAGACGTGGAACAGATGGTCACGGATCCGATGGGCAAACCAGGTCGGCGTGTGGCTGGGGCGATCTTCGTGAATCAAAAGCCCGTACTCGGTCTCCAAGCCAAAAATTCGGTTCAGCATGAGATCACGTGAGCGGGGTAACCAGGTGCCCTGGGAGCGCTCTTCCCAACTCATCGATACTGATCGTTCGATATTTGGAAGGGCCCGGCATTTGGCGATCCAGCAGGGCGCATTCAATCGTTTTGTCGGCAAGGCATTGGCGCATATGGGCATATAGCGTCTCGGAGTCGACCGGCTGCTGATCGGAACCCGTCCGAGCTTCGCCATGTTCTCCGCCATTTTCGAGCGCGTGACGCTGAGCACGATCCCCAAGTGCCAACGTGCGTATGGCCGAACCGATGGCCTCTTCGAGCGAGGCTATCGGTTGCTGTTTCAGGTACGCAGTCATCTCCTGTTCGATGGCCGATGAAGCCGCCACCACAGCATGCCGAATCTTTTCGTCAAACGTCCCGTCGTAGTCGATCGTCAAGAAACTATCTTTCCCGGGTCTCTGACCTAACTCGACCAGCACAATTTTTACGATGAAGGGGGCTTTGAACACCTCTTCGAACGCCTGTTTGATCATCGGCGCAATGCCGTATTTCACCATCCGACCGCCCGTCACATCGGACGGTGAGCGATTGAATCCTTCGACATGCGCCATCTCCAATAGATTGAAGCGCAGCTTCTCTAAATCGGCCGGATGTCCCATCCCACCCAACGCGAGACGATCGTAAATCTCATACAACTTCGGCGTCCCCTTGCTCATCGTCATGAGCAGAATACCGGTCTCGTACGCGACGCCGACGACCGGGCTTCCTTGCTTAAACTGTTCGTCGAGATATTGCCGGCGATTCCCGACCGCCTCGACCCATCGATACGGCTCTTCATACATAGGGCATGATCCTTACAGGCTTCGAGAAACGTTTGCTTCGAACAACGATCGGAGTTGAGGATCCGACATCGTTCTCACACCGCCGGCAGTGATGAACTTGACGACCGGATAGAGCCCGGCTTCTCGGTTGACTCCACCGGTCGCGCTGTCGAATTCCGCGGCGCTCGTCAGTAACCGCAATGCCTGAATAGTAGCCAGTTCCTCCGGCATTACATTCAGCGGCTGTTCTCCCCATGTGTTCAAGTAATGAAGGATTCCACGAATGGTCGGCGATCCGGACCCCGAAACGGCGTATTCCACTCCCTCGAACTCCGCGCCGAGAATGTCGTAGAAGTAGATTTTCGCCGTTTCTTGCTCGGCATCGTACCCCGCAAAGATCGGGACCACAGCTCCTGTCCCCGCCAAGGCCGCGGCGACGTTATCCTTCAGTAATTTGGAGAGTGCGCGGAGCTTGCCCTCGAAGCTGAGCTCCTGAAGCTGGGTCCGCCGGTAGTACTTGAAAGAATGTTCGAGAATACGCGCCATCTCATACGCTGTGGCAGGCACTCCGGCGATGGCCATGACACTATGCCGGTCGATCTCCAACACTTTGTCGGTGCGGTCGTACATCACCATATTGCCGGCGGTGGCGCGACGGTCCCCTGCCACGAGAACACCATCACGGTACTTGAACGCGAGGATCGTCGTAGCTGTCGTCAATTCCTGACCGGCTCCGGCCTGCCCCGGAACTCCAAAGACATAGCCCTGTTCCTTCAAGAGTTGATAGAAATCGCCCTGCATGCCCATCTCATCACCGATCCTCAATGAATAGTGTCGACTTCCAAGCGACGGCTTCAATTCGCTTCTCCCTCAAATACTCTCCACTCCGTGTTTCTCCATTACTCACCCGTTCGCTGCCGATATCGTTCCGCCTGTTTCGGGTCAACTTTTCGCATCCGCTTCATAAGGCTATCCTTATCCGGCGATCCGGTATCAGGGCGTCGCGGGCCACCTCCTTCGTCTTGAGGACGAGGCGCTTTGGGCATCGGATCGACCGGACCTTCCCGCCGTTCCAGCGTCATGATGTGTTTCATATCCCTGTATCCTTTCTGTGACGCCACGTCGCCAGTGCGTCAGCCGGAGAATGGGCACGTTGGAAGACGTTCATACATCGTCGCACTTCTTGTGGATCGAACAGATCTCCCATGTCCAGATGGTGGGCTCGAATCCCACCGGCAAATTGGATGCGTTCCCATTGCACCGACGTAATTTGATGAGAAAACCGCTGTACACAGACTCCACGCAGCCCGCCGCGCGTATCGCCTGGCCCGTTCCGAATCGCCTCTTCAATCAGTTCATCGGTCGTCATTCGCCAAGCTTTCCCTTCGGCTTCTAACCCGAGGTAGAGCCCTTGTTCAGGGTTCACATTGTGATATTCCAGGTCCAAACTAGCCAACCACGGATCATCCCAACCGAGCCGTTCTTCCTGAATGAAGGTCTCGAGCAACCACTGTTTGGTGACCCAATCCAACTTCCCGATCAACTGTGAGCGGTCTCGCGTCAGCAGATGCAAGGTCTCGCCCCATTCCTTCAACAACCAATCTGATTCTTCATCGGAACCCGTCAACTCTCGTGAAGCCGCCTCATAATACCGTTCTTGAATCGCCAAAGCAGAAAGTGTGCGGCCCTCTTTTGTTCTGACCAGAGCTTTGAGGTCCGGATCACGCGACACCTGTTTCAGAGCGACCACGGGCTGATCCAGCTCTACACAAGGTGCGGCGCCCCGCTCGATGAGTTCGAGAACCAGCCGTGTTGTTCCGACCTTGAGCGCAGTCGCATACTCGCACATGTTGGCATCGCCGATGATGAGATGGAGTCGTCGATATTTCCGGCGATCCGCATGGGGCTCGTCCCTGGTGTTGAGAATCGGGCGGTCATGCATCGTATCAACACCCAACTCCGCTTCCATGAAGTCTGCGCGCTGCGAGAGCTGATAGCCCCCTGGAACATATCTCGATTCCTGCGCTTCAGTTCCGACCTTTCCCGCGCCTGCGATGACTTGTCGGCTCACCAGGAACGGCACCAGGCCTGCCACAAGAGAGGAAAAGGGAACGGCCCGTGGGACGAGATAGTTGTCATGACAACCGTAACTGTGGCCATGGAAATCCGTGTTGTTCTTGTACAGCCGGACCCGCGCGCCGCCGAGCGCCTGGTTACGCCGATGGGCGGCTCGCAGCACGATACGTTCTCCCGCGCGATCCTGAGCCAGGAGATCTCGAAGCGTCCGACACTCAGGAGTGGAATACTCCGGATGTGTGTGGTCGTTGTAGAATCGCGCGCCGTTCGGCAATACAAGGTCGCTTTTCATCTCGTGGAATGAAAAGGGGCGACGAGCATCGACCTTGGCGAACTCATCTTCTTCCTTATCCTGCTGCAAGCCGGACGCGCGAAAGCCCCGAGCATCTTCGTGCGGATCTTCGCCGCCATAATCCCACCGTCGTTCGAAGGAGGCCGTCAGATATGCCCGCACCAATTCCATTGATTCGACGACCGGATCCATCTCCGGCACATCATCCCTGGTAATCCCATACTCTGTTTCGATACCGAAGAGAGACATAATCAATCAGGCATCACACCCCAGGGGGAAGGTACGAGATAATCACAATCGAGGCTCTTACCTCTCCCCAGGCTCTTTCTCTTTTCAAATAATTTGATTCACGAGACGCTCTTCAGTCTGGCGGCCTCGCCGGAATGAGGAAACGCCTACGACCTGTTCCGGATGATGGTCGAGTAATTTCAGCCATTCTTCGGCCGCATCGTCCGGCGGCAACATTTCGCCTTCTCTGAACTCTTCCGAGACCGCGTCCAATAAATCCTGAGCCACTAATCCCGCCGGCTGTCCTGCCCGAATCATGCGGTCGATCGCCTTTTCCTTGGCGCGTTGGACAATCGAGGCCAAGATCGCTCCGCTCACGAGATCACCCCGATAGAGCACCTTGCTTTGACCGTTCCTAAGTCGGATGGACAGAAGCCGGTTTTCTTCCGTCCGCCGAAAGATCGCCTCAATGACATCTTGAACGAGCGATGTAACAACCTGCCCTTGCTCGCCGCCTCGTTCTTTCACCACCGCCGGATCCAGCGGGAGGTCTGCAGTCACGTACACTTTCAAGATCTCTTCCGACGCCTCCCTACTCGGGCGACCAACTTTGATCTTTCGATCGATGCGGCCGGGACGCAGCACCGCCGGATCGATCAAGTCCGGCCGGTTGGAGGCCAGAATAATGACCACATCCCGGAGCGACTCGATCCCGTCCATTTCACTGCAAAACATCGGGACGAGCGTGTTCGAGATATTGAAAGACCGCATCGCGCGCCGTGTTCCTAAAATCGACTCGGCTTCATCGATAAAAATAAACGGTAAGGCGCCGTCTTTGCGCCGCGCACGAGCCTGTTCGAAGAGGTCACGGACCATCCTCTCCGATTCCCCAAGCCACATGTTGAGGATTTCAGGCCCTTTCACGTGGAGAAATGCACCGCTCGTCACCGGGGGGCGTGTGTCCGTATCAGCAGCGCGCTCCGCTGTGGATTCGCCGACCAGTTTGGCAAGGCTGCCCGCCGCCGCCTGTCCAATGAGCGTTTTTCCGCATCCCGGCGGGCCATAAAGAAGAAAGCCTTTCGGTTGGGAGAACTTGAAGCGTTCGAATGTCTCGGCATGCAACAGGGGGTACTCGATCGCCTTTCTGATGGCGTCGATCGCCTCGTGCTGCCCGCCGATTTGCGCCCACGTGACCGCAGGGACTTCGTCGAGGAGATGCTGGCTTGCCTTGCGGTCTACCATTTTCTCGATCGCCACGCGGTGACTGGGATCGATGCGAATTTCATCGCCCGCCTTGAGGTCCACACCGAGAAGATCGGTCGACCGCTGTAGGATCAATGATTGTCGGCCCATCTCCTGCTCGAACCGTAATCGACCGTCCGGCATGGCTTCGGTCAGTTTCAAAATAGGGCCGTTTCGATCATACCCCAGCGTTTTAATGACGGCGTAGGCTTCGTTGACGAGAATTTGGGTTCCGATCTTCAGGTCGGACTGAGGCACACGAGGATCAACGTTGGCATAATACTCGGCCCCGCCGACGACGATACGTGCGAGTCCCTCTCCCGGGACCTCGAGTAAGGTGCCGATACGATTCGCCGGTGCCGTCAGTTTGGCGACGACCTCGCTGACCTTTTTGAATTCCAGCTCACGTTGTTGAGTGGTGGCTTGAGACAGCATCACGGCGTGACGCAACTTATACAGCAGCTTTTGTCGCGGATCACCGTCGGGGAAAGAGGCCAGGCACTCCTCGATCAACTCGATCGGATCGGTCCCGGTCTTCAACGGCGGCTCATCGCTGCGATCTTTTGGCACATCCTGATCGGGAGATCTGCGATCACTCATTGGTGGCCCTCCACAACACTCGACCGAATGATCCTACCATACGCATGTCTTGAAATGCCGTCCCACTAATTGACGGCCTGAAGGATCACCGAAACCTTTTCACGCCGATTCCCGCGTAGAATCTCCACACTCACCTGGTCGCCGACTTTATGCTCTTCCATCACATCCATCAGATCATCGGCGGTGGCGACGGGCTTTCCGCCAACCGACACCACGATGTCGCCGAGTTGGATCTGCCCGGCAACGGTTTCACGTGCCCCCTTGAGACCTGCGCGATCGGCGGCACCGCCACGCGTCACCTTGCCGATAATTAATCCCTTGATCCCCCATCGCTTTGCAATCGCATCCGGCACAAGAGAAACGCCCAACCCGGGACGAATGAGCTTTCCATGCTTGATGAGTTCCGGAACGATGCGGTTCACCGTATCGGCCGGAACAGCGAAACCAATTCCGGCGTAGGCTCCGCTCGGACTGACGATTTGCGTATTCACGCCGATCAACCGGCCGGCGCCGTCCAGCAACGGTCCGCCCGAGTTGCCGGGATTGATCGCCGCATCGGTTTGGATCACCCCTTCGATCGTCCGGTTGGACAGTGACTTGATCGTCCGTCCCAACGCACTCACGATCCCGGTCGTCAAGGTATGATCGAGCCCGAAAGGATTTCCGATCGCCAGCACCTTTTGTCCGACGCGCAAGTCATGAGAGGAACCGATGGCCAGCGGCTCGAGGTGACCATCCGGCACCTGAATTTGCAGCACCACCAGATCATGATCGGGATCGGCGCCGACCAGCTTGGCCTGGTGTTCGCTTCGGTCGGCCAAGGTGACCTTGATCGTGTCGGCCCCATAGATGACGTGAAAGTTGGTGACGATGTGGCCCTGCTTGCTCCACACAAAACCGGATCCTGAACCCTGCGGCACTTCCATGACATTGAGCGACCAGATGTCCTGTTGGATTGCCGTGTTGGCAATGAAGACCACCGACTTGGCCGCTCGCTCAAACACCCCAATGGTCGATCGTTCGTCAGCGCTGAGTTCCGCGGTCGAGGGTGTCACCGGGCGCGGCTTGCCTTCAGGACCGTCATAAGCGGCACCCAGCGGCTTGCCCCATTCCGCGGCGTTGACCGAGGAGCCGAGCATTGCGGCGGCGAGGAGGAGCACGATGGATCGGATCTCGTTACTCACCCAGGACCTGCACAACAAGCTCACGGGTTCTGGCGCGAGTGTCAAAATCGACAAGCACGATTTGCTGCCACGTTCCCAGCAGCAGGGCGCCGGCCGTGAACGGAATGGTGATGGAAGGCCCCTGGAGTTGCCCTCGAAGGTGGCTGTGGCCGTTGTCTTCCCCAGGATTGACGGTGTTGTGCTGCCAGCCAGGATCGGGAGGAATGAGGCGATCCCAAAACATTTTCGTGTCGGCCCGAATCCCCGGTTCATCCTCAATAATCATGACGGAGGCAGTGGTGTGTTTGACAAAGACCGTCACGATCCCGGCCCGGAGAGTCGATCCGGCCACGGCATCGGCGACGAATTTCGTGATATTCTCGAGCTGCGTGCCACCCTCCATGCGAATCGCCAGCGGCACCGTTTGGACAGCCATCAGATTTTCCCACTCATAAGATTGCGAAGGTAGCGGTGGTCGTTTCGCGTCAGCGGTTCGCCCCGTGCCTCTTCCAGTACGGCGTCGAACGCGCCTTCAGCCGTCAGCGTCCGTACAACATTCAGGACCTCGCTGCCGAGGATGCCTTCCCGCTCCAGCTTATCGAGATACGCAAAGGCCTCCGACAAGCTTTCCTTGCTCCTCACATAATAATCACGACCCCGTCGCTGGTTGCTATAGGCCTCAAATTGCTCGCAGGCGACGAGAATCTCGGCCAATTGCTTCACCCAGGCCTTCGCCTTTGCCAACCGTTCGGGGTAATAGTAATACAACATCACCAGTCGCATCCAAGGCTGCCAGCCGACGCCAAGTTTCCTCAAGGTCGGCTTCACCGCCCGCAATCGCCTGGCAAGACGCCGGGCATAGCCCAACCGCATCTCGATCTGTTCGACAGCCCACTTGTCCATAGGCACGCCGGAAGCCACAAGATCGCGGCGATACGAGGAAACGAACGCTTCCGTCTCCCGGCCATACGTCGTCTCCGGATGAATGGCCCGCCATTCACGAGGTCTCGTCGGAATACCCCGTTGCTTGGCCCAAGACCAAATAGATCCAAAGAGTTGCCGATCAAGGCCGGCACGGCCCAGGTCATGCAAAAGACAGGCAACGTGATAGAGCCGGACCCGATCGCGAGGATGTCCCAAACGATTGGCGACCGCAACACACATCGTTGCCGTCCGCACGGCATGCGGCCGATCGTAGCCGTGAATAACTCGCCCGCGTTTGAGAGGATGCGGATAGTCGTAGAGTTTCATCAGGGCATTCACGAGGGCGCGGGAGATCTCCGGGACCTTTAGTCGGTGAGGGGCTGACAGCGTCATAGGTAATAGAGAGCCCTGAATAACCACGCAAACCGGCGCGAAGAATATCGTCGGCGGAATTGGTGTGTCAAGGCGACATGCGCGGGATTGCTCGCCGAATGCTTTCAAGTTTGCTATGCTGCCATTCGGCAAATCACGTTAGGATGATACCTCTATCATGATGGCCTGGCTCAGAGTGTGCTACCTCCTCGTCGGAGCGCTTGCCGTCGCGGAGCTGGAGACCAGTATCGCAGGATCACTGGATCAGCTGACAGATTTCACCGGGAAAGTGCAGACGATTGTGACCTTGAAGAGTCGTGACAACTTCACCAGTGAATACCGCTATGACGTGAGTGTCAGGAACCTCTCACCGGATGCGATCACCGGCGATTCCTTGGTGATCGTGCTGGAGAAGATTACCAATTTGGCCGGCGAAGACCGGGAGGGGCTGACAGGCGAATCCTTCCTGAAACGGTTCGAGGTGCTGGACCAAGATGGTCATACCAACGACGGAAAACCCTACTTTCACATCCCAGCGGGGCCTGCTCTGGACCTCTCGCCGCAAACCGATAGTCTTCCTGCCGTTGTTCGGATCAGGAACCGGGACTATGTGGCCGTCTTCACGCCGTCGTTCAGAGTGTTGGGGCAGAAGCGGCCCCCTCCTGACCCAAAGCGTGCCGAATCTCCGGCATCTCCCGGCTCGCCGGCCGCGGAGCCACTTGCGGCCGCCAATCGCAATACAGTCGATAAGTTGATTCAGCTGTTGATCAAAAAGGGCATCCTGACAGAAGCAGAGTGGCGCAAGGCCAATCAGCCATGAAAGATGCGACATGCAAAGCCTGCATGGGAAGCTGGCCCCGACAGGACCACCTCATCGCAGATCTCGGATTGTCGAAGGCCTATCTCCACGATGACCAATTCTTCCCTGGCTGGACAGTCGTGGTCTTTCAGCGCCACGCCACCGAGTTATTCCAGCTGGCGCCCACTGAACGCTTTCAGCTGATCGAAGAGGTGAATCGCGTGGCCAAGGCCTTAGCCGAAGTGTATCAAGCCAAGAAGATAAACTATGAACTTCTCGGCAACCAGCTCCCTCATATCCATTGGCACGTGATCCCACGACGTGCCGGTGATCCCGCCCCCATGGAACCGGTCTGGCGGGTGCCGCATGAGCCCGTCCTTCTCTCAGGATCGGTTCTCCAAGAAACCATCGACCGGCTGGCCCATTCCCTTCAAAACGCTGGGTAGACCCCGTTCGTGCAGTCTCTTCTCGGATGGTATACTTTAAGGCTGATGTGCCTGGCTCTCGACGTATGAAAGTTATCCAATGCGTCTCGGATTGATCCTGTTGTCCCTCACCGTCGCCGCGCTCGTTTTCTCGCCGTTTCCTGCTTTCTCACATGCACCAGGAGAGCATAATTCATCAGGCGACGGAGAGGCCGCTGAGTCATCAGGGTCAGTTCCCGAACTGGGGTTCAACGAGCGACCTGATGCGGTGACAGCCCTCGAAGCGTTGCGGCGGACCGTTCGCCTTTTGCCGGATGTCCCGGATTACCGGTTGAAACTAGCCGAGGCGCTTCTTCGCATCGGCGATCTGGACGCCGCCATCGAAGAATGTCACTCCGCCATCATGCTGCAGCAGGATGACGGAAACGCACATCTCCAACTTGGGCTCCTCCTCACGGCAAAACAAGACTGGCGTGCAGCTGCCTCCGCGCTGAAAGAGGCGATCAGGCTGGAACCGGCCTCGCCTCATGCCCATTACAGCCTGGGAGGTGTCCACTACTCGCTCGGCAATATAACTGCGGCCGTTCAGTCCTATCGACGGGCGCTCGAACTGCGTCCCCACTTTCTCGATGCCCATTACCGCTTAGCGCTGCTGCTGAAAGTCACTGGACAGACGCGAGAAGCCGCGCAACATCTGGAGACGGCGGCGGTCGGCGGTGTGCCGCAGGCTCGGTTGTTTCTCGGCAACGCCTATAAGAATGGGCAGGGAGTTGAGAAAAACCTGGAGCTGGCGATTTTTTGGTGGATGCAAGCCGCTGATCTCGGCCAACAAGCTGCCGCTGATGCGTTGTCCAAGGCGAGACGCCAAGCGCTGTCTTCGGAGTCGACGAAACAGCGCCGAATGGAATGGCAGAAAGCCTTGCGGGGCTATCGCAATGTACTATGGAACGAATTTCCCGATATCAGTCGTCCGACAGAACAGCAATCGTTGGGAAAGATTCTCCTTGAGCAAAGCCGGGCAGAAGATGCAATTCCGGTACTGCTGAAGGAATGTTTTGCGCTGAGCGAAGAGGCGCAAGCTCAATTGGCTACACTCTATGAAACGGGATGGGACCAATACCTGAAGCCGTTCGACAAGAACATTCTCACCTGCTTCGAATTCACCTCATCGGACGGTTTCATCCCGGCGAAGAAAGCCCTGACTCGCATCTATGCAAAAGGACTCGGGCTCGATGCCGATGTCGCAAAAGCCAAAGCGACTCTCAAAGGCATCCCGAAACAAGAAGCACAATCTCTGCTCGATGAGCTAGGCGTCCGCTAGTTCATATGCGTGATCCTAAAAAACTTTGGCGTCTGTTTCTCGCGTCCGTTCCTCTGCAAGCGCTTGGCATAGGCGTACTGGCCACGCTCCTCTCAACGCTGCTGTGGTCCGCCGCCCCTGCGACCTTTACGGCGCTGGATTATGCCACCTATGACACCTGGCTTCGCCACCGCACAACCATCGGTATGAATCCTTCTTTGGCCGTTGTTGTTCGGGACGCAGCCAGTGAGGAACGCTTCGGCTCGGGCCCGTGGGACCGCGCCATCCTGGCACAGCTGATTGTCGCGCTACATGAAGCCGGTGCTGCCTCGATCGGCATCGACCATCGGCTGGATCATGCGAGTCCTGCCCAGCGCGGAGGAGCCGCAAGCGATACGCTCTTGCTGGAAGCTCTTCGCACGGCTTCACCCGTGGTCCTGATGTTTGATACCGACTCATTTCTTCAGTCTGAGGCTGTAATCGTCGGACACGTGGCAGTCGGGAGCGATCTTGATCACGTCTCCCGTCGCATCCCGCTGTCTATCAGGGTTGGAACTCAAACCGTACCGGCCTTCGGTTCGATACTGCACGAGGTATTTCGCCGGCAAGCCGCAGCGCCCGCACAGTTGGGTTCCGGCAATCCTGATGCGACGGTGCTGCTCAACATCGTCGGGGATGGATCACTCGCTGCTCTTCAGCCCATTCAACTGTCATCGGTCTGGGAGACGATCCAACGCCATGATGAGCAGCAACTGGAGACCTGGTTCAAAGACAAAGTCGTCGTGTTTCGATCGAGCCCATCAAGCCCGGAAACATGGCTCTTGCCGTCCAACGCTTCGGTCGACGGCATGACCGCCCACCTCCATCACTTGAATGCCTTGCTCAACCATGAACAAATCCGCGCTCTCGATTGGTTCGGCAACTTCATCATCACCCTATTGGTGGCGTCGCTTGTCGCGTGGTGCCTCTTGCACCACCGCGGAACGATCGGCCTCCTGCTTGCCGGTGCTGTCGTCGTGCTTTATGGCATACTCAGCGTCATCATCTTGAGCACGATATCGCTCGTGACACCGGTCGCACTCCCGCTGGCGACCTCCCTGTTCGTCTTCATCGGCACGACGGCCTGGGCGAATCTGACGGCAAGCACACGCCTGATCTTGCTCGAGCGAGACATGATCCGCGTCGAGCAAGAATCCGCGGCCGTCAGAGAAGCACTTCTTCTCCGCGAGGACCGAGCCGAAGCACTTCAGGAAGATTTGGAGACGGCCAAGGCGACAATCGCCTCTTCCGCCGGCCAACAGGAAGCGTTGGCCAGAACGACAGAGGCACTACGACTCCAAATCGCGGAGACCCAAAGCCAGGAGCAGGAGGCTCGCCGATACCTGCGGGACCTGGAAGGACGGCTCGCCGATCTCCAAGCGGCAAGCACCGTACCCAATACCATCGGCGATACGGAACTCACGCGGCTTCAAGCCGAATCCGGCCATTTTGGAATCATCACACAGGATCGCGCTTTGCTTCGCTTGTTTCACGACCTCAAGAAGAGCGCCAAGTCTCCGCTGACCGTCCTGCTCCTCGGGGAACCGGGAACCGGCAAGGAGCTCTTTGCCCGTGCCGTCCATCGGCTCAGCCTCCGATCAGGGAACACCTTCGTCGCCGTCAACATGGCGGCGATCTCTCCGGAGTTGTTTGAAAGTGAACTCTTCGGCCATATGAAGGGGAGTTTCACCGGCGCGACGGCTGATCGCCGTGGCTATTTCGGACTCGCCGACCACGGCACGATCTTTTTGGACGAAATCGGCGATCTCCGGATGGATCATCAGAGTAAGCTGCTCCGGGTGCTGCAAGACAAGTCATTCTATCGAGTCGGCGCCACCTCACCGACCACAGTGGATGTTCGCATCGTGGCCGCGACCAACCGCGACCTACGGAAGGGTGTATCGGAGGGATGGTTTCGCGAGGACTTGTACTTCAGGCTGAACGGGATGGTCTTCCACCTCCCGCCGCTGCGCCAACGTATTGGAGACATTCCGCTTCTCGCCGACACCTTCTTGAGCCAGATCGCTGAACAACTCAGGAGGCCGGTCCCGAAGCTGACGAATGAGGCGCTTCGCGCGTTGTCCGAGCATGAATGGCGGGGGAACGTGCGCGAACTCCGCCACTGTTTGGAACAGGCCGTGACTCTGAGCGACGGCCCGGTCTTGACCAGGGAGTCCCTGAGACTAGGCGACGAGCGTGAGCGGTTGACGGAGCGCGTGAAGCAGATTTTCCCCGATCCCGCCGGCGATGCTGCGGTCCTGAACTGTCTGAGGGAGCACGGCTTCGACATGCAGGCCACCGCCACCACCCTTGGTTGGGACCGCAGCACCGTCACACAACGTTTGAAGGGGCTCTGTTTCCAGGCGCTGGTAGAATCCGAGGGCGACCAGGCGAAAGCCGCGCTGACCATTGCCGGTGATTCGAGCCACCTACGAACCGCTGAGGTGAAGCTCAGAGACTACTATGGCCATCTGCAGTCCGTGATTGAACCGTTCCTCACCGCTGAAGACGCTCTTGCCGATTGCCGACGCCGTTTCAAGAATCTTCCCGAACGCCACTTCACAGCCGTGGAGGCGCTGGTGCGACGATATTTTCTTAACGCAAAAGCCTCTTCCCTTTGCACGACTAACGAACGCTCCTGACAATCGCGAATGACCAGCTATTTGAGTGGGAAGCGGAACGGGAGCTCGGATGGTTCTTGGCTACCCCTGCTACCCCCAGCTTTGAGGCACGAAATGTTGGTTGGCATAACGATCGAGCTTATCCAGAAGTTTATCAACTTCCATGACTTGGTTACTGGCGAACTTAGCAGGTCCATATTGTGCTTGCCACTGCTGTTCGTGAGGCACAGCACGCCTCCATGCTGCTCGTAAAGCATTCAGCTCTTTGTAACGCTCCCGCCACCATCGTTCAGGACGTCCGCCCGGCCAGTTCGGATTGGGCTCGATTTCTTCGAAGATCACGACGTGCTTGACCGAATCAATCTTGAATGAGTACTTGGACATGAAATCCATGCCAACGAGCCCTTCAAAGGCAGACGATACTGAGCGAGTGACGGTCGCAGGAATGAAGATATCGCTGGCTTCCCCGATCTGAACCTTATCAATGAATGTCCGGATAGCAGTAACCGAACCGCCGATACCACCGGCTTGCACTTCCACCTTTCCTTCGTCGCCACTAAATAGACCGAGCTGGTTGGCCAGCTTGGGAGAGATCACGAGGCCCGGGGCGCCTGTATCGAGAGCCATGGGCACCGTCACGGAATCGTTAAACTTGACGGACACGATCACCCGTTGAGCTGTGCCCTCATAAGCTTCGAATGGAACTTCATAACTATTGAGCTTCGGCTTGTCTTTGAACGGCTCAGATGCCGGCTCCACAGCGCGGATCTCTTGAGCCTTGGTGAGGTTTCGACCGGAACGAGACTCTTTCGGTACTTCTTCCTCCTTGAGCTTCTCCAACTTGATCTGGCCACGATACCGTGGTGGCACGTTCGCCAAAGAATCAGAAAAATGGAGAACACCATTCTCGTCTGTCCATCGAACCAGATCTCCGGCTGAGACCGGGGGCAACGAGCCGGCAACGAGGACACCGATGAACGGTAGCACACAAAGCGTGATATGCCAGTTATGCATGCCGGACAGTCTAACAAACACTGGACATATAACTAAGCAAAAACACAGAAACCGCGAGCAACTTCACTGACAAGAGTTTCGATTCGCACGTCTTTCCATCAACGCACAATCCGGTGGGTGAGCACTAGAGAGATTTGCAGGCATGGGATCTGACACGGAGCACGGCCTCTTGCTGGAAACGCATCTTGTAGGACGCGACAATCTCCTGAACGGCCTTGTTCAGCATGGCCTCGTCCGAATGGACGAGGCTCAGGACGTAGGACGGCTCCCGAATGACTTCGCCTGAAGCCGCTCGCCATTGGCCGGCGGCTTGCCACGCTGAAAGCCCTTCCGGAAACCGTGGAGTCACTGTATCGCTCAGAAATTTCGCCCAATCTTCCGGAGTGACATGCCCGGAGGGCGTTTCGGTTCCGAAGTACAACAACTCTTGGACTGCAAGCTGCCCATCACCACAGGGAGTGACATTCATGGTGGCGCAGCCCACGGCCGAGACGAGAAGCAGCAGAGAACCCAACACACTCCGAAGCACGCTGCGAGGAGCTATCTGTGCCGCGACGTGTCTGGGAACAATGGAATCTATCCGCATGAAAATTGGACCTCTGTGATGTCCGATGAATGGGCACATGAAGCAACGACAGAGTCCACTGCACCCTCTCACGTTTGAAGGCCCGACCATAAAGAAATGCGGCCAGGCTCACTATTCATTTTCTCCAGACCATGACCCGCTCTATCGCGAAACACGGACTGGGAACCGCCTGGCCGGCCACTCGCTTCCATCGACAAACACCAGTTTGACCTCAACATAGGCGGAGGACATCGGAATTTCGACATAGGTCTCATCATCCTCCCCTATTCCTGGAGCGCCTGGGCCGGACCAGTCCGGTGTAAATCGAACACGTTGAGACAAGGATTGATCGTCGACAGAATAGTGAATGTATTTCAGACCATTCTTATAGGACACCAGGTGGGTAAAGTAGAGGAGCATCCTCTTCTCCGAATACTCCCTGAACGATACCCATGCGCTTTCGGTTGCTTCCAAGTCTGCCTTGGTCTCGGCTGCAATATACTGAACAGCATCGACAACCAGTGTATAGGGGCCATAGCTGCCCCCCGTGGACGTTGTGTACTTCACAAACAGAGTCCGCGTGCCGGTAAAGAGCGGAACTTCTAGGTACCATTTCGGTTGAGGAAGCCCGGTCCTTCGGTCACGCACTTGAGAGAATCCGGTGCTCCTGAATACATTCTCCTCCGCAAACCGATAGAAAATTTCCGTGACCGGCTCATGAGTCAGGATTTCGAGAGTCCACATCCAGCCCGAATTGGTGAGGCTGCTGATGATCTTGATGGGCTCAGCAACGAGGAGACGAAGGCGGCTGACTGCGACGACTACGTCGGCCACGAGATCGCCTTGCGGTCGCAGGACCGTAACCGCATTGAGGGAGGGAGGGAGCAAATCGGGGTCGAGATCTGAGGTCATCACCGGGAGAATTCGACCGGATGGATTAACCCACTTCTGTTGAGCGATCCCTAATTCTGTGAGCGCATAACTGCCCGATGACACCGCGTCATGGCTGACGAGAAAGATAAACAGCTGACACTCGTCGATCGCGCTTCGGATGCGTGCATGATAGCCTTCCCCGGAAGGGAGGGAAGTCCGGTCAAAAAACACCGAATCGCCCTCATTCCGCAGGCCATAAGCGATCCGCTCGGCGAGTTCACGATCGGATGACGAATAGGACAGAAATATGTTCATGGGTGCTCAGTGTAATGCGTCTTGACACGTGAGCGAAAGCCAAGCGTCCCACCCAATTCGAATTCACCCGCGACAGCGCACTCAATAAACGAACATAAAACAGGCGAGAAGTAGTGCCGCTATCCATCGGTGTCGAGAGCACCATAATCGCCCAAAAGAGATACGGCTTTGATCCCTGCGTTGTCGTG
This sequence comes from Nitrospira sp., assembly GCA_024760545.1. Taxonomy (NCBI): domain Bacteria; kingdom Pseudomonadati; phylum Nitrospirota; class Nitrospiria; order Nitrospirales; family Nitrospiraceae; genus Nitrospira; species Nitrospira sp. Next base: position 1,395,680 of record CP060501.1, read on the forward strand.
GGGTATAGAACCAAGCTCAAGGATGCCTGATCTCTTGGATCTTTACCCTCTGTGAAGTCAGGAACAACCTTGTGAAGCTAGGGCTCGCTCGGCTTGTGCGATCGCCTCCCGTAATGTCTTCAGCGCTTTCTCGGTTTTCCTCGCTTTCGGCAGACTATTCACGAACCGAGAAGCCGCTTCCGTCAAGGTTTGCAACGTCTCTCTCGTATCATCCGGCTTGTTCAATTCCCCCGATGCCGACGCGCGCGCCATGGCCAGCCGTCGGCGTGGGCCCACGTATGGTTCGGGAGCAATCGGATTATCTTTTTCGAGTTCCGGCCGTCTGAATATCATGTGCTTCCTCCATGAAAGCAGGCACCGTACCATAGCTCGCGGACAGTTTACATCGTTCCTCCTATGTCCCAGCCTCTCGAATCAAGACCCCATATTAGGGATTCCACAAGAAAGCCTCACAACAACGTGTGACATCTCTGCTGCGCTTCAGACGGCCCCTGCAAATCCCCCTGCCGTCCCGCTGACTAAGCTGCATTGGAATGAATGGACGTGTCCCCTTGGGATGGTCCTGACCGGAGCCGCTATCGGACACATCCCGGATGGCAAAGGGAAGGACACGCGACCGATCTACATACTGGCGGAATGTCGGCGGTTACTCCATAACCCGTAGACGCTGAATCCGCGACCTCGTTGCCCAAATCAATGCGGAGACCCGCCGGCAGGATGCCGTGCGGGTCTCCGGCTGAACCTCGTTGGTTGCTTCGGGCCTGGCGGTTTACGGCTCGACTTGACGAAGGGTCGGCGCGCGCAAGGACCGCAAGCCGGCCGCGATGGCTTCGAGTTCAGAGCGGGCACCGCTCCGGCGCATCGCCTCATCGAGTGTCGAGCGGAGATCGGTTCGGACGTCAGGCAAGCGCGTGACACGGAACGTGAAACTGTAGTCCGGACCGTATGTCACGTCGCACACACTCTCGCCGCCGCTGCAAGGATTCAGTACGACGGTCTCGATATATTCATCGCCGACGTTGCGCAGGACCGCTTCAAGTTGCTGTACGGACAGATCAACCTGGGCGCTGCCGATGAAGTCATCACCATAGCCATCGTCCGCGCAATGCGGCCCACCATGCATGGAGGGCCCTCCCGTCAGGCATTTCTTAGGGAATCCGAACATACTAAAGTCCTTCTCCCACATCTCGACCCGAAACTCCAGCGGGGCGGGCTCGCCGGTATCGTTGCATACCGAGGTCTTCCCAAGCACCACGATCCCGGCACGAACAGAAATGACGCAACTCCTAGCCGGCTCAAGCTTATGCGTTTCACCCGAATCGACACTGCCGATCTCATCGGAGACGGTCCAGCCTTTGGCATCGTCGGTACGGATCATGACCTCGTCCGAGCCCAGCCAGTCGATACCGCTCTCGTCCCGTGCCTTGAAGCCTAGCGCCTCTACCTTATAGCGCCGCTCGACCCACTCGATCGTGTCCCAGGCAATGTTACTCGACACTTGCTCCGAGGACGGGCCATCCGAACCGGCCGGCTGCGGGCTTGCCTGGGGCTCGTGCGCAGACACGACTGCAGAGCCCCAACACCAGATCGCCAAACTGAAACAACAGGCCATGAAACGCATAGTGAATGTCATCGCCAATCTCCTTTTGTCGGAAACGACTATTGAGAGAGCTGCATGCTCCGGTTCTCCGTGCTCGATAGCCAAATCTCTCCGCCGGTTTGCGAGGGCAATTTCCCATCCCTGCTGGAAGGGGGGCAAGTCTACCGAAAAGCTCCTGACGACTCCAGTATGGAGGGTTGAGGAAAGCTAGGAATGCTTATAGAAAGAGAGGACTCGATACGTCCGCATGAACAATCGATCACCGATTCTCATGCAGTTCACACCGAATGGCGTCCTGACATTCATCTCATCGGCCGCCGGGCCTATCATCCTCTGGTTCTCGGACCCGCTTCCTCCCTAATGGGAAAAAGCCCGGTGTGACCGCCGCATACTTCTCATAGGCTTCGGCGAATACCTCGCGGGCCTCCGCCTCTTCTGTATAAGCAAGATGGACGTACAATCCCGCAAGCACAGGGAACATGAACAATGTCGGTAATGTCGGCCACTGAAGCAGGAAGCCGAGCATGATCATGATGAATGCCGTGTACTGAGGATGTCTCATCCAGGCATAGGGCCCGGTCACAGCCAGGGTCCGGGCTCGTTGCGCCCAATACAAGATGCGCCATGAAACCGCCAGCAGGATCAGTCCCACAAAGACCAGCACTTCGCTGAAAATGTGCAACGGATCGGAATGTGCAGGACCTTCTCTACCGAGCAGCGTGTGCCAGAAATGGCCGGTATCGTGAGCAAACGGATCGACCTCGGGATAGTGGTTCGCAAGCCATCCTGAGAGGAGATACATGCTCAGGGGAAATCCATACATCTCTGCAAACAGGGCCACGATAAATGCGGAGAAGGCGCCGAGCGATCGCCAATCGCGCCCTGTCCGCGGGCGCGTGAAACTGAGCGCGAAAAGAATAAAGAAGACGGAGTTGACGAGAACCAGCCACCACACGCCATAGGCTGCATTGCTGTCCATACAAATGGCCTCTGATAATGCGTTGTAGGCTCAGAACTGCTCCACGTCCTCCACACGATACCAAACCACCAACATACTATCCGAATAGTCAGTCGGTCGTGGTCGATCGTCTCCTCACTATCCGGGCATATCCAGACGAGAAGGGGCTCCCAGCTCGCTTGCCCACCCTTGCCGGAGGGAGTATAGTTATTCGTATGAGTGGAATTGGCTTAAAACGATTCTCCATTTCACTCCGGGGGACCAACTTGGCACTTTGGGTCCTCTTCGCGTGTCTCTGCGTATTGGCGCAAATGATGGGAACGCCGGTCACGCTGATCGGACTGCTCGCGTCGGATATCTCCGTGGAATCTGTCTCTGAAGACTTTTCAATTCCTCCGATCACGCCTGAGTTGGGACCTGCAAGCCATCCCCGTCTACACGAGAAGAGCGAACCCATGCTGCACCTTCCGATCTTCGTGACCTCGGTCTTTCATCCTCCTCAAGCATAATCCTTCTTCTCATCACATCAGCGCGAATATTGGTGCTCCGATAGGCGAGCCGTGAAAGCGTCGGGCTTGGTGTTCCGACCAAGCGACCTAATGAGGCTCACTGCGGACAACCGATGCGCTGAATGAGCTGAAAAGCATCAAATCGACCCAGCCAAGGAGGTGAATGCATATGCCTGGCATGAACGATGCGCTTTCGTACTTCTTTTTGGGCATCTTTGTTTTCGCGGTCATTGTGTTTGCCATGATGACGGCGGGCTAAAATTGGCGACTGACTCCCTCCGAGCATCATGCTCCTCCCAACGAGGAGCATGATGAAGTCGGAGGGAGGCAGCATGACAGAAATGTCGGTACGAAGGGCTGTGCGGCGGCCTTCTTTTAGGTTTGTGCCGGAGAAGGCCGCCGCAATTGAAGAAGCGAGGCGTACGTTGTTCGGTGTGTCGAGTTTCTGAGTAATGCGGGAACGAAACCGAAGGATCGTTCAATGCCCTGCTAGAATTTGCAGGCGTCCTCTGTGATCTCCGGACCTGGGATCGGATGTTGGCGAACCTGCTTCACATAGTTGCGGCAATCCATCTCGGCGCCTTCCTTCGTCGATTTGCCTTCGCTGATCAAGCGACGCCATTGGGCGCTCCGATCGGCAAACGGGTCGTACACACAGGCATCTTTCCCAGAGGGTTTCCCGGACAGTTGTTTACACTTGGTCACCCAAAGTTCCGGTGTCAGCGCTCCGCTTTCCGTGGACCTGGTCAATTCGTAGAGTTTGTCGGCAAATGACCCGAATTCGCAGATGGCAGGATCCACCGGTGGCGGCGCCGCGTGATTCCGATCGACCGTATTCAGCATCTGGCGACAGCTGGTTTCCCCGGCCTCCTTCGAAATCAGCCCCTTCTCGATCTGCTGTTTGGTTTCCGTCCGCCGCTCATCGAACTCGGATTTGGACAGAAGGGCCGGGGCTCCGACAAACAAAGCCGTCGTGGTCGGACATCCGGCCAGCACCAAGGGTAAGAGAGCAAGTAGGAGTCGTCGCATCGTCAACCTCGCTTCAAAGACAGAACAGGTCACGCCGCTGGCTAGTGCGCGCGATCATACGGCCCGCGTTCGTCGAGATCAAGAGTCTGGAGGGATTAGGGCGCAGCCGAGCGCGAGCAGAGGGCGGGTTCAGCCGTCCTAACCGTCTATCACAGCGTGCATCGCCCTCTGCCGACGAAAACTCTGGGACGGTCTCAGCATCACGGTGGGTGCGAGCGCAATACGCGGCCTTCTCATATTGAGGCTTGGCTACTCCCCCTTGTGACAGTCTCTGGTGCGCTTGCCATCGAGTTTCATAGTGACCGCTGTGCCTTTCCCCGATTTCGCCTTTGTCGTGCGCACGATAGAAAACTCGGAACTGGACACAGTCCCCTCGACATGCGTCGTCGTAAAGGAGGTCTCGACGTCATAGCTGATCGCACCCCCTTGCGACGCGTAGTTGATGACCTTATGGTCAGGCAAGGGCTTATATGGTTTCGCGAATGCATAATTAAAGACGCTATCCGGGTCAGCGACGTGTTCGACGGTCACACAGCGCTTACGTGTCTGGGTCCCACCCCCGGGCGCACCGGACACTACCACCTCATAGTATCCCGGTGTGAGCGGCACCGTTTCTGCCGGCGCCGGTCCCGCCCAAGCCGCCAATGCCGCGGTCATCGTGAGCCTCACAAACAATACATTCACGTGCCTGCCTCCTTATCCGTTGAAGATAAAAGACCCTACTCTCCCCGTCTCTCCTCCCACGCCGCGGTGCGGATGGTCGTGCGGTAGAACTCATCCGCCACCGTCTTGTCTCCAGCGCGCCGCCCGCCCCTTCTTCAGGGAACGTGCGCAGCCGCCTTGTCCAAAAGCGCTTTCGCCTGATCAATGGTGAGCGCCTTGGTCGGGCTCATGAACTGTATCGAAAGGCCATGGCCCTTCACCCCGCCCGCACAGGTGGACAGGTACATGCCATCCTTGGCGGAGGCCGGAGGTGACAGGGTCGAACACGAGGCATGGGGAAAATCCTTTGAAACCTCCTTGTAGTTCGCCTTCTTGAGATTGTTGACTCCTACGTTATCTTTAGACATCTTGAGCAATTGGTCGATCTCTTGATCGGTGATGGGTCCGACGTACCAGCCGATAGAGACTTGTCCTGTGTGAGTGGGGACGCTCAGCAGACAGCCCAGCGTTTTGATCACCCTGTTCGGGCCTGCCGGAACATCGTCAAATTTTAATGGCTGGGTGGCGCGCAATTGGCCACCGATGACACTTTCGACGTCGCCGGAGGTCAGCAAAGAGCACGCCGATTGTTCTTCAGCAGCAGCGGGCGAGGTCATTGCCGCCGCCAGAATCAAGGCCAGGCTTAATGGCAGCATGGAAGACTCCTTAACTCAGATTTCGCGAGGCCGCGTCGCCCGTAGATGCTTAGTAACCCGCAAGGACAACGACTCCCTAATCAAACTGAGTCATGCCATCCAATATTTTCCTGGCTTGGTTGGTATGGATCTCTGATGATGTCACCAAGACCGGCGTGGAATAAGAGTTTCTATCGAAATCTACGGCGACCATTATGCCACGCATGTAAGAATGTTTCCCCGGTATCACATTACTTAATACGGCATGCCACTCTTCTTCATGCTTGACACCTGAGAAGTTCAACAGGACATACCCCTTTTCATAGCTCATGTTCTTGTCGGTTCTTAGATACGCTCTCCGTGAGGCTCGAATCATCGACACTGGTCGTGATCTTTGCGCGTGCCGAATCACGTCAATTAAGACGTCTCTACCTACCCAATTGGAGAGGAAGTCTAACGTAAAGTCACCCCGATATCTAGTTATACATTATTAGGTTATTGAAGCTAGCTATTGAACCGCTCATTTGGCTGCAATGATCTCGCCAAGATTTGCGTTCACCTTTGTTCTTAAGGGTGGGCTGAACCGGTCCTCTACCAAATTTTGGAGGGGCCTCGATCAACCAAAGATCGTTCGACCCGAAGATTCTGAGCGAACGGGCAACAGACGGGAAAGAAGGGTCGGCGCGAGCCCCGGAGAGCCCATCGGCATGATCAGCGTTGATCGGGAAGCCTCCGCCCGCAAGTGAAGTAGGCGGGGCTTACAGCCCTGGAAATCAAACCATTCGGTGGGGAAGGCGCTCCAAGACTTGCTGGACCCGTCCTTCTCTCGTGCCTGTGACTTCAAGCACGACCATCTCAAGGTCGAACGTATTGTCGAGGAGAATCTCGCGAAGCTTTTCATCGACCGCGATCCTGAACTCATCGTCTTCGGACAAGGGAACGGGGATCCGGTTCTCTATGGGTAAGAAGACGATCAAGCCGAGGGCGCTCACTGCCTCACGGAGTTGCGGTAACCAGACACGCACATTGAATGAGTCAGAATCTGCCGAGCAAAGAGCATAGGCCACGAAATCCAGGGGGCATCGGTCAAGAATGACATTATGGCGCTGTTCACGAACCAATTGGAGGGAACGGGTGAGTTGCGCTTCGAAATCTTCAAGCGTCGGCACCTCTCCAAAATCATACCCCTCTTCTTCCAGCACATAATACGGTTCCGCTATCGATTCCCAATGTGGCAATCGTTCAATCAAATCATCCACAAGGGTGGATTTGCCTGCGCAGTGCGTACCGGAAATAGCGATTTGCATCAGAGGAGAAGGCATCCTGTGGTTCAGCAAGAATATCAGATCTTGGATCGGGATCTTTGACGACCCGACAATAATCTATGAAAGAACTGGGAGCTGACCCCATAAACCTCTCTCCCCGAGCAGTTCTACGTATCGACCGCCGCATTGACAGAGGCGCTTACGAAAGTGCAACATGCGTATCTCGCCATCAAGAGTGCGTTGCGGGACATAAGGCGATAAAGAGGACGTGCGACGCTGTGTTAAATCTCAGACAATAAGGAGGCCAGGATTATGGCACTGCTGATTACCGAGGAATGTATCAACTGTGGCGCCTGCCTGCCGGAATGTCCTAACGAGGCCATCTTCGAAACTCGCGGTGATGCGGAGGCGAAGGGCAATCATGTGGGCGACGGCCAGGGAGTGGGGGACAGCATTTACGTGATTACGCATGATCGGTGTACCGAGTGTGTCGGCCATTTTGACGAACCTCAATGTGCGGCAGTCTGTCCGGTCGATAATTGCTGTATTTCTGATCCAGCGTATCCGGAGGGGACCGATGTCCTGCTGGAAAAGGCGAGGACACTCAACCCTGACAAGCCTATCGATCCGGCAAAGGTTTGGAGCGGCGTGCGGAACTGACCGTTTCCACATTGAGGTTCCGTGCTACTCCAGCAAGCTGCGAAAAAGCTATTTGGTGCTGTCAGAGATGTACAACCATAGAAAGTCTAGAGCCGACTCACGAAGGGCCGCATCGAGCGAAGAGGCGAGGCGTACTCCGGGCTGTACGTTGAGCCTCTGAGCGACGCGAGAACGAAGCTGGCAGGACTTTTTCAGCATCCTGCCAGGATGCTGAAAACGCGGCCAGTACAATCACGGTTGCCTTGGCTTAACCGAAACGATTAGTCATGGCTGATAAAGTTCCAAGGTTTTTGACCAATGCAACCGTCATCAAGGTGTTGGCGAAAGTATTTGCGTTCCAAGCCATCGAGATTAACCTCTTGCGTTCCCATGCTGGAATATCCGATGCGAATTGGAAAACCCTGAAGCGGGAAGCATTTAAGAAAACCTACGCGAAGCAACGGGCTTTTTATGAGGATCGCTTAACGGGCGCATTCGCGCTGGAGCACATTTCCCAGTCTGAACGCGAGACAAGACTTCTTGAACTCTGGCTAAAACAGAGCGAAGAGTCCCCCAAAGACGAATCATAGGCCATACTTCCGGTTCCAGAGGGTGGCTTCTTATCCGGTGTCATCTATCAGCCTCCACAGAAACAGTCCTGCCGAAAACAAAGCGTCTACATAGGGAAATGAGGGACAGGGTGAACGACGCTCACGCATAGCCCGATGCGGCATGTGTGAAGAAAAAATAGGTCTGACCCCGTACATTCGATTCCGCGTCCTCTTACAGATCTTCATCACGTTGACAGCCATGACGACCAGCCATATAGTCCCCGCAGGAAAAGCGTAGCTCAAATAACCATTGCCCCAAGGTGCGCATGAAGACGACACTGGTACAACGAGCAGTTGTGGCCAGCCTGGTCGCCGCCGCAGTCGGGGCGTTTGCGCAAGAACCACAAATCCCCGTCGGCAACTGGCAATCGCCGGCACACGCAACCTTCACCAACCCCGCCCTGACGGGCGCCGCGTTATACCTCAACATCGATGTGGGAAAAGACGGCAGCTTCCGCGGGAACTGGGGCCAGTACTTCTGCACTGCCTACCCGGGCGTCTACGGGATATCCATTTATTCGTGCAACCGGATAGGAAGTCACCGGGTTACCGGCAGGTTCGGCCAGGATAGCCAGGGCGTGATCGAGTTGGACAGCCTTGGCCGAAGCACATTCGCATGGACAGCGTCTGGCGACGGAGTGACGATAACCCTGCCCAAGAATTGGCAGGGAGAAGATGCCATCCTCTACAACGCGCGTTTGACCCGCGATGGCAAGCCCACACCTGTCGCCCCCGCAGCCCCCCGTGATGAAGGCCCGCTGCCGTCTGCCAACACACTCTATCGCGAATTTAAAAAGGACGCCGATGCCGCACTCGCACGTCACGGCGGCAAGACCTTGGTGCTGGAGGGACGCCGGGGTCCGTTGTTCGAACTCAGCGACAGCGGCGTGGCTGTTCACATCGCTGACGGGTTTACCAGCCGAGCTCTGGTTCTGTACTTCCCGAATCTGAAGGACATCGAGGAAATAAGCGAAGGCGAGCTGTTTCGATTCAAGTGCATCGTCGCAAGCTTCGAATACGAATACGTGCACCTGGACAGCTGTTCCATCGTGCGGTGAGACGGAACACGACTGTGCAGAGATCGCCAATGCTGATGAGACCCTCGGTTCCGTCGGCGGGAGAAAGCAAACAGAGCCTGACCACCCCTGATCCTCCACAGGGGATAGCAATATACAAGACCTGACCCTATCTCTCCGATGCGGTCACTCGTGGTTCGATAGTGCAGTCAGTTTGCAGATCTAATGGTATGCGCGGGGAGCCATGGATCGGTCTGCCACAGGCGCAATCCAGGACTACAACCTGGCTATTGCAGCTCAGCGTTCTTGTGCATGGACCACAGGGCGAGTAAGAGCAATGCCTGAGTCCATAGCAGGGGTGTGGCATCGCTCGTCTCGTAGCGTCCATCCTCCCGATGGTAGAGCTCAGGGCAGCGCAATTCTGGCACTGACCCCGTTGGCTCGGTAAGGTGGCCAAGCGACCGGTTCAGGCGATATATCTGTTCGTCGAGAAAAGCTGGTGCCCTCGTGCTGCGAAACTTTGCGCCCGCAATTAATGAAAGTACCGGATCGAATAGGCACCACTCAGCCTCCTCGCCGCAGCGCACCAGAGCATCCCTTGTTGCCATATCCTCACTCCAGTCACGCGTGCGTTGATCAGAAGTCAACTTGCGACGGTAATCTGTACACCAGAATGAGTCACAGATGTATCGTCGGACCCCCACATCACCGCCTAGATTCGTGCAGACATCATCGACGATCTGGTTGGCCATAGATTGGTCGACCACATCTAACGGATAGATCAAGAATAGCAGTGCCGCGTCGTAACGGCGCTGCTTGAGCGGATTATTGTCCACACATTCCGCAGGGAGGATGCCGGCAAGCGCCCGAGTCCCCTCATTGAGCAGTTCCTCGACAACGTCTACACGGAGGGCAGAGCGATACGCAGTTGGGATGTGCTGGCCATGCGTGCCGCGTAACAAGGCGAGCAGCGCCCGCAGCCCCGCGACCACGACGCCGATGCTAGAAGCCGAGACCTTTGGCATCTCCTCCCAATGACCGCTGTCCTCGTCGCGCCAATATGAGATAGCGCGCAGGTATGGAGGAAACAAAGCAAGTACGTCCCAGGCGATTCCTTCCCGGACCACGATGTCATCTGCTACAAGGCGCGCATAGATCCAAAGGAAGTACCCGATCGCATCGTTCTGCGCGTTTGCCCAGTCTTCGTCGGGCGTGAGCGTCTCTGCACGGAAACGGATCGGTGGTCGAAGCTTGGCGTCGCGAGGATCCGTGTCTCCCCTCGCAATGGCATCGAAACGATGGGCCTGGAGGCGGAAGAAGGCCGCAAGTGTCTCGACGTTGATCCTGGCCTCAGTGACTGCGCCGCAGACGTGTAGAGCATGCGAAACGTGCACGTTGTCGCGGACCCAGATGCGATTGTATCCGCTACCCGCAAGGTCCTTGCCTACCGCTGCTGCTGGGAAGAGGCCATTCTCATAAGGCTCGAAACGGAAGGTACCGCACCCGCGCAGGAAGGAGATCAATGTATTGACATCTTGGACCGAGTACCTCGGCTTCATAAGGCCGAGGAGCCTTCTGTTTCGGACCATCAGCATTGCTTAGCTGGCCTTCCGGATACAGGCCCATCCTGGCTCATGCGGAAACGACAGATCTCCAACTCCCCCGTTCCCGAGCCAGGCCGCGGAGCGCCGACAGTGCCCACCTCGATTACGATGGCTGCAATTACCGAGAAGTCAGGACGATCGGCCGCGTAATAGTAGTTGCCATCCGCCTCGAAGCGGACCCAGCCGTCCCTGAGATCCATGTAAACTGACGTCCAGCTGTCACTAATTTCAATCGTGAAGCATCGTCGTGTATCCCGTGCCTGGTAGCACCATTGCGTCGCCCTCGCATCGATGATTCGCACTGCGATGGCCAGTGCCTTATTGGCTTGCTCGTTCTCGGCGTTGCGAAGGCCTTCTCTCGGCGCGCGGACATCGAACACTAGAAAATGTTGATCCTTCGGAACCGCGATGGCCTTGAGCCCTAACGGACGGAGCGTTACATCGCCAGGCAGACTTCCAGATTGATTCGTGAAGCGAATCCGAATCAAATCCACGTTGTCACTTTTAGCCAGAGTCGCACTGATGCTGTTCTCATACTCCGAGTCCGCCCAGAGACGAAACACATGGTTGCGATTCTCCGGAGCAGCCACGCCCGAAAGCGGAATGGCTTCCGGATCCAGACCGAGAAAGGTATGAAGCAATGTCGGAATCTCGGCGCCCAACTTCGCTTTGGATGTCAGGGTCTTGGAGCGAAGCGAGGCAGGGCCAATCGGCTTATGCGGTTTGAACTCGTCGAACCCAAGCTTGTCGAGCTGCTCGCTGAACTTAACCTTCAGATCGTCGATGTTGTTGTAGCTCGTCCAGAAATGGCCGAGGGCCGACAGTTTCTTCTTAAAAGCCAAGAGGCTTAGTAGATCCTGCTCGTCTACACTTCCAGTCCTGAACTCAGCGTGTTTGAAATAAGTAAAGACGACTGGCCGGTCGGTGGCCTTGAATTGCCCTACCGCGGTCTCGAACTCTTCCTGCGTGTATGTGCCCACCTTAGTCCAGAAGAGCATGACGAAGACATCGCACGCCCGGATAGCGTTGTTGTATTCATCCTGCAACCGAGTCTTCGAGAGTGCGTCCAGAAAATCCTCCCATACGACGAGTTCCAAAAACAGTTCCCGCCGAACCAGGCTTTTGTTCCTGCGCCCGATGAAGATCTCAAATTCCTTTCGGTCACTTTCCAGTTCTTTGGACGAAGCCAGAAAGATTTTCTTTATCATAACCATTGTGAGTGGTTTCTTGCCTCTACCTAAGGATGGCAACAAAGCGTTCGAGACAACCCCGATTCGAAAGGAGGATACAAAACCCAGTGCCACCATCGCAAGGAGGATCGTTTGACGGGCCGGTTCACTCTAGAGCACATTTCCCAATCTGAACGCGAGACAAGACTGCTTGAACTCTGGCTCAAACAGAGCGAGGAGTTCCCCAAAGACGAGTTCGAACTCAGCGACGGCGGCGTGGCTGTTCACATCGCCGACGGGTTTACCAGCCGAGCTCTGGTTCTGTACTTCCCGAATCTGAAGGACATCGAGGGGATCAGCGAAGGCGAGCTGTTTCGATTCAGATGCATCGTCACAAGCTTCGAATACGAATACGTGCACCTGGAGAGCTGTTCCATCGTGCGGTGAGACGAGACACGACTGTGAAGGTATCGTCAATGCCGATGAGACTCTTGGTTCCGTCGAAGTAAGAAAACAAGCGGGGTGTGACCCCTGAAATCACACTTCATTTCCCAATCCGAACGCGAGACAAAACTTCTTGAACTCTGGCTAAAATAGAGCGAGGAGTCCCCCTCTAAAATATGCCTCGGGCACGGGGCTAGGTCTCTTTCGTCCTCTCACCAAAGTAGACGTCGCGGGAAAATCGAATCGCCTTGAACCTCTCTAACCCAGGGTACGGTGCGTCCGTTCGTTCGTCATCGCGATACTCGACGCGAAAGGTCTTATACGTCAAGTCTGGATATGGACCTGCGTGAATAAGAATCGCGCCTTCACGAAGTCGAAAGCTGGGTAGCAGCTCCAGGCGGACCATATCGCAAACATAGTTCGCTGCTCGAGTAAGCTCTAACGTCAGATCCTCGACGAGACCAACGTGCTCGTCAAACTTGTCGGCCAGCCGTTTGTATCGCTCCGGATTCCATTCATCAATCTCATAGAACTTTTCTGTCTCCCAAAAATCGTCTGTTCTCTTCTTTGCGTGTTCCGAGAATGTGTTGCACAAGTCTTGTGCAACGTGACGAAAGTTTGTGAACGCGGCTTCGAGCCACTTGTACCTACCTGGCCAGACACGAGCAAGGATCCATGGACGAATCTCATCAAGCGCCTCTCGCATATCGATGCGAATCGAAGGTCGATCTGCGCTAACAAGCCACGATGTCCAATTGATCCAGTTATCGAGCTGGACTGCCGTGGCCCAATACTCCACATAGTCAGCATAGAGTTCATCGTCTCGTTGTTTCTGAACGTCGAAGTTCAGCGCGGCCTTGACCCAGGACTCATGTTCTACCTTGAGGGCGAGAAGTCGCTCGACGGTATACGTCTGCACCTGATCGTCAACCTGCTTGTGGTGAATGTTACATAGAAGAATCAAGTTGGCGTACTTATCTCGTTGCTCCAGGGTCAACGGAGATTGCCCACGAGGACCATCTTCTTTTTGAGCGACGATGTGGCAAGCCTCACCCACGATGGCCTCATCATCTGTCTCACTCGCGTCCATTACAAGTTCTATGCGGCAGATGGCACACCGGTTCGCGGCGCGTCCCCACAGCATCTTGTGAGTCTTAAGAGTGATGGGCATACAGGATGAGGCCTAATGCCCTTCCTCGCATCGGTGTACATCCCATCCAGCGGGCTGCAGACACCTGCCAGCCCTCGATGATGGACATGCTCCAAGAAACGGAGTCCGACCTCTCAAAATTTCCTCACCTTCTTGAAATTTCCCCCTGTTCGAAAACTCGTCATAACAGTTTCCATGTCTATTGTTTTGGGACAGCTACAAATCCTGTAATGTTTTGATACCTATTGGAATCTGCCAACTCAATTGCAAGCTTTTCCACCCAGGCATCCGTATATAGATAGTCTTTATGAGGGCTATCGTAGATGCAATACTTTCCATCGGTGAGCTCAGGCTTAACAGCAGCACCATTAGGCCGAACCTTAAAGTGCTTCCACGAGGCTGTATGCGATGCAAAGTTGAATTTAAAGGGTAGCTTTCCCGCCAAGATTTTTACAACGTCCCCGGGCTTGTGCAATCCTAAATTGGTGATAGGAATATGCTTTTCTTTGATGAGAATATTCAGTTTCTCAAGCCGCTCAAGTTCATCTTTGTTTGCCTCATCCACTTGAATGAACTCGACCACAGTGTCTGCGAGATCTTTTCTATTCGCCACTTTCGGAACCAGAAAGACATTGAAAGAGTACTTTGTGCTATTGAGTGTCGAAGAAGGCAGGCTACCCCGAAATTTCTCCACATATTCCTTGACAGATTTTGCTTGGGTTACGGCAAGCTGCTTCGCAGCCTTTTTCTTTTCTGGAGGTACAACTCGACTGAATTGAAGGGCGACAGCAAGTTGTTCGGAAAGCGCATATTGCGCTCCGAACTGCAAGGACATCATTTCCTCAAGATTCAATAATGCTGCTTGGCATTCTCCATAAAGTCCTGCATCGAGTTCAGGCAGGTGGCGATGTTCGATCTTGTTCCGCAGCCCAATTAGGAATTCCAGATTGCGGCGATCCGCTGGCGAATTGCCCTCAAAGTACTGTTTCAGACACTCGGATAGGTCCCAGTGCTTTGGATCGCCATCGATCCGAACATACCGATCACCTCGTGAATTCTTCCCCTGCTGCTTGTACCAAGGGCTTGTTCCGCGCTTATAGAAGATCGCATGGAACAAAGCAGTCCAAGCTATGATGATGAGCACTATGTAATACGCAGTACGGAAACGTGGACCCGGTCGGTTATAAACCTCAACTGCGGCGAGAGCAGCAGAACGTGCTTTCTCTAGATTATGCTTAACATTCTGCGAAAGACCCTTTGGCATGTCCTTGACCTCTAATACACACAGGACCTCACCATTTTAAGACCTTACCGGCTTTAATGTCAGTCGCCTCCTAGCCCGTGTAAGTTTACTGAAAAGCCAAGCAGGTATCTATGATTCCCCTTTGTTGAATTTCGAGATGTTCAAACTGGTTGTCCCGAACAGCAGTGTATGAAAACCACTCCTTCCAAGCTTTCTCGTCTCCCCTCCTACGGAGCGGCACCCGTGCTGGTTCCCCTGCGCCCATTGAGCGAGCACCGCCCACAATGATCCATCCAAGCTTGCTTGTTCCCCCTCTCTAAGCGGGAGCCTGGATTGGTCCTCTATTGCGCACGTGGAAGGAGCACCGCCCACAATCTAAGACTTCAATAAGCTCTAGCGTGCGCCTTCCGTGAGCACGAGGATTAACCAGGCTGCCCCCTTTTTCCTTTGCGGGGCTGGCCCCGCATGGGATGCTGGATATCGCTTCCCCGCATCTTTCGACTGACTAGCCCCACTTCATAACTCCTCAACTTTCCTCACACTTCTCGGACTTTTCCGCCATCTCTGCATCGGCATTCCGGTTGCTCAAGCAATCCTCAGTCAGCGCGCAGCAAGGCAAGCGAAAGGAGGTGGTTCGGGGGAAGGCCGGGAGTGGGTATCGGGTGACGGGTTTCGGGTTGTGAATGATTGAATGTTGAGTTGCTCGTTTAATCAATAAAGGAGGATTGCCATCATGCCACAGGGTTCAGCACAGGTTTCGTCAGGAACTATCGCTCCCACGGTGAAGGGACCGGAGAGAGATACGAAGGAATTCACGATTTTAGCCGCACTGATTCTTATCGTCAGTGGACTGCTCGCCGCTGCGTGGTACTACAGCCAGTCGAGTGACCAGGTGACGGTATCTCCCGCCACGGGAGCGATTGGGAATGCCAATGTCCCGGATCTTCTCAAACAAGCTGCGGTTTCGAATCAGGCGGGAATCTTGACCACACACTCTGCCCAGGGCGTGACCCCTGTGGCAGCGGTATCGGACATTATTCATACCGATATCTACTTCGAAGTTGGACGCAAGGGGCTGACCGATGAAGGGAAGGCGCAGTTGTCGTCTCAGGCAGACATGCTGAAGCGGAATGAGGACTACGGCGTGTTGATCCAGGGCTATACCGATCAACAGGGATCGGCTAGCTACAACAAGCAGTTGGGTATGAAGCGTGCCGAAACGGTCAAGGCGGAACTGGTCAATGCCGGAATTGCCGAGCACCGGATCAAGGCTGTGAGCTTGGGCGAAGAGGGCGTGCTCTGCATCGATACCAGCGACACCTGCCGGCACATGAATCGGCGAGTGCACTTGGAAGTCCGCAAGGTCGGCCAGGAGCACATGGCGGTTCCGGCCGTGGCTGAAACTCCCGCTGTCGAGACGACTCAAAGCGCAATCGAATCGAACCAGAACACCGACGATACCGGTTCATCGACCGACGGCTTGGTGCCTTCCACCAACGCCTCGGACGGGAACGGCGTCGCACCGCTGGACGAAACCGCCGGCGGGAGCTGATCACGCGCAGGGATTGCCCCTGGGAAGCTCGTCCTTCCCGGGGGCGCCTCTGCCTTCACTTTCACCACGACCCCAACTCACGAGGCTATCATGCTGCATCGCTCGCTCCTGGCACGGCCGCACCGTGCCCTTCACCTGGTAACGTCCCTCGCACTGTGTGCTGCACTGCTCATTGTTTCTCTCGATACTCCCTCACCGGCCGAACCGATTGAACCCGAATCGCTCAGCACCGGCATCGTGCCGACGATGGGGCTTCATGACGTGAAGGAAGGCACGCTCCTATTCAAGACCAATCAGCAGGGCCGCTACCGGCCGGCTTCGATCCTGAAAACCGATGTACAGATCGCCGTGACCGGCATGATCGCCCGCGCGGCAGTGCGGCAAGAATTCACAAACCCCAGCAAGAAGAAAGGCGACTGGCTCGAAGGCATCTATGTGTTCCCGCTCCCGGAAACCGCCGCGGTCGACCATCTCCGCATGAAGATCGGTGAGCGCATCGTCGAAGGCCAGATCAAGGAGCGGGCCGAGGCGAAGAAAACCTATGAACAGGCGAAGCACGAAGGCAAGCGGACAAGCCTGGTCGAGCAGGAGCGGCCCAACATCTTTACAACGTCGGTCGCCAACATCGGACCAGGCGAGCGCGTTATCGTCGAGATCGAGTATCAGGAAACCGTCCGGTACGACAACGGACAGTTTCAACTCCGCTTTCCCATGGCCGTCGGCCAACGGTACATTCCCGGCACCCCGGTGATCATCGAAGGCCAAGAACCGAAAGGCTCAGGCACGGTCCTCGACACCGATCGCGTCCCGGATAGCTCGCGCATCACGCCTCCGGTGCACTCACCTGGCCAAGGCTCCATCAACCCTTTGAGCCTTGCCCTCGTTCTCAACCCAGGATTCCCGGTCGCCAAGGTGGAATCGCCCTACCACCCGATCATCGTCATCCCGGATCCAGACGGTGGATTTCAGGTCAGCTTGAAGGAGGAAGCGGTGCCGGCAGATAAAGATTTCCAGCTTATTTGGCATCTCGCCCCTCACACAGCTCCCTTGGCGACGATCTTCACTGAAGAGAAGCATGGGGAAACCTATGCCATGCTCACGATTGCCCCGCCGACTCAGCCGGACGAAAAAGCCGTACGCGTGCCGCGTGACCTCATCTTCGTGATCGACACGTCCGGGTCGATGGCAGGCCCGTCCATCCAACAGGCCAAAGCTTCGGTGACAGCGGCACTGACAAGGCTCACCACGCTGGACCGATTCAATGTGATCCAATTCAACAATACGGTCCGTTCCCTGTTCCCTACGCTCGAACCCGTGACGGCAGCAAGTATGAGAAAGGCTGTGCGTTACACCGAGCGGATGTCGGCGGATGGAGGAACCGAGATTCTTCCCGCGTTGAGGCAGGCCCTGAAGAATCCGCAAGATCCGTCCCGGATTCAACAGATCGTATTGCTGACCGACGGACAGGTCGGCAATGAAGAGGAGCTGTTCGAGATGCTGCACTACAAGCTCGGCACCAGGCGACTGTTTACGATCGGCATCGGCTCGACGCCGAACAGCTACCTCATGCGCAAGACAGCGGAGGTCGGCCGGGGGACCTTCACCCATATCGGCAATATCGAAGAGGTCAAGGACCGCCTCGATGCGCTGTTCAAGAAGTTGGAGCGGCCTGTTCTCCATGACATTGCCGTCGATCCCACCGGTTGGTCGGGCACGGAACAGTACCCCTCGCAGATTGCCGATCTGTATGAGGGTGAACCGATCGTGCTCGCGATCAAGGCGCGCTCACTCCCACCACACGCGACGCTGAAGGGACTCGCAGGTCATCACCCCTGGACCCTGCCGGTCTCGTTCAACCAGGCAGCTTCACAGGGAGGTCTTTCCGTCTTTTGGGCCAGACAGAAGATCTCCGCGCTGATGGATGAGACATACAAAGGCGGAGTCGAGGAGGCGATCAAAAACGCCGTGATCGATGTCGCAGTGAGTCATCACCTGGCCAGCAAGTACACGAGCCTGGTTGCCGTAGATGTCACGCCCGCCAGGCCGACGGATCGCTCAAGCACTGAACAGGCTCCGGCCGCTGTTCAAGATCAAGCTTCAATCGCCGCCCTGCCGAAGACCGCCACGATCGGGCAGTTGCAGATCCTGTTCGGGCTGGCGTTGCTGACGATCGCAGGGTTGGTGTGGCGCCATCGGAAATGGATGGCATGAATCGGGGCCGAATCATTCGACCGGCTCACGGCGCGCTGGTCGCATGCGTCCTCGCGATTGGGCTCTGGCAAGTCGGAGAAGGATCGTGGATCTATGTGAAGGCCGAGCTCGCGCAGTATCTCCTGCAGCGAGCTTGGTCTCGCACCCTGGCCGGTGAAACGGCCGTTAAGCCTTGGCCTTGGGCCGACACCTGGCCCATTGCGCGATTGGTGATCCCACGTCTGGGCGTTGATCAGATCGTGTTGGAAGGCGCATACGGACGAACGCTGGCATTCGGGCCAGGCCATGTCGAAGCCAGCGCGTTTCCCGGTTCGTCCGGCACCACGATTCTCACGGGCCACCGCGACACCCACTTCAAATTCTTGAAACGCCTGCGTCCGCACGATGAGATCATGATCGAAACCGTGGAGGGACACCGGCTGCGTTTTCTGGTATCGGAAAGCCGCATTGTGGATTCACGATCCGGCACCATTCCACTCGATCACCCACAGAGCAGACTCGTCCTCGTCACTTGCTATCCATTCGGTTCGATGATGGTTGGTGGGCCGTTGAGATACGTGGTGACTGCGGAACGTGACGCAATAGGAACGGGAGGCTAGTTCCGACCGGTCGTCTTCGCCGACTTCCATTTCCATGGCGGGATCGGATTCGGCTCGGACCACAGGCCCTTCGCAGAAGCTCTGGCGAGCTCTTCCATATCTTTCAGGGTCTGATCGCTGGATTTTCCCGGCTGCGCCCAGGCGAGTCCTTCTTTGACCAACTCATGGGCGACATGCCTGCCGTCTTGCAGCAGAATGTCCGCCGTGATCCGACCCTGCCGGTCACGCTTCAAATCCCGCACCACCACATCACGGTTGGCGACATAGACGTTCGTCGCGTGCTTTGCCTGTTTCCCGTACGGTTGTTTCATCTCCGGACAATCAATATCTCGAAGGTAGACCATTTCCTTCCGTCCCTGATGATGGATCGTCAGACGATCTCCCTCATGGACCATGAGGACTCGTGCAAGGAAATCTGCTTGGGCAAGCGCCGGACAGATCATGCTCAAAGCGAGCACCAGACATGTAGCAAGGCGATGCTTCATCATGATGTCGTATGCTACCGTCAGCAGCACATTCAGCCAATCATTTCTGTATATTTAGACACGACGACGTTCACTGAGAATAGATAGGTGGGTCTTGCGAGGTACGTGAATGCCCGATGAAGCTCATCCAAACAGGATCCATTCCGGGCCCCCCAGTGTAGCTATTCGCACACACACCTGATAGGATGCTGATGTCTCATTGCGGAGGGCCTCGCATGAAACAAGAATCTCAATGGCCTGTCACCGATGTTGTTCCTGCCGAGAATCTGATTGGAAGCCTGACCTGAGCCGTTCATCCACTACGTCTTTGGCCCTCTCCTTCCCCTCCGAAGTCCCTCTCGCGTCATGGACGATGTCATTTTAGAAGGAGGAACCCCCATGGGTTCAAAACTGTATGTCGGCGGGTTGCCATACTCGGCAACGGAATCTCAACTCACCACCCTGTTTGCCGAGCACGGCACGGTCGAATCGGCCCGCGTGATTGCGGACAAATTCACGGGCCAATCTCGAGGTTTCGGCTTTGTCGAAATGTCGAGCGCCGAGGAAGCCAAGGCGGCGATCACGGCCTTAAACGGGTCACAGATGGATGGACGGTCGCTCACCGTCAATGAAGCGAAACCGATGGAACCGCGTTTCGGTGGTGGCAGTGGTGGCGGCGGTAACCGCTCCGGCGGTGGACAGAACCGCAACCGCTATTAACTGCGTCACGCGAAGTACCTGACTTCGGAAGGGGCGCTCCGATTGAAGCGCCCCTTCAAGCTACCGATCACAATATGTGTCCGTGCAACCCCGTTTGCGAAGACATGGCTTCTTCGCTCATGCCCACGTGCGGTGGACTTCACTCACCTGTTCGCCACCCTCGATCTTGGTGACCACCCATCGCACATCGTCGGGAATGGTCACGATCTTGAGCGCGGCAGCATGCCCGTCGGCTGCTTCCCCAAGTTCCGCAACCACGCGAACGAGTTTTTCATCATCCCGTGGAATGAGTTTCCCATATTGGTTCAGGCTCGGTTCTCGCGGCCCCGCAGCCTGAGGCCAATAAGCTCCAGTATCCGTTTCGTTCAACGCCTCTTGTTGCCCCAACTCACGCAACCGGACCAGTGCCTTATGGCTGATGCAGAATTGGTCATAGCTCCTGTTGATCACGATTTGCTTCATGTTCGCTCCCTTCGTAGATAGCAGCCGTTCTTCGACCACCGACTGACTACCGGTCTACACCGCCGGCGCCTCTTCGGTATAACCGAGGTAGTTTCCGGTCCAATGGCAATAGCGTCGGTGGGCCCATGTCGTCACTTCATCCTTGTGGAGTTCGCCGTACCGCTTCTGAAGGACGGTGTCGAACGTATCGAGGTTCCCTTTGATCTCAACGAGGTCCTCTTCGGTGATTTTTCCCCACTTTGCCTTGAGCGGCGCCTTGAGTTGCCCCCAGAACTGTCCGAATTGTTCCTTATTCATGTGAACTCCTTGGTGAGATGTGAGGCCTCCACTCCTCTCGGGACCAAGACACGTCGGCGTCTTGGTAGAGCGGCACTCGTGGAGACTCAGGCGTAGAAGCGGCGAAGACCGGAGAATCAGACGCGCAAGAACGGGATGGGGAGGAACGGCGCGAGCGATGGGAAGTCAGCGTAGCTCAGTACGTCATCTTATCAGCGTACAAGCATGACTCATGCTCTGTCAACGGAGACAAAGACGGAAAACACACGCCCTTGACGGGTCTATCATCAGGGCGTAGGGTGAACAGTGTACTGCAGACCGCCTTCGTCTCGGAGGTGGTGACATGCTCTTCCGTCGACGTGAGATCCAATTGAAGGGAGAGGGCATGTATGCTCTCTTCTCCAGTTCGTCCCTCACCAATCCTCCCGCTAGGCTCTGCTTACGTACTGTCCTCGGGCTTGTGAGCCCGACGACCCTATTCCGATGTGACACGTCGCACACCTGCGATTGTCCGATATGGCAAGGAGGTATGTATGTCCTACCGTTACAACACCATCGACATCATCGTGGGTGTCGGACTCTGTGCCATTCTGTTTGGAGCACTGTTGTTATTCGCCGCGGCCAATGGCACCTATCAAGTAGTCCTCCCACAGGCGCTGGCGTCGGAACAACCAGCAACCAGTGATATGGGCATGAGCGCGCTTCAACCTGCACTCGGTCAAGCCATCCTCGATCAAGCGCTCTTCGAGCGCCGCACCAATCACGCCATGGCTCAATCGGTCTCCGAATGGAATCGCGCGACCATGGCGCATTATGAATTGTACTCCGGCTCACGCGGCTTGCTCGAGACTGTCCTCAATGAAGCGGCAACCGTCCCGGCCGCCCATCTGGCTCGCGTGCAGGGCGTCATGGGACGAGCGATCGTCAACGTCACGACTCGCGGTGTTCGGAGCGGCTTCTTGTCTGCTGATCACTATGGTTCAATGTACAACATGACGATGATCGGCGCGATCGAAGCCAGGGGACAACAGCTTCATCATGCGTTCGCTTCCACTTGGCAAGCCACGCTTGGACGCCGCATCGTCGAGGCCGCTCAGCACGATTGGATACAGGCCGGTGCGATCCAGGAACGGCTCGGGTGGGCTCTGGTCCGGGTAGTTGAGGCGCAACGGAGCATGGAGCAAGGACAAGCCACACAGCAAGAGCAGCTGGCCGGCTTGATATTTGCCGCGGTGCGCAGTGCAACACCGACGGACCGCATCTCCGCGCCGGCTCCTATCGCCTTATCCGCGAAGGGCGAGACGGTCGCCGCGAGCGAACCGATGGCATGGCCTGAAATTCCAATGGGCTATTTGGTTGTTGCCGGCTTCATGCTGTCGGCGGTTTTCCTTGGAGCGCTCTCACTGGCCGCGCAGGGCAGGGAAGCAAGAGCTCTCGCTCAGATCAGACGCGATGCAGATCGTTGGGTGTATCGCATGGCCGCGTGATCAACGCGCCACGAGACGTCACGTCGCTCGGTAGAGCATTGTGCGTGCAAGCCTTCGGGTGAGGTCACTCGCATGAAAGGAGGGATTCATACGTCCACCCAACGCCGGGGAAGCGCCGCATACCGCCGCAAGCATGGAGCGCAGCCCAGATCCATCCGGCTGCTCATTGTCGAGGCTCAACGGCTGTTCAGGCAAAGTCTGCGGCTGCTGTTGGAGCGGGAACGGGATGTCGCTTCCGTCGTAGAGGCGCCGGATGGGCGCGAGGCCTATCGATTGGCGATGGAGCACAAGCCCGATATCGTGCTCCTTGACGTCGACATGCCGGATCTCGATGTGGAATCGATCGCAAAACTCATCCAGCAGCACCTCCCCGATACGCGGGTGCTGCTGTTGGCTCGGTACGATGAAGATACACGGATTATCGCCGCCATGCAGGCAGGCGCGTTCGGCTACATTCTCAAGGACACCGATCAGACGGACTTTCTGCGCATCATCAGGGCCACCGTTCGAGGAGAACATATCCTGTCGCCGGTCATGCCGGACAGCTTCGCTCGTACCGTTCCCGGCGCGGTGGGGCGGACACAAGAGCACCACACCACCGTACTCATGAACTTAACCGACCGGGAACGAGAAATATTGGGTTGCGCAGCATCCGGTCGGAGCAACAAGGAAATCGCCGATCAGTTGTGCGTCTCCGTCGATACCGTGAAGACACACCTGCATCATATCTATCAGAAACTTTCCGTGGACGGGCGCGTCGAGGCAATCCTCACCTACCTCCAGGCTTAGTAGCTACTCCTTTTCATCACCCGATCGGTGTAGGCCGTAATTCAACCTTCTAGGCGATGTCGAAGGAGCAGTCCGCATCTTAATATGCTTGTGAATATGGAGGACGGTCTAGATATCCTTAATCAAGCGGAAGGCTGCAGGTTTCAAGCAAGGAGGTGAACGGCGATGAGTGATGTACACTTAAAGGAAATCAAGGACGACATAACACACGAGCCAGGATGGGTGTATTTGTATGGCTTGATCTTTCTCGGGATCGTTGTCTTCGCGTTGATGATGGGAGGTTTCGTGGGCTGATCCGTAGCTGTGGCCGGAGGGCAGGTAACCATTGCGACCCTTCACGGAGGTGAGGGCTGCCCGAACCGTTGGGGTACGGCGGGGCAGCCCTTTGTTGCTCTAGGGCAACGCGAAGGGGGATGATGTATCCGTCCCTGTACTCCTGATTCCGTACGCCGCTTCTCTCTACTAGCGTATTTCCTTGAATTGATGATAGCGGTAGGCCGTCAATACGGAAGCGAGGGAGGCTTTGAGTTCCAGACGCTTAGGCTTTCCGGTCGAGGTATAGGGCACGTCTTGTCCAAAGAGAATAACTTTTGGACATTTTGAGAACGGCAACCGTCGCCGACAGTGTGCGAGTAACTCGGCTTTGGTGGGCGGACTGGCTTCGTCCCTCGGCACCACATACGCGGCGATCTCCTCACCATAGTAACGATGCTCGAATGGAACAGCCATCGCAAATCGCACGAGCGGATGACTCTTCAACACGTCGTCGATCTCCAACGGCGCAATATTGACACCGCCTCGAATGATGAGTTCCTTCAGGCGACCGGAAATGAAGAAAAACGGTCGCCCTGACGTATCTCGGACATAAAATCCTTCATCCCCGGAACGGAACCAGCCCCATCGAAATGCCTCATCATTCGCATCCTCCCGCTTGAAATAACCGGCACAGACGGTTCCCCCGCGGATGCAAATCTCTCCTCTCGCGGTTTCCGGCCGCGGCTGCCCCTCGGCATCCAGAATCGCCATCATAGTGTGTCGGAGCGGAACACCGATTGAGGGAAACTCGTAATCGTTGAGCCAATGACGATGCTCTTCACGCGAAAGTTCATTGGGCAGAAAGCAGGAGTAGCAGGTCGTCTCGGACAAGCCATAGCCGTGGCGAATCGGAAACCCGAATCGGTCTTCGAACCGCATGGCGGTGTCTTTGAGCAAGGGACCGGCGCCACAAATGAATCCGCCGAATTCGTTCAGCCGGTATGCGGCGATGTCTTCATTTGCATCCAAGAGGAATTCCAACAGGGTCGGGACGACACTGACACAGGTGACCCGCTCTTCGTGTAGTCTCCGCCAGAACGCGGCGCTCTTGAACTTGCGATTCAAGATGATGCCGCCCTTGCAATAGAACGGTGTGATCACCGTCACGACGATCCCATTCACGTGATGAATCGGAAGCACGCACATGAGGCGAGAGTCCGCTCCGAACCGATGCCATGCGGCAATGGCGTCGGCATCGACGAGCAAGTTCCTTATGGTGAGAACCACGCCTTTCGGCGGACCGGTGGTCCCGGATGTATAGACGATGAGCGCTTCATCTTCCAGACCGGGAGTGTGAGATGCGGCACCAATAAATGGGGCTGCTCCAACCTTGGCCGTCTCCCTATGTTTCGGCCCTTGCACGACACCTTCATCATTCAGCACAATCACATGGCGCAAGACGGGAAGTTCCGGTTGAAGATTTTTCACTTCACCAAGGTACGTGTGCCAACAACAGACGGCCGACGCCTCGGAATGTTCCAGGATGTAGCGTTTCTTATCCGTGGATTCCTCGACGTTGATCGGTACGATCGTGACGCCCAAGGTCCAGGCTGCAAAGTACAACACCACGGTGACGTCGTGGTTAAAAAGGAGTGTCGCCAGTCGATCCCCACGCCGTACTCCCACATGATCATGGAGAAACGCGGCGAACAGTTCGACCACCGTTCCGAATTCCGCATAGGTGTAGGTGTAGCGCACCGCTCTATCGTCATCGCAATAGGTCATGAAGGTCCTACTGATCCCGGCGCGATCATGGACACGGGCTTTGAAGAACTCGGCAAACGAGCTCCACGGGAACAGGAGGCATGGCTCTTCGACTGTTCGTGCCCGCGCGATATGGTCAGGCACGGTGATCAAGGGGGACATACTCCCTCCTCGACGGTCCCGTGTAGAGCGCGCGGGGCCTCATTAACCGATTATGGTCCTGCTGTTCGATGACATGGGCGCACCATCCTGTGATACGCGAACAGACGAACAGCGGCGTATACAGCGAGAGCGGGATCTCCATCAGGAGATAGGCCACCGCCGTATAGAAATCGAGATTGGGATAGAGGCCTTTTTCCTGTTCCATCACATGTTCGATCGTCGTCGCGATGTCATACCACCGGCGGTTGCCGCAGACCCGGCTCAACGATTCGGCATGCTGTTGGATGATGGCCGAGCGGCTGTCACCTTTCTTGAGCACACGATGGCCGAAACCCATGATGCGCCGCTTCTTTGCCAGTGCCTCCCGAACCCAGGCTTCCGCGCGGTGACCATTGCCGATATCCACGAACATTTCGGCGACTGCCTCATTGGCTCCTCCGTGGAGCGATCCCTTGAGCGTCCCGATCGCCGACGTGACGGCGGAGTACAAATCCGTCATCGTCGATGCCGTGACACGGGCGGCGAACGTGGAGGCATTGAATTCATGTTCGGCATACAGCGTCAGCGAGACGTCCAGGACACGGGCCATGGCTTTCGTCTGCTCATCTCCTCTTCGGTCGGTCAGGAGATACAAGAGATTCTCTGCAAAGGTCAGATCATAGTGTGGACGTCGCCGCGGTTTGCCGGTGACGAGTCGATAGGATGTCGCCACGATCAGCGGGATTTGCGCCAGCAGCCGGATCGCTCTGCGAACGTTGGCTTCATGCGAGTGGTCGGTCGTGTCCGAATCCACCACACCCAACAGCGAAACACCCGACCGGACGATGTCCATCGCATGTGAGCCGGAAGGAACTGCGCCGAGAAATACTTGAAGGAGGTGAGGGAGCATGGCTTGATCGATGAGTCGTGCTGAGAAGTCATTGAGCTCTTGCCGATTCGGCAGACGCCCGAACAGCAGGAGATAAGCCACCTCCTCAAAAGCACTGTGCTGTGCCAAATCACGGATCGCATAGCCTCGATAGAGAAGACCGGACTCCCCTTCATCGACGAGGCAGAGAGC
Source organism: Nitrospira sp. (assembly GCA_024760545.1). Lineage (NCBI taxonomy): Bacteria > Pseudomonadati > Nitrospirota > Nitrospiria > Nitrospirales > Nitrospiraceae > Nitrospira > Nitrospira sp. Next base: position 1,422,055 of record CP060501.1, read on the forward strand.
CGATTCTCCAGCAATCACTCCTTCGAGACCGGGGCTATACGTTGAACCCTCCTTCATCTCAGTCGCGGGAGACTCGTGGATGACCGTGTTCATAGATCCTCCCTTCTCAGCGTTCGTGAGAATCCGTGTACCGGAGCAGACTGTACAGTTCTCGTCGCGTCATCATGTGATGGAGCCAGTCTTTCTGGGATCCGAACAGCTTGAGCTCGCCCAGCAGCCTGTCGATGGCTTGCAAGGCCGTCCGTAAGCCCGTCACGGGAAAGAGCACCCCGTGATACCCGAGACTCTCGAATTCTGCGACGCTCAAAAGAGGTGTTTTCCCGAACTCCGTCATATTCGCGATCAATGGAACCGTGATTCCTCCTTTCGCCATTTCGCGGGCAAAGGTCCGGAATTCTTCGGCCGATTCGAGGGCCTCGGGAAACAGCGCATCCGCACCGGCCTCCACATAGGTCATCGCCCGTTGAACGGCGGCGTCCAGCCCCTCCACTCCACGGGCGTCGGTGCGTGCCACAATCATGAAATTCCGATCCTTTTTTGCCTGAACGGCCGCCTCGATTTTGGCGGCCATTTCACCTCTCGGCACCAGACGCTTGCCTGAAAGATGGCCGCACTTCTTGGCCGTGTCTTGATCTTCAATCTGCATGCCGGCAAGATCGGCTTCTTCGAACACTCTCACCGATTCAGCGACCTGAGCCGGACCGCCATATCCCGTATCCGCATCGACGATCGTCGGAATCGAGACCGCCCGGGCAATCCTCTCCGCCTCCGCCGCCATGTCACTGAGCGCCAGGAGACCGACATCCGGCATCCCCCGACAAGCTGATATGGCCGCCCCCGAAACATAGGCGATCTCGAAGCCGGCTCGCTCAATTTGCATCGCCACCAGCGCGTTGAAGGCCCCTGGGATGGCAAGGGCGCGCGCACTGAGCAATTCACGCAAACGCGACGTCTTTGCTTGCGTCGCTGAATTCTTGTCCCTGTTCGTCATTGACGATCCGGCCCCCAACTCATATCCTCAAGAACGGCATGAGCGCGCCGATGTCTCGAACCCGATCAAGCTGCCACACGAATTCAATCAGCCGATCGATGCGCGGACCACTCAGTCGGCCGGCAGCCAGCCGGCGAACTTTCACTTCCAGGTCTCGATCCGACATCGGATTGCCGGGATGTCCAACCGGCAGCTCGACCTGTCGCATGTACGTTTTCCCAGCGTCGGTTCTGACTGTGATTCTGGTCGGCATACTCTCGGGATAGCACTCCACGAACTCGGGTTGCCGGACGACACGGGTTTTCTTCATCAAATCCTGCAGGGCTGAATCCCGTAATCGCTTTGCGCCGAATGACTGCAGCGTCACGCGGCCGTCGCGTAATGCCGTCGCAACGCAGTAAGGGAAACTGTGATCGGCCGTTTCCCTCGTGGTCGGCTGCCATTTCTCAGGATCGCGCCCGATGATTTCGATGGCCACCTCGTAACTCCCGACTTCGATATCCGCTAGATGTTCGATTGCGTGAACTCCTTCCGCCTCGATCAAATCGGCATGAAGTGCCGAGGCAGCCTCCACCGCAGTCTGAGCGTGATACTCGACCGGGTATCGCTTGATATAGGTGTCCAGAATCTTGAATCGAGAAGGCTGATTATCCCCCAAGGCGAAGGTCGGCCCTGCTTCCGCAGCGAACGCTGCCAGCTCGAACGGTCCCGACACCAATTTCATGAAGCCCTTTTCTCCTTCAAAGATCGGCGACGGCCCGGTCATTCCCTGCTGCGCCAGCCCGGCGGCAAACACGCCGTTGCGAGCGGCGTTCGAGAATGCGCACGCCTTCCACATAGACAGATCCCCAACCCTCGTCTGCCGTAGCGCCACATTCGCGGCACCCGCCAGGTTGACGGCCTGGACGGTCTGCGCGGATGAAAGCTTCATGAGCTTCGCAGCGCCGATCGCGGAGGAAAACGGGCCGTAGGTCACGTGATCCCAGCCACGGGGGCGGAGCGCTGCCGCGTCACAGAAGCGACACTGAATTTCATAGGTAAGCGCGATGGCTTCAATCACCTGCTTGCCGGAGGCATGAACGGCTTCGCCGACCGCGACAATGGCCGGAATATTGTCGGACGGGTGCGCCGGCTCTTTCGAGAGATATGTGTCATTGAAATCGAGATACCGGACGAGCCCGCCATTGGCAAAGGTGGCGAGGTCGGGAAGAGTCTTGTGATGCGTGCCCCACAGCGTGGCACCCTGCGGCACCTTGACGCTTCGTGCTATTCGGCGGGCGATACGGCAGGGCGACGCATTCCAGGCCCCGAGCGCGCAGCCTAGACTGTCGAGCACGCGCCGTTTGGCTTCGTGCACGACGGCATGCGGTAGATCGCCGTAACGCAACGACCGGCCGTACCGAGCGAGACGATCGGCAAGCATTCTGTACCTCGCAACCCGAACGTCAATCGACCAACGTCATCCGCGGTTCGTGGAGACGGCTGCGGTCATGATACGACCCTGTTGTCTGCGTGTTCGATCGACGTGCTTCATGCGCTCGCAACCTTCGACGGTCGTTTGTCGAGAAACGCCCGAATGGCTTCCTGCTTGTCGGAAGTCACACACAATCGGCCGAATAGTTCCGCTTCTCTCGCCAGTCCCTCCGACAAGGGGATATCGATTCCTCCTCTGATCGCATGCAGCGCGGATTCGACCGCAGTTTTCCCGCACGTCGCGATGGAGGCGGCAATCGCTTCTACATGCGTGAATAGCTCCTGTGACGGGACCACTCGATTCAGCAGACCGATTCGTTGCGCTTCCTCAGCGGATAGGCTTTCTCCCGTCAGGATCATCTCGACGGCCTTGGAGGGACCGACAATTCGCGGCAACCGTTGCGTGCCGCCGAAACCAGGAATGAGACTAAGTTTGATCTCGGGCAATCCCAACACCGCTCCTGCCACCGCTACCCGAATATGGCAGGCCAAGGCCAGCTCGAGACCTCCGCCGACACACGTTCCGTTGATCGCGGCGAGCACCGGCTTGTCCGATCGTTCGATACGGTTCAGCAGCGACTGTCCACGAACGGCAAATTCCGACCCGCCATGCACGGTATTGAGGTGAGCCAGTTCGTTGATATCGGCCCCGGCGCAGAAGAACCGTCCCGTGCCTGTCACAATCACCGCGCGGACGTACTCGTCTTCCTCCAATTCGTTCAGGACATGTTCGAGCTCCTTGATCACGGAAAGATTGAGCACGTTGGCCGGCGGATTATGGAGGGTAATTCGTGCGACATGGTGGGAGATCGTCAATAATTGATGCGGCATAAATCCTCCATACCACGCTTCGTTTGTGCCGGCTGCTCATCGGGCGTCGCCATCTTCATTGTTGCCGCCGGATACACCCCATCGACTTTTCCTTTTCCCTATCTCTCTCCGTCCGTGCGATTCGAACGGAACAAGCGGTTCTGAGTTGCACCGACATGCAAAACATCACGGAGCCTGGGATCATCAATGATCGCGGCGGCAAGTTCCGGAATCCCCTCGCCTGTCGTCGCGACGGTTCGCAATACCCTGGGACACCATTCCCGCAAGTCCCGCAATGTGGTGTCCGCGCCCGGGAGATCGCCTTTGTTGACCACGACGATATGTGCGACTTCCAACAACCCGGCCTTCATCGCTTGAACCTCGTCCCCCAACCCCGGTGCGACGACTGCTACCACCGTCTGTGCCAGATCGACAATGTCGACTTCGTTCTGGCCGACTCCAATGGTCTCGATCAAGATGACCGCATATCCCGCCTCTTCCAGCACCCGCGTAGCATCACGGGTTGCTCTGGCTAGTCCTCCGTAGTGCCCTCGGGTCGCCATACTGCGAATATAGACTCCCCGATCCAGCGCATGTCCCTGCATTCTGATACGGTCACCCAATAGTGCGCCTCCCGTGACGGGACTGCTGATATCGACCGCCAGCACGCCGACTTTCAGACCGCTCCGCCGATACACGCTTACCAAACGGTCGACAACGGTGCTTTTCCCGGCTCCGGGGTACCCCGTGACTCCGATTACCGCGGCGCTTCCCGGTGAGCCGTTTAGGAACGGCAACGCCGCTCTGTCGTCCACGTGATCTTCCAGCAAGGTGATCAGGCGTGACACGGCACGAATATTCCCGGCTCTGACCTGCTCAACCAAGGTCGCCACGCCGTGGATACCGGGCACGGACAGGCGTGGACTCGACACACTCATGCCACACCTTCGTAGGCCGTTTGTTCTACCTGCACACGCGACAAGCGAGACGAAAGCGGACGGCGCAGAATTTTACCGAGCTCGCTCGCAGCCGCAATGACTTCCCGCTCATCCACGGAAAGAGAAGCTCCCGATGCTTTCAGTGCGTAGACCACATCTTCGGTGGCGACATTTCCCAACGCACCCGGGGCATAGGGACATCCGCCCAGCCCTCCGGCAGCCGTATCAAACGCCTCGATACTGTAGTCGGCCCACGCCGTCAGGACATTGGCCACGGCCATACCGCAGGTGTCGTGAACATGAAGCGAGAGACGGCTTCGTTCGATGCGCGGCACTATGTGATCCAACAGTCGCCGAATGTCGCGGGGAGCGGCCTTCCCGACAGTCTCCCCCAGGGAGATTTCATCGATTCCGAGGTCGAGCAACTGTCGCGCCACATGAAGAACCTGCGATGGCGGGACAGGCCCCTCGAAGGGGCAGTGTGTCACGGTAGAAATGTACCCACGCACGATGATGCCATCCTGTTTCGCGCCGAATACCACCGGCTTGAACCGTTTGATCGACTCGCTTATCGTGCAGTTGATATTTCTTCGGGTGAAGGTATCGGAGGCTGCGGTAAAGACGGCAATCTTAGTGACCGCCGCCGCCCGCGCTCGCTCCAATCCCCGCTCGTTCGGCACCAGCGCCGAATACACAACGCCGGGTTTCCGGTTGATCTTTCGGAATACCTCATCGGAATCCGCCAACTGCGGGATCATGTGAGCTGACACGAAGGACCCCGCTTCGATCTCCGCCACACCGGTCCGGGACAGAGCATCCACGAACGACACCTTGTCCTCGGTCGAAACGATGTTTCTCTCATTCTGGAGTCCGTCCCGTGGACCGACCTCGATGATACGGATCGGCCGTAAAGCCGTGCTATGCTCTTCTTGCTTCGACATCGTTCGGTTGCCCTTTTGAGGAAGATTTCTTGCTCTGGTTTGCCGACAGCGCCGGCCAGACAGGACGGCGCTTTTCAAGAAAGGCCTGAAATCCTTCTCGTGCCTCGGCCGACAAACGGGCACGGACGTTGGCTTTGACACCCGCGTGCCATCGCTCATCGTCCGAAGCCGTGCGAAATCGGCGGAACAGAGCCTTGGTATCCCGTACCGCTTGCGGCGCAAGGCCTGCGACTGCATGTACCAACTCAGCGGTGCGGGATTCGAGTTTGTCCGTCGCAACGACGTCGTGAACGAGGTTGTACTGTTTGGCGGCCGAGGCGGGAAATATTTCTCCGGTCAGGCAGAATCTTCTCGCAAAGGCCTCTCCCGTCTTCCGAAGAAGGAGCGGCGCAATCACCCCCGACACCATCCCCAAACGAACCTCGCTGAGCGCAAAGGTCGCTTCTTCAGCCGCAACGGCGATGTCGCAGGATGCGACCAGCCCGATACCGCCTCCGAACGCCGCACCTTGAATCCGTCCGATCACCGGGCACGGACATTCGTCAATGGTGCGTAACATTTCCATGAGTTGTTCAGCATCCTTCCGCGCTTGAAAGGCCGACACCGCACCTCCCGCTCCCAACCAATCGATGTCTGCACCGGCGCAAAACGCAGAGCCGTTCCCGGCCAGCACAATTGCCCGGACCAACGAGTCCTGGCCCAACGAGGAAAAGGCTTCGCACAGTTCCCCCACCATGAGGGCATCGAACGCGTTCCGCCGGTCGGGCCGATTCAAAGTCACACGCGCCCAGCCTTCGTGCGATTCGACCATGATCGAGACAAACTTCTTCATCGGCGCCTCACATACGGAATACCGGGAAGTGTGACGGACGGACGGGCGTAGTCATCGCGACATCAAGGCACAGACCCAGAACCCGGCGGGTCTCAAGGGGATCGATAATCCCGTCATCCCAGAGCCGAGCGGTGCTGAAATAGGCACTGCCTTCCCGTTCATACTGCGCCCGTATGGAATCCGTGATTTTTCGCCGCTCGTCTTCCGGCAAGGCGGCCTTGTCACGGGCTCGCTGTTGTTGTTTCACCGTCAAGAGTACCTGGGCCGCCTGTTGCGCGCCCATCACCGACGTCCGAGCGTTGGGCCACAAGAAGAGAAACCGCGGAGCATAGGCGCGTCCGCACATGGCGTAGTTCCCGGCGCCGTGGGAGGCGCCGATAATAATCGTGAACTTTGGGACATCGGCGGCCGCCACTGCCTGCACCATCTTGGCGCCGTCCTTGATGATCCCCCGTGACTCATAGTCCTTCCCGACCATGAAGCCGGTGATGTTTTGTAGAAACACGAGCGGCAGCCGTCTTTGGGCACACAGCTGCACGAAGTGCGCGCCTTTCAAGGCCGCTTCGGAGAGGAGCACGCCGTTGTTCGCGACGATACCGACCTGATGCCCCATCCAGCGTGCAAAGCCACACGTCAGTGTCCGACCATAACGCGCCTTAAACTCGTGAAATCGACTGCCGTCGACCAAGCGCGCAATAACTTCATGGGAGTCGAAGGTCTGCCGCGGATTGTTCGGAATGAACCCATAGAGTTCGCTGGCGGGATAACGCGGCTCCTCGACTGTGGCCGGCCGGCGAACGATCTGCCGGCGAGGGAGGGTATCGACGATCGACCGGCAGATCTCGAGCGCCTCATGGTCATCGTCGGCGAGGTGATCGCTGACGCCCGAGAGTCTTGTATGGAGATCTGCGCCGCCGAGTTCTTCGGCGGTGACCTCCTCGCCGGTCGCCGCTTTGACCAGCGGCGGCCCCGCGAGATAAATGGTACCGGTCCCTTTGACGATCACGTTTTCATCGCACATGGCCGGCACATAAGCGCCCCCGGCGGTGCACATTCCCATGACGACGGCGATTTGAGGAATACCGAGGGCGGACAAGCGCGCCTGGTTGTAAAAGATCCGTCCGAAGTGTTCCTTGTCGGCGAAGACATCGGCTTGCATCGGCAGGAACACTCCACCTGAATCCACCAAATAGATCGTGGGTAATCGATTTTCCAGGGCGATCTCCTGAGCCCTGAGATGTTTCTTGATCGTCATGGGGAAATAGGTTCCGCCTTTGACCGTCGCATCGTTGGCGGCGATGACACATGGCCGTTTCGACACATAGCCGATGCCTGCGATCAAACCGGCAGCCGGAATATGATCGTCGTACATCCCCGATGCCGCCAAGGGACTGAGCTCCAACCAATGACTGTCGGGATCGAGCAACGCGGCAATCCGCTCACGCGCAGTCAATTTGCCTCGTTGTTGATGCAACGCGACCGCCTCAGGCGGCCCTCCGGCTTGTGCGAGGGCGAGATGTTTCTGGAGATCGGCTATCAGGCCCTCATAGTGGGCTCGATTCGCGGCAAATTCACTGCTTGTGGCGACTACTGACGTTGTCAACGTACGCATAGAACCTCAGCGCGGTATTTTGAGCCCTTTGACGAAATTCACGACTTCCTGAATGGGCACCCCCGGCCTAAACAGGGCCTTCACCCCCGCCGCTGTGAGCGACGGAACGTCTTCATCGGGAATGATACCGCCGCCGAACAAGGCGATGTCCTCTGCATCCTGCTCCTTGAGCAGTTCGAGGACGCGTCGGAACAGCGTATTGTGCGCGCCTGAAAGAACGCTTAAACCGATCGCATCCACATCCTCCTGAATCGCCGTACTGACCACCTGCTCCGGCGACTGATGCAGCCCGGTATAGATGACTTCCATCCCGGCGTCTCGTAGCGCGCGTGCGATGAGTTTCACACCCCGGTCATGGCCATCCAAGCCGACTTTGCCGATGAGAACGCGAAGAGGAGTGCTCGCTACAGTCATGCCGCCACCTCCCGCAGAAAATACTTGCCTTCCTGATCCTTTCGAACATACCCGGCTTGAACCAGAGGATCATGCTCGAAGAGCAGCATCCATCGCTCTTCGAATGCCCGATCCAACACCCAGCGCTTGGTCTCCAGGGTCTGGAGTGGAAAGAGATCGTAGCCCATGATGTAGGGAAGCGGCAGATGCGACACGGTCGGAATCAGGTCGCCGAGAAAGAACGCCGTTTCCCCTTCCGATTCGATCTTGACGCTCTGATGACAGCGCGTATGGCCGGAGGTGACGACCGCGGTGACACCCGGAACCACCTCCGTATCGCCGCGGAGGAATTCCCACTGATCGATCCGGTCGATCGGCGCAAAGTTATCCGGACGGTAACTGGCCTTGGTTCGTTCATTGGCCCGAGCCGCGTCTTCAAACTCGCCCCGTTGAATCAGGTAGCGCGCCTTGGGAAAGGCCGGCCGAACGCCTCCGTCTCCTTCTCTTATCGTATTTCCCCCGGCATGGTCGAAATGCAGATGTGTATTGATGACCAGATGAATGTCCTCCGCTCCCAGTCCTAACCGCTTCAACGATTGGAGGATCGTCGGAGTTCGCTCGACGGCGAACATGCGGTGAAATTTCTGATCCTCCTTAGGCCCTAACCCGGTATCGACCAGAATATTCTTGCCGTTCGCCCGGATCAGCAATGCAGTGAGACTGAGGGTGATCCGATTCAATTCGTCGGCATCACAACATTTCTCCCACAAGGGTTTCGGCACGACGCCAAACATCGCCCCACCGTCCAGCCGAAACCGGCCGTCACTCACCGGGTAAATATCAAACGCCCCGAGCTTCATTCTTCCCTCTCCCTCTGGGCCTCGGCTGGAAGGGTACGGGCATGAAGGCTTTCGCCATAGCGCCTGCTGCCATTTCCAAATGCTCTAAGGGTGCCGCTCCGCCGTTCTTCTCGTCCGGTAAGGCGAGCGGCCAACACTCAGATCTCCAATTGCCTGCCTTGCTCATCGCATTATGGCGAAGCCGGAGTGGCCTACCCTTCCCAAGCCGAGGCCCTCCTACAACACCACCGGCTCCCGATACGTTCCGAACACTTCCTTCAAGGCCATGCAGATCTCACCCAACGTCGCCTTGGCTTTCACTGCCTCAAGGAGATACGGCATCACGTTCTCGCCGCATGAAGCTGCTTCCTGCAGTGCCTCGACGGTGCCGGCCATCCTGAAGGAATCGCGACACTTGCGCAGGTCCGACAGACACGCCGCCTGTTCACGCTCGACCTCCGGCCCTATCTTGAGGATCGGGATCGAACGTTCCTCTGATTCCACGTACTCATTGACGCCGACGACGATCCGCTCGTTCCGTTCCAACTCTCGCTGGTACCGTTGCGAGGCATCGAGGATTTCACGCTGCGGGAAACCCTGCTCGATCGCCCTGACCATGCCGCCCATGTCGTCCAAGCGACGGAAGTAATCCAAGGCCTTCTCTTCGAGGCGATTCGTGAGGCTCTCGACATAATAGGAACCGCCGAGAGGATCGATGCTATTGGTGACTTCGCTCTCCTGCGCGATGATCTGCTGCGTACGCAATGCCAGTTTCACCGCGCCCTCGGTCGGCAGCGCGAGCGTTTCGTCCATCGAATTGGTATGGAGGGACTGCGTGCCGCCCAAGACGGCCGCGAGGGCCTGGATCGTCGTGCGAACCACGTTGTTCATGGGCTGTTGGCCGGTAAGGGAACAGCCGGCGGTCTGCGCGTGGCAGCGGAGCTGCGCCGAACGCGGATCGTTCGGCCGGTAGCGTCGCGTCACTTCGCGGGCCCACAGTCGACGGGCCGCCCGGAACTTGGCGATCTCTTCGAAGAAATCGTTGTGTGCGTTGAAGAAGAATGAGAGCTGTGGAGCGAATCGGTCCACCGGGAGACCGGCTTTCACCGCCGCCTCCACGTAGGTCAAGCCGTCGTAAAGAGTGAAGGCCAGTTCCTGTACGGCAGTCGAGCCTGCTTCCCGGATGTGATACCCGCTGATGCTGACGGGATGCCATTTGGGCACGTGCTCGACACAGAATGCGATGGTGTCGGTGATCAGGCGGAGTGAAGGTTCCGGAGGAAAGAGCCACTCTTTCTGAGCGATGTATTCTTTCAGAATATCGTTCTGCAACGTGCCGTCCAGCTGTTCAGGACGGATACCGCGCTTCTCCGCCACCGCGAGATACATCGCGAAGATCACGGCGGCCGGGCCATTGATCGTCATCGAGGTAGTGACCTGGTCAAGCGGAATCCCGTCGAAGAGCCGTTCCATATCGTCGATCGACGAGATCGAGACGCCGCAATGGCCGATCTCGCCGTGCGCGAGGGGGGCATCCGCATCGATCCCCATCAGGGTCGGCATGTCAAAGGCCACACTCAGTCCGGTTTGGCCATGTTGGAGGAGATACTTGAAGCGGCGGTTGGTATCCTCGGCCGATCCGAACCCGGCGAATTGGCGCATCGTCCACAGCCGACCGCGGTACATGGTCGGATACACGCCTCGGGTGTATGGAAATTCACCCGGCGCGCCGAGCTCTTCGTCCGGGGACCAGTCCTTCAGATCGTTGCGTGTATACACACGGCTGGTATCGAAGCCTGAGAGGGAGGGAAATCGCGGTTTGCGCTCTTGCATCGACCTGCTCCGGATCGTGATGAAGAACCGAGGCCCTAGATCAGGACTTCCTGCTTACTGCTTCTTGCCGTTCGTGCCTCCCTTCGTAGACATAAAACCCGCGGCCGCTTTTCCGCCCCAGCCAGCCCGCTTCGACATACCGACTCAACAAGGGGCACGGGTGAAATTTTGGATCACCCAAGTCTTGATACAAGACATGACAGATGGCCAGCACCGTATCCAGGCCGATACGGTCGGCAAGCGCCAATGGCCCCACGGGATGATTGGCGCCCGTCGTCATGGCCCAGTCAATGTCTTCTGCGGAGGCCACACCTTCTTCCAATGCGAACACGGCCTCATTGATCATGGGCATCAGCACACGGTTCACGATAAATCCCGGCGCATCCTTCGCCACAACCGGCGTCTTCCCTAAGCGCTTGGCCAAGTCCAGCGCGAGTTCGGTCGTTCGTTCGGAAGTTTCCAGTCCGCGCACGACTTCCACGAGCCGCATCACGGGTGCAGGATTCATGAAATGCATACCGATGACGCGGTCCGGCCTGCCGGATGCGGCTCCCAACTTCGTGATCGAAATAGACGAGGTATTGCTCGCAAGGACCACCTGCGGCGCGCAGATCCGGTTCAACTCGGCAAAGAGTTCCCGCTTCAGCAGTGGATTCTCCGGGACCGCTTCAATGACCAACTGCGTGTCTCGCAAGCGACCGCGCTGCGTCGATGGATGAATGAGTTCCAACGCCTCTAGCGCTTGATGATTGGTAAGACTGCCTCGCTCGACTGCGCGTTCCAACCCGTCGCGTATTTTTGAGACGGCCTCAGATAACGGCGGCTCGGCGACGTCGACGAGGAGCACGTCATAACCGGCGGTGGCGCATACCTGGCTGATGCCGCAGCCCATTTGGCCGGCTCCGACCACGCCGATGGTCTTGATATCAACGAGCTTCACGATTCACCATTGATGATTGCTATCGTTCTACGATCATCGCCAACGCTTCCCCGCCGCCGATACAGAGAGCAGCCAAACCGCGTCTCGCTCCCCGCGCGGCCATGGCATGAACCAGTGTCGTGAGGATGCGCGCTCCGGTTGCCCCGATGGGGTGGCCGAGCGCGACCGCCCCACCGTTCACATTCACCTTCTTCTCATCGAGTCCCAATTCCCGATTGATCGCGAGAGAGACGGCTGAGAACGCTTCGTTGATTTCGAACAGATCGATGTCTCCGATCGTCATGTCCGTCTGCTTGAGTACCCGTCGAATCGCATGAATGGGCGCAATCGTAAACCATTCCGGCGCCAGCGCTGCTCCGGCATATCCGACAATCCGGGCCATCGGAGCGAGCCCGAGACGCGCAGCCTCCTCCTCCGCCATGACGACCAGCGCGGCTGCGCCGTCGTTACAGGCAGGGGAATTGCCGACAGTCAGGACGCCGTTGTCCTGGAATACCGGCTTCAGCTCACGCATCTTGCTGAGATCCACTCGATTCGGTTCCTCGTCCTCCGCAACCGTCATCGCCGGTCCCTTACGCTGCGGCACTTCGATCGGCACAATTTCCTGTTGAAAGGTTCCGGTGGCGATCGCCTCGCGCGCGCGCCGATAGCTCTCGAGCGCGAAGTCGTCCAGTTCTCTTCTCGTCAATCGATATTTGGCGGCACAGAGCTCGCCTCCGTTGCCCATATGGAAATTGTTGTAGACGTCCCACAGTCCGTCTTTGACGAGACTGTCGACCAATTCCGCATGTCCCAGGCGATATCCTTGCCGAGCCTTCTCCAGCAAATATGGCGCGCGGGTCATGTTTTCCATTCCCCCTGCCACGACAATGTTCGCTTCTCCAAGGGCAATGGCCTGGGATGCCATGATTACCGTCTGAATGCTTGACCCGCAGACTTTGTTGACGGTCGTTGCTCCGATCGAATTCGGAACTCCAGCCCCGATGGATGCCTGCCGTGCCGGCGCTTGTCCCAAACCGGCGCCGAGAACACACCCCATATAGACTTGGTCCACGCGTTCCGGCGGCAGTTGAACACGCTTCAACGCTTCGACAATGGCCGAACTGCCCAGTTTCGTCGCCGGCACCTGGCTGAACAGGCCGTTGAAACTTCCCATCGGCGTCCGCGCGGCGCTGACGATCACTGCTCGTGGTCTCCGGTTCATAAGACCTGCTCCCAACGACTCTGTTCGACATAGTGCCTGACCTTGGCCATGAATCGATCCGCGGTCGCGCCATCGATGACGCGGTGATCGAATGACAGACTGAGGTAGCCCATCCGTCGAATAGCGATGGCATCATCGATGACGACGGCCCGTTTCTGGATTGCGCCGACGCCCAGAATGGCGATCTGCGGCTGATAGATGATCGGCGTACTGAACAAGCTGCCGAATCCGCCATGGTTCGTAATCGTAAACGTCCCGCCTTGAACCTCTTCAGGGCTCAATTTCTTGGACTTAGCCCGCTCAGCGAGATCCCCGATTTCCTTTGCCAGCAGCGTCAGCCCTTTTCGATCCGCGTACCGCACGATCGGGACCAGCAGTCCTTCCTCAATCGCCGTGGCGATCCCCATGTGGATATCTTTCTTGACCACGATCCCTTGCTCTCCCCATGACGAGTTCACAATCGGGACATCTCGGATGGCTTTGGTCACGGCTCGGACGACAAACGGGAGATACGTGAGTTGTCGCCCTTCTCGGAATTTTGCAATCTGCGAAAAATCGGCTTCGAAAAAGGTGGTGACATGCGCGGAGGTGTGCTTGCTCTTGACCATCCGATCCGCGATGGTCTTGCGCATCTGCGTCAACGGGCGAATATCTTCGCCCATGGATGACTCGCCGCCTGCAGGGGCGACCTTAGGCGGCGCTCCGTTCCCGGCGAGAAAGTCGAGTAGATCCTTCTTGGTCACTCGGCCGCCTGCCCCGGTTCCCTTCACCCGCGAAAGATCGATTCCATGCTCCCTTGCCAACTGCCGAACCGCCGGAGAATGGTGTTGGTCTCCCGCCGAGGCCGGCGCCATAGGACGGACAACGACTCCTCCAACTCGATTGACGACTTCCGAAGGCGGAAGACTGTCGATATGCGCCAGCAACGTTCCCACGGGGACAGTCTCGCCCTCATGAACGATAATCTCGTTGAGCCGGCCGGTGGCGGGCGAAGGAATTTCCAATGTGACTTTTTCGGTTTCGACTTCCAAGAGCGATTCGTCTTTCTGAATCGTCCCTCCGACCGGAACAAACCACCTGATCACCGTTCCCTCGGCGATGCTCTCTCCAAGCTGAGGCATGATGATGTCGATGGGCACTCGGCACCTCGCCAGACGTCACTCGTCACTCATGAGTCGAACGCATGACCTCTTCTGCTTGTTCTTCCCCCGGCGCACCACGCCGGACCGACGGCGTGCCTCAATACGCCGCCAATCTCCGTGCAGCGGCAACGACGTCGCTCGCCTTCGGAAGGAAAAATTCCTCCAGCGGCGTGCTGAACGGCACCGGCGTGTCAGGCGGCGCAATACGAACAATCGGCCCATCCAAACAGTCGAAACAGTCCTCCGCCAACAGCGCCGCGATTTCGGCCCCGACGCCGCCGGTCTTGTTGTCCTCATGTAGAACAATGGCTTTACTGGTCTTGCTCACCGACGAATAAATGGCTTCCTTGTCGAGGGGAATCAGCGTGCGCAAGTCGACCACTTCCAGATCGATTCCTTCATGAGCCAAGGTCTGAGCGGCCTCGAGCGCGAGATGGACCATCGCGCCGTAGGTAATGACCGAGATGTCGTTGCCGGTCCGCTTGATATCGGCCTTTCCCAGCGGGACGATATAATCCTCCTCCGGGAGCGAAGACTTGATGCGTCGGTACAGAAACTTGTGCTCGAAGTAGATCACCGGGTTGGGGTCGCGAATCGCCGCCTTGAGGAGCCCCTTCGCGTCGTACGGTGTGGACGGGGCGACCAACTTGAGTCCCGGGGAGTGGAAGAACCAGCCTTCCGGACATTCAGAATGGAACGGCCCGCCGTGAACACCGCCGCCGAACGGCGCCCGAATAACCATGGGCACCGCGGCTCCCCACCGATAGTGATTCTTCGCCGCCACCTCAGTGATCTGATCAAACGCGCATGAAATAAAGTCGGCGAACTGCATCTCCACAACCGGACGCAGCCCCATCATCGCCGCCCCAATGGCGGCGCCGACAAAACCGGATTCGCACAACGGCGTATCTAACACCCGCCATTCTCCGTATTTTTCGAGAAAGCCTTCGGTGATTTTGAACGCGCCTCCGTAAGCCCCGATATCTTCACCCATCAGAAATACCCGCTCATCCCGGGCCATTTCTTCGTCCAAGGCTTGTGAGATCGCTTCCAAGTAACTCACTTCTCCGGCAGCTTGCGTCGTGGTCGTCATCATCGGAGGCTCCTTCCGGGCCGACAACTAATGACTGTCGGCGCTGTCCGCGAACACGCCTATCAATACTTCCGGTCCTTCGGGCAGCGGGCTCTGTTGAGCGAATTCCACACCGGCTTCGACTTCCCGCTTCACACGGTCGACGACTTCCTGAAAATACCTCTCCTCGCCATACCCAAGCGATTGGAGCAGCTGCTCCGCTTTCAGTATCGGATCTTTCATCTTCCACTCCTCCAGCAACTCGCGCGGGACATATTTGGCTGGATCATGCTCGGAATGGCCGTGCATCCGCATCGTTTTGAACTCCAGAAAGGTCGGTCCTTCCCCTGCGCGGGCTCTCGCGATCGCCTGTTTTGCCGCCACATAGACCGCGGCGACATCGTTGCCGTCCACGATCTCGCCCGGCATGCCGTACGCCTTGGCTCGATCGACGACGTCCGCGACCGCCATCTGCAGACGAAGCGGGGTGGAGTATGCGTATTGGTTGTTGTTACAGAAGAACACGACGGGGAGCTTTCGTACCGCTGCGAAGTTCATGGCTTCGTGAAAATCGCCTCTGCTTGATCCACCGTCACCGGTTCCCGCAAAGGCGACGCGAGATTCTCCTCTGATCTTGAATGCCAGCGCCGCACCGGCCGCCACGGGTAGATTGTCCGCGAGATGACTGACGAATCCGAAGACTCCCCGCTTCAGGTCGCCCATGTGCACGTTCCCATCTTTCCCTTTGGTCGGACCGGTCCTTTTTCCAAGGTACTGGGCGAGAACTTCGCCCGGCGTGAAGCCTCGAATGAGGAAGGCGCCCATGTCCCGGTGAAAGGGAGCGATGATATCGTCGCGTTCCAACGCGGAGGCATAGCCGACCGCAATCGCCTCCATTCCGTGACTCGTATAGACTCCGCCGACAATGCGTCCCTGCCGGTAAAGCGCTGTAATCCTATCCTCCAGCGCTCTGGTAAGCCTCAGGTAGTAGTACATCTGGAGCAGATCGTCTCGCTTGATCTCTTTGGCGATGACTGCACAGTCCATGACCACCTCCAAACCACAGGCTTACAGAGCCGGCATGTCCCTCCATGAGAGCAACGGTTTGTTGTCTCTGCATAGAGGACAATGCTGTGGCTCCCATTGGGGCATGTCGAGATCCGTCGTGTAATAAAATGGATGCCGTGCGACGAGTTCATCCATCAGCGGAAACTGACCGCTGTCACGGCGGGCGAAGACCATCATTCCTGCCAACAGACCCCCATTGTCCGTGATGACTGTCCCGAGTTTACTCACGCAATTGCCGCGTGTAGTGACATCGTTGAGCGCCAGGAAACGCTCACCGGCCGTAATGGCGCCGGCGGTAATGTCCGTGCCGATTCGTCCTGTCTCACAGCTGTATGGCGTCAACCCGATACGCATTTGCATCGTGTCTCGAAGCTCAGCCGCGATGGCTCGCGCAAGTTGCTCCGCGGCCGAGCTCGTCGCCACGACTCCGGTTATGGGACGGCCTTGAAACGTCTGCCTGATCCAGCCAGCCATATCTCCGGCCAACGTTCGGATGAGTTCAGGATAACGCGCGATCGAATCGAACCGTAAATACGTGGCGGTGTGATGGCCCGATACGACCTCCACATGGGTATCGAAAAAGACGGATCGAGACATACGCAGTACATGCAGGATGTCTTCCGTAGTCAGATCAGTGTGCGAACCGGGGCGGATAATAGCTCTCAGCTTTGCGTCCATCGTCGGCCCGTGATAGAGCGCACGATGTCGTTCCATCACCTCCGAGAGGACTTGCTCAACCATGCCGATAAGCATCTTCACCCCCTTGTGCTTCAGTCACCACACGGGTTCTAAGAACGCCGATCGGCTGGATCTCCAACTCCACCACGTCGCCCGGCTTCAAATAGCGGTCCATCTCCAGCCCGCATCCGCCGCCCACCGTTCCCGAACCGAAGACATCTCCCGGATAGATCATTTCACCTCGGGACACATGCGCGATCATTTGAGGGAAGGACCAATGGATGGTCCCGAATCGTCCTCGCGACCACTCTTCTCCGTTCACCCTCGCGATCATCGTCAACGCACCGAGGTCCGCGATCTCATCGGGAGTCACGAGACAGGGACCCAGTGCGGTCGCGAAGTCCTTGCCCTTCGCCGGTCCCAGCCGACAGGCCATTTCCTGGAATTGGATGTCGCGGGCGCTGAAGTCATTCATGATCGTGTATCCCGCGATATAGTCTCCGGCGAGCCGTTCAGGTATGTCGCTACCCTGGCGCCCGATCACGCAGGCGAGCTCCAGCTCGTAATCCAACTTCGTCGTGTGCAGCGGCCATGATAGATCCTGGTCCGGCCCGACGATGGTGCGGTGGTTCCCTTTGTAGTAGACGGGCGCCTTGTACCATTCAGGAGGAATCGGCTGTCCCCGCTTCTTCGAGGTCGCAGCGATATGGTCTTCAAACGCGATAAAGTCCCGGAGCGAAGACGGATTGGAGAGAGGAGCGATGACTTGAACCTCTGCCCCCCCATACAGAATCGACTCACCGGATGGGCCCATGACCGATGTGGGTAGTGCGGTGACATAGTCTTTCGCGCGGCGTGCCGCGGCCATTGTGGATTCTCCTCCTTCGAGGAACTCCAACATGGCGGGCGGAACCTGCGCATCGGCTATGCGGCGCGGTTGCGCTTCCTGTTGATCCGCCAACCACCGGGCATAGGCCATGTTCAAGTCTATGACCCACTGGAGATGTACGGCTCCGACTCTTGTGAAGGTACCGACAGGAGTTTTCACTCGGAAACTGACGAGCTTCATGGGCGACTCCAACTCAATGCGTAGTCTTTGATCTCCACAGCCTCCAGCTCCGGTTGAACCGTGAAGGGAGCCTTAGACTCCACCATCACCGCCACCTCGGTTGTGTACGTCTTCGTTCGGCTGCCTTGGACCGCCTGCGGTTGCGGGCCGTGGTGGATTCCCTGGGGATGCAAGGTGAGCATCCCCGGCCGGATGCCTGCGCGACTGAAGAACTCTCCATCATGATAGAAGAGCACTTCATCGTAGTCCGTATTTCGATGATAAAAGGGGACACGCAAAGCCTCCGGATCAGTTTCCAGCGGTCTTGGAGCAAACGTGGAGATCAGACACCCGCCGGCTTGAAACGTCTGATGGACGCTCGGCGGCAAATGATAGCGAGGGCTGACGACCGGCCGGAAATCCCGCACATTCAGTTTCGCGACCCATAAGTCTCCTTTCCACCCAACCACATCCATGGGATAGAAAGAATAGACAACCCGCGTCCAGGCGCCTTGACGCTTGATCCGCACTTCCCATGCTCGACCGACCGTCTCTACCGGCTCCACCGTTTCCAAGTCCGGAGCGACAAGCACGCCTTTATCGAAGAGCGCGTGCTGTCCGAGAGCTCCCCGATCCGGCACCGCCAAAGGAAGCGGTGTTTCGATAGTGAGGAAAACGGAAGGGCCGGCGTCGACATGAATTCGATAGGTCGTACCTTTGGGAATCAAGACGTAATCGCCCGGCTCATAAGCCAGAAACCCATAGTCAGTCTCAAATCTTCCAAGACCCTTATGCACGAAATGAACTTCGTCTCCATCCGCATTGCGGACGAAATAGGGCGTCGTTTCATGTGGACAGGACAGGTAGAGATTGGCATCCGGGCTGTGCAGCACCAGCGCTGACTGCGTGGGCACCGCCAATGCGGTTTCAGGAAACTGCGAACAGTCAAAGGCCCTCGGCTTCAATGTTCCTTCGATCGCGGTCCATGCAGTCGGTGGATGCCGGCGATAGAGATGAGAAACGGCACCTACAAACCCGTTTCGCCCATGTTCTTCTTCGTAAAGCCCCTCGGGAATCCCGACATGAGCTTGGTTGGGAACCTTTCCTCTCCTCTTGAGATACATGACCGACTCCCGACGAAAATCTGATCACGCTGTCACGATGCCTTCTTCATTCGCTTCTTTTGCTCGTTCCGTGGCATGGAAGGTGAGTCATAATCGACGATCGTCCGTGTCACACCGGAGGTTTGATCACGCTCAATATCCTTGTACAGCGATTCCACCGTGCTCCGGACAAATGTCCTCGACGTTCCTTCTCCGTGCTGCCGCTGAGTCAGCTCGATAAACAGCCCGCTGTTCAGAAAAAGGGGATAGGTGAAGCGCTGCTTGAGCGGTCCGAAGCCATCCCTCCCCTCTTTCACCGGCCCACTGAACTGCACGCCATGCGCCTCCCACTCTCGGCACACCGTTTCGATATCGTCGACCTCGAGGGCCACATGCTGGACGCCCTGTCCGTACCGTTCTATGAATTCATTGATTTGAGACTTTCGGATCTTGTCTCTCCCCTGCATCAGAGCAATCTTGGCGGTTCCGCGCTGGACGACAACGGTATCCATCGAAGACGTGTCGCTTCCCACGTCTTTGGCAGACCAGATCACCTCGAACCCGAGAATCTTGGCAAATATGAATTCCGCGGTTGCCAGATCGTCGACACAGAGAGTGACGTGATCAAAACCCGTGTTCTGTTTCATAGCGCCTCCGCATCGCCCTCAAGAACCTCTCTTTTATAGTATTATTATATTGCCTGATTAAATATTACTATTTTTCTTATGCTATGACAAGATGCTTTATGTAGCGATGTTTAATTGCAATGCTTCACGCTACTAATTGTTGTAGAAGTCCATAATTGCACAGTATTGCCGTAATGATATAGAATTGCTATTATCCTGGCGGGCAAGACCGGCTTCGCCAAGAACCTCGGAGGTGCCTATGACTTTCTACCAAGAAATGAGGCAACTCGTCCTGCGACATGGAGCCATCAACAATTCCTACCTTGGCCGCTTTCGTTCCGGAGACCTCACCGACGGCGAACTCAAAGAATTTGCCGTGGAGTTCTACAACTTCGCCAGATTTTTCCCGCAAGTTCTCGTCGCTCAGCTCGTGAATACCGAAGATGAACAGATCGCCGACGAGCTGACGAAAGTGCTGTACTCGGAATTGGGTGACGGAGAGACTCGGCGCCGCCACGAGCTGCTGTACCGTGACTTTTTGCGGTCTCTAGGGATCGATATTCACGACGCGATGACCCGCTCCATGCTGCCTTCAACTCGCGCCTATATCGAAGGGATGGAGAGGCTCTACAGTGATGGCAATCATGCAAAAGCCTTGGGCGCCTCATTCGGCCTTGAAAATATGGCCATCACGATGTGGGATCATCTGATCCCGGGTCTCCTGCACTTGAAAACCCTTCGCCACCCGCAAATGGACCTGACCTATTTCACCTTTCACCGGCAGCTGGAGCAGAGTCATGAAGAAGCCATGAAACAAGCCGTTCAAGTCATGGATGGTGAACCAGGGTCGGCGACTTTCGCGGTTCAGCAGGAACAAGACTTCCAAGAGGGTGTGAAGGCCGTGTTGAACTATCTGGAAGGATTTTGGCTGGGACTCGAAAAGCGGCGATCCGGCAACATCCGACAGTCTGCACAGACTGACGTGCGAATGACGGTCACTTAGCAGTACCGATGATGGACATGTGATGGGAGATTGGAGCCGGGATACAACTCTTTGCGGAGGAACCGCCGGTGGAGTGCTTCACTTCCCCCAGACCGCCCCTAAATATGAGGTCATCCTATGATGAGGCCAGCATGACGGAAATCGCGGAATACTTCGAATTGGTCAAGGGGCGGTACGGATTGAGCAGTGATTACGCCTTGGCGGAGAAACTGGGAATCGCTCAGCCGGAAGCCAACCTGATGCGCCGAGGGCTCAAAGTCCCCAAGCCGGAATTGTGCATCAAGATCGCTAAACTCCTGAACAAGAATCCAGTAGAACTCCTCCTGATCGCTCAAAAAGACAAAGCCCCGAAACAGGCCAAAGAGTACTGGACCCTGGCGCAGACCGCCGTCGGAGTCATGCTCCACGTCCCGAAGAGCCCGAAATACATTCCACGCAAAGTAGCAGCCATCGGACAAGAACTCCGCCAGCTTGAAACACAGACGTTGCTCTACGAAGGCGCCGAAGCAAATGCGGAAGCCGTTCGGCTCGTCCAAACCGCGGAACAATCCATGGACGCCATCATGGAGCGATGGAACATCTGGAAAAAGGGAGAGGCCTTATACCCAAGCTACCTGTTGGCCAACCAAGCGGCGGTCAAGCGAGGGGTCACGATTCGCCGCCTCATAGTCCTGACACGCGAACAGATGCGACAAGAATCGGTCGTCACGGATGCCATCCAGGTCATGGATGACCAATATCGGGCGGGCATCAAGATCTTCTTTGCGTTTCGTGAAGAGCTTGAACGGGCGGCCGCCTTTCAACGTTTCGAGGAAGATTACAGGCAACAAGGGGCCGCGCGGGATCTCAATACCGCCATCTTTGACAGAGAGATTCTGATCTTTTCCCGATCCTACGGGCAAGTCCAGCTCGGCATGGTGTCGCCCACCATACCGATTACGATGATCAACCAACTGGAAATCACGTGGAAGCCGGAGTTGTTGCGGGACCTCGATCCGGCTCCGCTCTTCGACATGACCCGATACGTGTTCGAATTTTGCGAACCCCGGGCTTTCAAGATGGAACTGGAGCGATTCATGAGGTCGGTTGCATGAAATTCCCTTCCGAGCCGTTCAAAATCAAGGTGGTGGAGCCCATTCGTCACACGACTCGCGAAGAGCGCGACAGGCTCCTGCGCACCGCCGGCTACAATCTGTTTCAGGTCCCAGCAGAGAGTGTGTATGTCGATCTCTTGACCGATAGCGGCACAGCGGCCATGAGCGACCGGCAATGGGCCGGCCTGATGTTAGGGGACGAGTCTTATGCCGGCAGCAGAAACTACTACCATCTGGAAGAAACAGTCCGGTCAATCTTCGGTTATAAGCACGTCATTCCGACTCATCAGGGGCGTATGGCGGAAAATCTTCTCTTCTCCGTCATCCTGAAGCCGGGCACGTATGTCCCGAACAATATTCATTTCGATACCACACGTGCCAACGTCGAGCATCAACGGGCGCACGCCCTCGATCTGGTCATCAAGGAAGCATACGACCCGCACAGCGAGTTGCCCTTCAAGGGGAATATGGATCTTAGTCGGCTCGAAGAAACGATTCATCGCGTGGGCCGTGAACACATTCCACTCGTGATGATCACCATCACCAATAACAGCGGCGGCGGCCAACCGGTCTCGATGGAGAATATCCGTCAAACCCGGAGATTGCTCAATCGGTATGACATTCCTCTGTTCTTTGACGCCTGTCGATTCGCCGAAAATTGCTACTTCATCAAGGAACGTGAACAAGGATACGCCGACCGGTCTATTGCCGACATCGCCCGTGAACTCTTTTCTTACGGGGACGGTTGTACGATGTCGGCCAAGAAGGACGGGCTTGTCAATATCGGAGGCTTTCTAAGCTTGAACAACGATCAGTGGTCCCAAGAGATCACCAATATGCTGATCTTGGTGGAAGGCTTTCCGACGTATGGCGGCCTGGCAGGCAGAGATCTCGAGGCAATGGCCCAAGGACTTCAAGAAGTGCTGGATGAGGACTATCTCCGTTTCCGAATCGGGCAGGTTCGATACTTGGGCGAGCTCCTCAACCAATCCGGCGTCCCGATCCTCAAGCCGATCGGCGGCCATGCGGTCTACCTCAACGCGAAAGAATTTCTCCCTCACATTCCCCGAATCGAATTTCCCGGGCAAGCGCTGGCCGTCGCTCTGTACCGGGATTACGGCATTCGAGGTGTTGAGATCGGCACCCTCATGTTTGGGAAAAAGGATCCAATGACTGGCGAGACCATTCATCCCGAATTGGAGATGGTCAGACTCGCCCTGCCTCGGCGTGTCTATACGAACATGCAGATCACCTATGTCGCGGAGTCCATCATCGAATTGTATCAAAGACGCGAGCTGATCCACGGCCTCTCGTTGACCTATGAGGCGCCGATGTTGCGCCATTTTACGGCGCGCTTTGCCGAGCTGGACGCGTCACCGTCTCTGGAACCGATGACTGTCTAAGGAAACATCATGGCCGCTCTGTTCAAGGGGTTCGAACGGATCGAGGAGGCCCGGGAGCGGTTGGCAGGCCGGAGTTTTATGGTGGGGCTATTCGCAGGAAGGCCCGACTTTTCGCTCCTCCTCATGCCGGAAGAGTCGCCGGAAGAGAAGGCTTCCTGGGAAGCATTTTGCCCACGCCTGGAAACCTTTCTCAAGACGCATGTCGATCCCGATGAAATCGAACGGACCGCGAGAATCCCCGACTCTGTCCTGAAGGGACTCTTCGCGATCGGCGCCTTCGGCATGAAGATTCCCCGACAGTATGGCGGGCTTGGATTCTCGTACACGAACTATGGCCGCGCGCTCATGCTCATGGCGAGCTGGAGTAATGCGCTGGCTCTCACCGTCGCCGTGCCGCAATCGATCGGTATCGCGATGCCGATCCTCATGTTCGGCAACGAGGAGCAGCGCCGCACGTACCTTCCGCTTGTGGCGCGGGAGGCAATATCGGCTTTCGCTCTCACGGAACCGATTACCGGATCCGACGCCGCAAACATTGCAACGGAAGCCGTCCTAGATTCCAGCGGAGCAGCGTTTGTCGTGAACGGCGAAAAACTATGGTGCACGAACGGCCCCATCGCCCGCTACGTGACGTTGATCGCGCGGGTACCGGCCAAACGGAAAGAGCAGAATGGGCAGACGAGGTGGGAACCGGTTCCCACCGGCGAAAGAGCAGACGATTACGTACACACCGCCTTCATCCTCGATATGCGCACGCCCGGTGTTCATATCCAACAGCACTGCCAGTTCGAGGGATGCCGGGGCATCGAGAATGCTCACATGACGTTCACGGATGTTCACGTCCCGACCGGGAATGTCATCGGTGAGGTCGGCCGAGGGCTTAAGTACGCGCTGACCATCCTCAACGTGGGCCGCGCGGTCAGCATCCCTGCCATTTGCTTGGGCATGGCCAAACAAGCTTGGCAACCCACACTCGATCGGGCCAACCAGAGGGTCACCTTCCAGAAGCCTCTGGGAACCAGGCAGACGCAACGCATCAGGCTAGGCCGCATGGCTTCGAACCTCTTCGCGATGGAGGCCCTCGCGTTCACGGCATGGCGAATGGCCGATCAGCACACGTTTGACGTCCGGATCGAAGCGGCTCTGGCCAAGCTGTTCTGCTCCGAGAGAACTATCCAGGTCTTAAAAGACGCCCAAGTGATCTTCGGAGGGATGGGATACGAAACAGCCCATTCCAAGTGGGTCCGGGGAGAGCCTGCGTTCGGTATCGAGCAGCTGGTCCGCGATGCGGAGATGTACCGAATCGGAGAAGGGGCCACGGATATCCTGCGACCATTCGTCGCTCGCGAGGGTCTCAACATGCATCTCGAAAAAGCCGGACATCTCTTCGACGAACGAGCGACGGGCGTTCGTCAATTCATCGAGTTGTGGGGACTCCTGAAATTCTATTCTTCTTGGTACATAAGCCAATGGAGAAGTCGCCGACTACCGCCACGCCCGGAATTCCAACACTCGAATGTCCGCTCCAAGCTGCTTTTCGTGGAACGTGCGAGCCGTCGACTGGCGCGGACGATCTTTTATGCCATGCTGCTTCATCGGAAGACGCTTCAAGACGATCAGGGTCGGCAAAACCGGATCGAGATGATCGGAGAAGATCTTCTGGTGATCGCAGCCACGGCGCTGTACGCCGACACGCGGGAATGGATCGCTGCGCATTCGGACGTTTGGGAACTCGTGGAGGAATGCTTTCGAGAAGCAACGGACCGGATCGCTCACAACACTCAAGGATTGATTCGCAATCAGGACGCAGAGGTGGCATCCATCGGGAGCAAGGCCCTTAGCGGTCGATATGCTTCACTTACCGATGGAATCATACGGCGCGCTCTTCAAGACTACGTGAGGCGGGAGAGAGCCTTGAGGCCCGATGAAGAACATATGCGTAAGGTGGTGTGATTCCCAGGGGACGTTCGAGGAAAGCGTTCGGACACGGTCATCCATCACAAGATTCATCACAGCAAAGCTCAACGCATGCGTGCCTGGTTGATGGATTCCTATAACGGAGTTGGCCAGTTGCGGCTCGGCGAGGTGCCCGATCCTCAGCCCGGGCCGGCAGAGGTACGGCTGAAGGTGCGGTATGCCTCGCTCAATCCGGCGGATGCCTTTCTGGCACAAGGACTGTATCCGGCCAAACCCGTCCTGCCTCATATTCTCGGGCGTGACGGCGTGGGCGATGTCGAGATCGTGGGATCGCGTGTGGACAACATTCGTAGGGGTGACACAGTTGGAATTCTGCGCTGTGAAGCGGGAGTGGAAATCCCAGGAACCCTGGCTGAGAAAGTCGTGGTTCCTGCTGACAGTCTCGCCCGTATCCCCGCCGGTTGGTCTCTCGAAGAAATGGCCGGCGCCCCGCTCGTCTTCTTAACCGCCTGGCAGGCCTTGACTCAGTGGAACGATCCACCGGCTCCGCCACCAGAGGGGTCGGTTCTCCTCGTGACCGGCGCGTCGGGTGGAGTCGGCGTGGCATCGGTGATGCTCGGAAAATCGATGGGTCTGGTCGTCGTAGGGCTATCGCGCGATGCAGAGAAGAGAGCCAAGTTGAACACGCTAGGAACGGACTTTGTGTTCGATCCTGCGGCCAACAACCTTGTGCAATCTGTCTCTGCGGCGATCCACCCCAAGAGAGTGGACCTGGCTATCGACTGCGTCGGCGGTAAGCTGCTCCCTCACGTCATCGCGCTTCTCGGCCATCGTGGTCGAATCAGCATCGTCGGCCGGAGCGGAGGCGTAGTCCCAGAGTTCAATCCAGCGACCTTATTGTTCCGGCGCCTTCGCATCGGCGGCGTCGCCGTTGGAGACTACACACGTCAGGCCGCACAGGCAGCGTGGGAACACATCGTCGGTCGGCTGAAGGCGATCGGACGCCGTCCGCAGGTGGACAGCGTGGTCCCATTCGAAGCCGTCATGATGGGATTCTCGCGACTCGCGCAGGGCCCAATGGGAAAAGTAGTGATACGGGTGGCCGACTAGCATGGCTCTAGATGGCTTGAGTGAAACGGGCTCTGCAACGAGAGGGCCGAGCCCGTCACCGTTCTATTCCTTCCACCCTTCTATCCAATTCCCGACATAATACGAGAGCATCACCACGCACAGCATGATGAATACATGTTCCGCAATCACCGTCCAGGGTGCGATTCCTTGGGTTCGCGCCAGGAAGAAACTAAGGACGGCAATCAGGAAAAGGCCCCAGAGGATGCTTGCAAGAATCGCGATCGGAAGGGGGGCGGCGAGCACCGGCACGATGAAGCTCAAAGCGATGATAAATTTTGCGACGAACGTCGCGATTGTCGACTCCCAAACATGTACGGTCGAACCGGTGTTCTTCGATTCTTCCGAGAGATGGATACCCATCGCGTCCGACAGAGAATCAGCGATGGCAATGGTGAGAATCCCGCCGAGAACAACGGCTTTCGAATGGGTACCCGAGTCCAGCCCCACCATCAGTCCAATGGTGGTAATAACGCCGGAGGTCAAACCGAACGTAAACCCGGTCTTGACTGATGACTTAACACGCCAAGTCTTGATCACGGCATCACTGCGATTGTCATTACACCTTCCCGCAGAGAGAATCTCTCAAAGTTGCCATGAAGCTTCCTCGATCTAGGCATTTTCCGTCCGAAAAAGAGAGAGCCTCCATAGCCAGGATCGAGCAAGCCCAGTGCCATGTCTATTTATCGACCAGTCCAGATATTATCCGAATAATCCAATCATCGGAAGCATATCGCTGTAGCCTTTTGCCCCAAGGTTGGGATCTTGTCACCATCCTCCTCCATAGTCATGAGTCTTGCCGAGGCTTGCTTCTGCTCTCAATTCCACCCTCATGCTTGTACAGACAGTCGCAAGGGTATGACTTCTGTCTCATTGGGACTCCACATCGGCCCCGCTCGCTGACAATATGCACTCGACATCTTCCATCACCCCTGATACTGTGCCGCCGCGGTATCCAGATATCAGCGACAAATTCGAAGCCATGATCGGTTTTTAGGAGAGAACACTGCGGTTCGGTCGTACCAGGATTGTGAATGCTGTGATGAGACTGGTCAGCTCCGTGGTCCTTCTCACACTGACGATAGCGGGCGTGCTTTCTATGCCTCCGCACGGAAAAGCGACGTCTCGATCCGCATCAGATCGGATGGCAAAGGGAAAACAGGTCTACCTTAAGCATTGCGCCGGATGTCATGGCTCCGAGGGAAAAGGAGACGGGTATAAACTCCTCGGTGCCGATCCGGCCAACCTTACATCGCCGGCGACACAACACAAGTCGGATGCGGCCCTTCTCACCTCCATACATGAAGGAAAAGCAACCATGCCTTCATGGAACATTCGCCTGTCTCAGCAGGACGCGCGCGATGTGCTCGTGTATGTACGGACTCTCGCCAAGTAGCCATACGCGAAACTGAATCAGAGACTGCTCGGTTCTGGAGACCGTCTTCATCTGAGAATAGTGTTCAAGCGCCGAAGAGATGCTCCGCCGGATCGCAGACGGACAGAAGCATTCACGATAATACGTGCCGGCGGATGATCCAGGCGCATGCCTCTGCCGAACCTACCTGCCTGCGTCAGGCGTCTTTCCGTCCACCGGTTCAACTCGCACTACGGAGACCTTGTATTCAGGACATTTGGAGCTTTCATCTGCGCTGGACGAAAGCAGGCTGTTCACATCCGAGCCGGGGAAATGAAAGCTGGTGAATAATTCGCCCGGCCGCATGCGCGTGCTGGGCCGAATCGGCAGAACGGCCGCGCTTCGAGGACTCACAAGGCGTACCATCTGATCTCGATCCAACCCCAGGCGAGCACAATCGTCGGGATGCATTTCAAGCACGTCACGGTCTACCAAGTTGATGAGAGGGGTTCTCCTCGTCTGTGCGCCGCAATTGTAATGCTCCAAAATACGCCCGGTGATCAGCACGAACGGATAGTCCTCGTCGGGCAGTTCACCCGGCGGGAGATAATCCACGCCGACAAAGCGACCTTTGCCTCTGGGAAAACTGTCCGCATGCATGAGTGTTGTCCCCGGATGAGTGTCGTCGAGCACCGGCCACTGTAAACCGTCCGGCTGGTCCAATCGTTCATACGTCACACCGGCCAATATCGGGCTGAGCGCCGCCATTTCCTTCATGATCTCGGAAGGATGTCCATAATGCATCGGATATCCCATTCGACGGGAGACTTCGCAGACCACTTGCCAGTCCGGAAGGATGCCGTGAGGCGGGTCCACCGCCTTTCTGATGCGCTGAATGCGCCGCTCCAAGTTGGTAAAGGTTCCATCTTTTTCCAGGAATGACGCGCCGGGGAGCACAAGATGGGCAAATTTCGCGGTCTCGCTCATAAAGAGATCCTGCACCACGAGAAACTCGATCCGCGACAGAGCCTCTCTCACTTTTTTGAGATTCGGATCGGTCTGCGCCACGTCATAGCCTACAATCCACAGCGCCTTCAGCCGTCCATCGAGCGCCGCGTCCCACATGTCCGGAATCTTCATGCCTCGTTTGCTCGGCAAAGGCTTTCCCGTGATGGACTCGTGCCGCGCCGCCACCACGGGATCGCTCAAGGATTGATAGGCGACGAAGTGCGTCGGCAGGCAGCCGGAGTCCGAAGCCCCTTGTACATTGTTTTGTCCTCTCAAGGGGTTGATGCCGGTGCCGGGCCTCGCGATGTTGCCCGTTGCCAGGGCAAGATCGCACAGCGCCATGACCCCGTGACTGCCCCAGCGATGCTCCGTCATCCCCAGACCATGAAGGGCAAGCGCCGCCCCGCTCTGGGCATACATCCTGGCCGCACGGCGAATGTCATGGGCAGGCACATCGGTCAGCCGCTCGACAGCCTCCGGCGGATAGGCTTTTACCGTCGCGAGCCAATCCTCAACCCCCTCGGTACGCCCGGCGATGAAGCGCTGATCGAGCAAGCCTTCCCCGGCAATCACGTGCCCGAGACCATTGAGGAGCGCCACGTTGGTGCCGGGCCGCAATTGCAGGTGAATCGTGGCTACTTTCGCGATTTCAGTACGCCGCGGATCGATGACTATGAACGGCACGCCCCGTCGGGCTAGCTGCAGCAGCTTTGCGCCAAGGACCGGATGCGACTCAGTCGGATTTGCACCGACAACGAGAATCAGCTTGGCGTCGTCCAGATCGCGAATCGAGTTGGTGGCCGCGGAGGCGCCGAGCGTCTCCATCATACCCGTCACGGTCGCGCTGTGGCAGACTCGGGCACAGTTATCGATATGGTTCGTGCCCATGACGCAACGAATGAACTTCCCGAACAGATAATTCTCTTCATTGGTCCCGCGGCTTGAGGAAATAGCGGCGACCCCATCCGGGCCGGTTGTCTCCTTGATCCGGCTGAACGAGTGGGCCACGAGATCCAGCGCCTGCTCCCATCTGATGGCTTTCCAACCATCACCTTCACGGAGTAGCGGCGTCTGAATTCGATCGTCGGCATCGTTGTACATCCACCCGAACCGGCCTTTCAGGCAGGCATGGCCATGATTGGTCGGGCCATCGTCGGCCGGTACCATGGTTACGATACGGCTATCTCGAACACCGGCGTGGAAGGTGCATCCGACTCCGCAGTACGCACACGTCGTGCGGACTTGGCGAGTGGCAGGACCGTGCTCGAGCACGGTCTTTTCAGATAGAGCCCCCGTTGGACATTCTTTGACGCAAGCCCCGCAGGAGACGCAATTGGAGTCGGCAATCCGGCTGTGCCCGCCGGCGCCGATAGCCCCGCCCCATCCCGGCCTCACCGCGAATCCGCTCCGAATCATGGAGACGGCGCGCGCGGGCTGTATCTCATCGCAGGCCCGCACGCACCTGGCGCATGAAATGCATTTGGCGTTGTCGAATGTAAAGAAGGGGTTGGACTCATCACGGATCTGATCGCGTTGTACGCCGACCGGATATCGAACATCGGTCACTCCGTAAAGTTCCGCCAAACGGGTCAGTTCGCCAAGAGACTCAGTGGTTGGGCGCTCGGATAAATAGAGTTCGATCACGTTCCGCCGATGCCGGGTCAGCTGAGGGCTTTCCGTCGCAACGACCATCCCATCACGGACCGGCATCGAACATGTCGCATGGAAGCCCTTCACGCCCTCGATTTCCGCGAGGCACAGTCGACAGGATCCGTACGGAGCGAGATGCGCCGACGCACACAGACTAGGAATCGCAATGCCGGCTCGAATGGCGGTTTGATAGATGGTATCGCCCTGTTCAGCAATAACCCGTCTTTCATTGATGGTGATCTCGGGCATCGATATCACGCGTCGGCCTGGTCCAGCCTGTTTCGGAACTCCCGTCCGAAGTGTTCGATCGCGGTGAGGACGGGATAGGGGCCGCGCGCGCCATGCGCGCACAGACTGGTCGCTTTCATAGTCTCGCCGAGATCCGCCAGCAATTCCAGATCCGCCGGTGTCCCCTGGCCCCGTTCAATGCGCTCCAATAGTTCACGGCTCCTGACAGATCCGATTCGACATGGGCTGCATGTCCCGCACGATTCCTCAGCGGTAAAGGTCATATAGTGCCGTGCGAGCTCCACCATGTCAGTCTGGTCGTCAAAGACGACGATGCCGCCATGCCCCAATACGGCGCCTGCATCGTTGAAGGCATCAAAGCAGAGATGAATATCGAGTTGGGATTCGGGAAACAGACTGCCTAGCGGGCCGCCGACCTGTACGGCCTTGAAACGACCTCCGTCCGCCATGCCGCCGCCGAACCGCTCCAGCACCTCGCGAAGCGTCGAACCGAACGGAATTTCAATGAGGCCAGGCTGCCGGATACGGCCTCCGAGTTGCAGTGCCACCGTTCCCTTTGATCGTTCCGTACCCAGAGCCGCATGCCAGGCCGCCCCCCGGGAGACAATTTCAGTGACCGTCGCAAATGTCAGCACATTGCTGACGACGGTCGGCTTCCCATAGAGACCCGCAACGGCGGGATATGGCGGGCGGACCTTCACCATGCCGCGGCCGCCCTCAAGCGAAGAGAGCAGCGCTGTTTCCTCACCGCAGACATATGATCCTGCTCCGCGAAATACTTCCAAGCGAAACGGTCGCCCCTCGACTGCCAGCGCTCCTGCCCGCTCAGCCTCAGAAATGGCGGCACGCATGGCCCCGGCGGCAGCCGGATATTCCCAGCGGCAATAGATATAGCCGCAATCCGCCCCAATGGCCTTGGCGCAGATCAGCATGCCTTCGATGAGCCGAAACGGCTCTCCTTCCATGATCATGCGATCACAGTAGGTCCCGGCATCGCCCTCGTCCGCGTTGGCGACGACGTACTTCTGATCCGACGCGGTCCGCCGCGCGATGTCCCATTTATTCCAGACCGGGAACGCAGCGCCGCCCCGTCCACGCAAGCCGGAGGCTTTCATCTCTTGGATGATCGTTTCCGGTGACCAGCCTGCGGCACGATCGGCAGCCTGCCAGCCCCCATCTGCACGGTACTGCGTGAGAGAGAGCGGCTCGGCTTGACCGAATCGGCTGAAGACGAACCGCTGCTGTTGCGCCAGGAACGGCACATCCGACAGTTGCACACCGCCGATGCCTGCCCGGATGCGTGGCAAATCGCCCGGCGTCGCTCGAGGCCAGAGGAGACGCCCGGCCGGGCCATCGCATTCCACGAGCGGTTCCAAGAAAAAGGCCCCGCGACTCGATGTTCGAATCAGCTGCAGGTCGGGTTCTCTTTCCCAGGCATGTGCAAGTCGATCAGCGCCGGCTGCTCGCGCCGAGGTATCGTTGGAAAGATACAGCGTCGTGATCATAGCTGCGGACAGGTGCGGTTGTCCTACGGATGGCTCTGGAGAATCGTGTGTAATTCTTCCGGGCCAACCCGGCCATAGATTTGCTCGTCCGCCATCACGGTTGGCCCCACCGCGCAATTGCCAAGGCAGTAGACCCGTTCAATCGTGAGCCGTCCATCAGAAGTGGTCTGTCCTAGACCGGCACCAACGTCATGGCACAGTGACTCGAGCAGAGCCGCCGATCGATTCGCCACACACGCTTCTCCGAGGCAAACACGAACGACGTGGCGGCCTCGGGGAACGCTATACAGATCGGGATAATATGACAGCACGCCTGCCACATCGGCTTCAGTGACTGCAAGTGCATCGGCGATCAACGGTACGGCTTCTGCCTGCACATATCCGAAGGCCTCTTGGACTGCCAACAAGGCACTGAGGATGTGTGCCCGGCGGCCTGGCTCCGGACGGTGCGCGCTCAACAGGACAGTGAGTGCCCCTCTGACTCGCTCCGTCAATGCGCCACCCCTTCACGCGTCACGCTGCGTATCCACAGTCCATTCATCTTCATCGCGGAGTTTCCTTCTCTGGTGGGAGTACGTTGAGTAGTGCCGGGAGCGGGACCGTGAGGACCGGACAGCCTGCGGTTCTCACGACTTTTTCCGCCGTGCTCCCAAAAAACAGCTTATCGACGCTGCCTGCGCGGACCCCATAAGTGCCCATGACAATCAGATCGATGGGCTGGGTGCGAGCTACTTTAGCAATCTCTACAAACGGAGATCCTTCCAGAATGAGTCTGGTGCAGTTCGCGCCTTTGGCTTCGCCGGATTCCATGAGGCGGCGTAGGTTTACTCGTGCGTGATGCCGAAGCCGCCGGCGTTGACTCGCAACGTCGGACGGAACTGTGGAGAGCCCTACACGCTGGATGGTAGCCACTATGCTCGTGTCGATCACATGCAGAACGAGGACCTCCGAGCCCGACATGCGCGCAAGACGGCACCCGATCCGAAACGCCTCGTTCGAACAGGGGGAAAAGTCGACCGGCAACAAGATCTGATTGAACAGGGTCGTCTCACCCATCGACCTTCCTCCAGCTCACATGACTGAGCAAGCACGATGCCTACGGCTTTAACCGCTGCTGCTTGAAATAAATCCGGCCAAAATGAATAGGCCGCACGTTTGTTTAGGCTCGCCGGGGCTGGCTGCCACAGTTCGCAAAAGAATGCTGTGGCAGAAATCGTCATTCCCAAAGTTTTGGACATGTGCCTGGAACCCTGCCGACACTCTTTGGGTCGCCGGTACACTGGACGGGGGGTACGATACCAATTGAATTTCATGTGCGTAACGAATACCACCGGCGGGCGAGGAACCGAGCTGGTGCAATCTAGTCTGTCGAGATCGCGTCTGAGCGGTGCAAAATTCAGGCGTGTTTAAGCGGCTTTGCGGCTATGGGCAAGAGAAAAGAGTCTGTCAGTCACTTCTATGCTCTGTCTGATCTTCTGAGCCAGGGCTCTGCCTTTTACGGTCAGCCGCAGCAGGAGTGTTCTCCTGTTTTTGTGGGTCTGTGTTTTGTGTAGCCATCCTTTTCGCTGACTGAGTTGTATGGTCTCGACCATGGATGGGTTTTCAATGCACAGCGCCGACGCGATCTCGAGCAATTTGCACTGAGGGTGCCGATCAAGATAGAGCAACATACCGGCCTCTACGGGAGAGACACCAAGGGCCCGCAAACGGTGACGGAACAAGCCTTGAAGACGAAGAACCGTTTCGAGAGTCGAAAGCTTGCTGGCGTTCGTTTGAGGAGCCATTTCGGAAGTATAGCTTGAAAAAGGAGGCATACAAAGAAATAACCTGCATTTGAATCTGGGACCATTCCCCGCCCAGCCGGCACACGGCATCTTGAGTAAAGGAAATGAATCCGTACCCGTTCTTCACTCGCTGGTCGTTTGCCGAAAGGTCGATTCGTTCCAGCGCAGGCCATGCCATCCTAGCGGATACGGTCAGTTTCGTGAGCTCCTTCGTCTTGCTAATGACATCTTTGCTGTGTGAATATGTCGAAGATCTTCATTACAGCTTGTTCGGCTCAGCTTCTCCAACGATCACCATTCAACATGGCAAGTGAAGCATTCTGTGTTGAATGGCATCAGTCTCCGCGAGGTCGGGTTCAGGGAATTTGGCCCGCAAAAAACCCTCTCCGATCTCTGATGCCCCCACCGGCGGATCTGGTTGAGACGTGGATAAACACAGAACCACGCCCGACTTTCTTTTGATTCGTTTTCAACCTTTACCAGGGCCGGCAGGAAGGAGATAGGGCCCTCTATGTCGACGGAAGCAGTCGGTTATCTATGGCATCTGACTCCGAGAGGATGGGTCCCTGGAGCGCCACCGCCCGATCGTGTTGAGACGTGGCTGGACACCCATACCTCTTCCAGCACTCCTACTCCACGTTGGCGCCTCGAGTGGGCCTCTCCGAAGCATACTGAGGCAGACCGAAAGGCCTTAAGAAGGAAGATCCGTAGACCGGTACCGGCGTATGATGACACCAGCTTAATATCCTGGGCCTTTCCTCTGCCCTAGTCTTACCTTGCCAAAACCGACCATACCGCTACGCAACCCCTCGAGGGCTTCCAAAAAACGCACAGGCGTCAAAAGCCAAACCGCCGAAAAATCTAAACCTGCCGACCGGCCATGATACGCGCCATAGCCGCTATTTCCTGTTGGGTTGACGGGCAATCTGCTTTGCCACTTCGGCATTGCAAGAAGCAAACTGCGATACCATTTCTTTCGAGTGTCTTCGGCTGAACCCTGTTCCGGAAGGCGTGGTCTCCGCCACACTCAGATCAAGCGGCACTAGCACATCGAGCCCATCCTTGGTCCGGTTAAACCCAATCGTGACTTGGGCTCCATCAACAATGTCTTTGAGGACGCTCAGGACTTTGTCGTCTAAGGCATAGGCAAAGATGCGCGTGCCGGGGGTGTCCGGCGCCTCATAC
The DNA here is from genome assembly GCA_024760545.1 of Nitrospira sp. Taxonomy (NCBI): domain Bacteria; kingdom Pseudomonadati; phylum Nitrospirota; class Nitrospiria; order Nitrospirales; family Nitrospiraceae; genus Nitrospira; species Nitrospira sp. The sequence goes on from CP060501.1 coordinate 1,456,878, forward strand.
TGAAAAAACTTGCTGGTCGCCGTGGTGCCATGAGGGGTTTGAAGATACGCAAAGTATGGGGCTTCGGCTTCCGCATCTGCGTGCGGCGCCATCGACGTTCCCAATTTGAATGACACGACGGCGGCAGTTTGGTCCTGGTTGGCCCAAAAGGTAATGTTTCCGACCAAGGCGACTAAGGCACCGCGCCGATAGGCCTGGTCCTGACCGACCACGCTAAAAACCAGAGAACAGCCCTGCCGCTTCCCTCCTGCTTGGATCGACTGAAACTGAACGCCGATGGTGCCCACAAGAGTTGAAAGGTCGGCGGCGTGAGCTGCCGAATACGGCAACAGAAACGTGATAGGGAGAAGGATCTGACGCACCCATCGCGGCATCCTAGTTACCCATTCTCCGGAAGGATATCTAACGTGTGAAGATCGGGCTCAGCGATGAGAACGGTTTGGGAGGACATGACGCGCCCCACTGAGGCGCGCATAAATACACTACTACGCCCGCATGCACCATCGGCAGCATGCCCTAGTGCAAGACGTTCAATGAGTAATCCTGTTCGAACAGTCGGTTAGTATGTGGCGGTCGCCACTCGCGTGCGGCAGAGAGGTGCACGAGGGAGTTGAAGAGATTTCGTTCCAAGGTTGGACAGGTCACTGCTCATAATGCCTTCATTCGCTCTTGGATGTAGTCATTCAGTTGCTCCTGTGACTCATCATTCATCACAAGCGTTTCGATACCGCACTCTTCTCCGCGCACCCATCGCACAATCCCGGCAGACACCGACACCCATTTCCCGGTCGCCAGTCTGACCTTCATCGAGCACACATCCCCCGCTTGTAGCCGCGCGTCGCCATGGATTCTCCAACCGCGAGTGGAGAGATTCGTCACTGTTCCGTGGGCACTATGGAATCGATGTTCATACCGCACAGGACAAAATGCAGGAACGCGACGGTAGGGCCGGAGGACATACGCCATAGCCACCTCGACGGGGAAGCAGATTGTAGGAGAGAGCAGAATCGATCTGCAAGCGGGCTTTAGGAGGGTGCCGGTCATGAACCGGCTGCCAAGAATATCTCAAGAGGGATCGGCGGCAAAACATCTCAAGTGACGCACAGGCTAAGGACCTCCCAAACCAAGACGGAACCGCTAGGTTTGGCACGAGTTGGATCGACGCATGAGACGCGATCAGCTCAACCGTGCTTCAAGTTTTTCGATTCGGTCGGCCATGTCTATGAGAATACTCCAAAGGGCCTTAGTGGACGGTTCGTCAAGTTCTTGTGGCGCGGGGAGTTCTTTCGCCAGGTTTCTGAGCAGCTGCGCATTGGAATGTTGCATGAAGCTCCTCCAATTACTGTATCCAAGAGCACAAAAGCCTAGTGAAGAGGCGACGAGAAGTCAAACTGGGTGCGCCATGGCAGGCCGAATCCGTCATGGTGAAGACTGCATGGACAGCGTGGTGGTTGCGCCCCCTTAAGATGTCGATAGGTCTCATCGGGCAGAAGGACCACCTGAAAACTGCGTAGAGCCTGTCTGTGTGGACATGGCCTCCGGCGAGGCCGGCCACTATCTGGCACAAATGCTCAATCGATTGAGGCGAACCAAAGCCTTCTCTTTTGTGCACTCTTCAACTGACGCAGCCAGGTCAAAAAACAATCCGTCGATATTCGGATCGATCAATTTCAGGCTTTCCTGTATGAGTGTCGCCGTTTTGTCCACTCGCTTCAGGACCATTCCGATAACCCTTCGTACGGACCGTTCTACTGGATAATCTTCGATATGACGCCGGAAGTTGGACAACACCCGTTCTCGTTCCGTCAGCAGTCTGAGAAACCGCGCTTGCCAGAGGGCAATGCGGACGCTGGTGAGGACCTCGACGTCATCTACAGGCTTGGCAATCACATCAAAGGCCCCTCGGCGGAGAAGACAATCTCGAGCCGGTTCGATGTCCGTACTTGCGGCCGTGACGATGACCGGAGAGAGCACGTGGCGGTGTTGTGTCCGATGAAGGAGGAGCGAATGTTCCTTCTGAATCAGATACGGGGCGGCAACCACGGTTGAATAGTGTGCGTGCGATAACCGCTCCGTCGTTTCCTGAGGAGAGGAACACACATCCACGTCAATCCGAGGCAGATGTCCTGCGAAGATACGGAGAAGGCCCTGCCGCATAGCAGGATCCGTCTCAGCAATAAGAATCGCGCCGATTTCCATGACAACTAACCTGCCTGGATAGATGCATATTCAAGTGAGGGGAAGCACACGCAACCATGGTGACGGTTCTACCTGTTCCGTTATCGCGACATACGCCCCTGTCAGTGAGTACGCGCGATCGGCACTGCACGTAATTCTCACGTTGTGGGTAGGCCCCGATGTCCGGAGCGGAAAACCCCTACGCCAGCGGAGAGCCGAGCACGATCCACGAGATGCCCTCTCCGAGTTGTTAGGTAGCATAAGCATGTTAAATGCCATCCTCGAGAATGCTGGGTGCCCTCCACAGATCGAACCGAAGCAAACAGGATACGTACAAAAAAACTAGGGGTTGTACCAATGTTCACTCTGCAGATGTTCTGTAATTTTTGTAGTTTTGTGTTGCGTTTGATAGTGCTCCGCGCGGAAATACAAAAACAGGCCGTGCACAATCGCACCATTGCCAGGCGAAAGTCATCGGTGTATCCACAACCATGAATCAGAATGGCACGACACCCATCTCTTGAAAGAGCGTCGGAGGCATATCAAGGTTCGGATGCTGTGCCGGGCTGGGTGGCGAGGGCCGCTCTCCTAATGTCACCGTCCGCGTGAAGGACTCGCCCTCTCGCATAATCGTGAGCTCCACAGATTGGGCGGCTTGTAATTGGTGGAAGACCTTCACGAACTGCTCTCTCGTATGCAGGGTCTGGTCGTTGATGGCGACGATGATGTCGCCCCCTAGGACCCAAGGCTCTCCTCCGATGACCACATCCAGTTTGCCGGACCGCAAGCCGATCTTTTCAGCCGGACCCCGTCATCGGTGTCGAGAACCAGCAAGCCGTCGACCAGAGGCAACGCGAACAGATTTCGCAATTCATCGGTGACGAATTTCCCCTTCACACCGAGCCAAGGACGGATGACCCGGCCATGAGCGCGGAGGTCGGCGATAATGGATTTGACGGTATTGATCGGTATTGCGAAACTGATATTCTGGGCCTCCAGCATGACGCTCGCGTTGATGCCGATGACGCGACCATCAGAATCGACGAGCGGCCCCCCGCTATTGCCGGGATTGATCGGAGCCGTCGTTTGAATGGTCTGCTGAAAGTTTTCCTGTCTGGTTCCCATCACCTTGCCAAACCCACTGACGATCCCCGTTGAGAAAGCGTAGCCCAGGCCGAACGGATGCCCAATCGCCAGCACTTTTTGTCCGATTTCCAGCTTGTCGGAATCGCCTAATTGAGCAGCGATCGCAAACCCCTTTGGCATGGCTACTCGGAGCAATGCCACGTCCGTCAGCGGATCGCTTCCCACCAGTTCTGCTGGAAGCCGTTTCCCATCATGCAAGGTGACGGTGATCTTGGCAGTTCCATCAACAACATGGGCATTCGTGAGGATTACACCCTGGTCGTCGAGTAGGACGCCTGATCCAAGTCCCTTCCACGAGGCTTGTGTCACATGGTGGGGGCTCACATAGGCGGAGGTGATCAGAACCGTCGATCTCGCGATATGTTTATAGACGCGTATGTTGTTGAGTTCCTCAGGGGTGGTCGGCGTCGCCGCCTGCACCGGCAGGCTCGACAGGCCGAGATACAGACAGAGACTGAGCGAAAGGAGATTGCAAGAACGCCAGAACCTGCGATACGGACGGCGACCGGTGAATCTCCCAAAAATCATGATAGTTTTCCTCCTCGTATGCGCCCCTCACCACTGATCACAAAAGCAAACTCAGGTGAGGCAGTCGTCTTCACTAAGCCACACCTTGTTGTGATCCCATTTCTATCGATCTCCATCACGCAGGGGTGAGCCCAATTCCAAACTGATGTTTTGCCGACTCTGTCACGAGCTTTCGGAGCTCTGGTTCTCCGCACCTTGACTGTGACGAGGCGAGGAACCGGCTGGGCCGTCCCCAAGACAGATAGTCCGTTCATCCGGAGGATAGGCTTCTATACCGCCTGTCTCAGAAGAGAAATACTTGTTCTTGACGCCCTCGGTATTCCAAATGTGAAGGCATTGCGCCCTCAGGTGCGGCAGTACCCGTGGAGCACCGCCGAACATTTCGGGACCAGGCCGATACGTTGTGCCAACCACAATGAGCCGATTCCCTGTTTGCAACATGCTCGGTTCCACAGACCCTTTGAAGGTGACTGCAAACCATGGTGCGCTGTCGTGTTCAATGCTCGTTGGGCTCTTTGCGGAATGCCCCTCAACAGGCCTTTCTTCAACCAGAATGACAAGGCGAGCAGGGTTCTGAATGACTCGTATGATCTCACCAGCCAACTCCACCTTGTGAGAGACGAAGGTGAGGCTGGACGGGTGATAGGCCTCTTCCTCCCAGGCCTTGACGTCAAAGGTGTTGGCTTCGACATCCTTCATCACTGCCGGGGGAAACATGGGAGTGGCCGTGCACGCACTGAACCACAGAGCCATTGCCGCCAATCCTAGAATACGCATGGTGCCTCTCCTTTCTGCCGGAGACCGGAACAAGACGCCATTTGATAATCTCGATTCGGCCCGCTGAATCCACCCTTGTGGAATGCCCCCTAGTCCTCAATAGGTCGGCATGACTGTTCTTTCTAGAGCTCCCACCACTCATTGTGGTTCCATTTCCAATTGGTGGGAGGTGATACCCGTCTGATCGGGGTGGGGAGTTAGTCTGTCAGGGACGACCTCGTTGAGAACATGGATCAGTTTTTCTCTCTCGACTGGCTTAGGCAGGCACGCGGCGGCTCCCTGAGTCATCGCCAGCTCAACAATATCAGTTGCGAAACTGCCGGACATGAGAATGACGGGCAGCTCCGGCCACACCAGATGACATTGATGGAGGAGATCGAGGCCATCAAGGTACGGCATATGGAGATCGGTGATCACGGCGTCAAAATGACGCCGGTGGAGTTCCCTCCAGGCCCGCAGTCCATCCGCGACCGCCACCACTACAAAACGGTGCGGTTCCAGTTGCTCGAGGAGGAGACGGCGCACCGCCTCTTCGTCATCGACGATTAACACGCGCCTACCGTACCCACTCATCATGACCTCCTTCCATCAGGAATACGTGCTTATGCCTCGATCTGAGGTGCGGGGTAGAGGAAACAGGAGGGCGACCTCCACCCCGCACTCGGTCCGAGCTGGGAGGCATAGCGCTCGGACGATCAGCATCATTGGTACTCCGTCGAAGCGATCGATTTCACATGTCCAGTCGCGCCCATCGGCCCATTGTCAGAGAGAGACCGTCGCCTCCTATGAGCGTGCGCCCACGGACGTATCCTGATTGACGGCCGACTCGTGGCGGCTGGGTCCATTTCCACAGGTCGGTCCGTGATGCCCGTCCCCGTGATGGCGAGGAGCGCGCATCTTCGTTTTCCAGGATTCGCGCTGTTCCGGTGTCAGCACGGCGAGCGCCGTCCGGATCGCCTTCACCCGATCAAGCCGCTCGATCGTGGTGGCCGCTTCGGACTTCCGCAGCGCTGCCTCGATGGCCGATAGTTCCGATTGAGGATTCTTGATGAGGCTTCTCACGTCCACTTCCGCCAGTTCCACCGCCGCCTGGTTCCGAATGCGGGTCTTGGCATAGTCTGCGGCTAGGGATTCGATCTTGCCGACTTGCTCCGCTGAGAGATTGAAATCCTTTTGGTTATGCAGGAGCACACGGAAGGTTCGGCTGGCAAAATCCTTCTGGTGACCTCCGTAATGAAACGACGCGCCTCCTGGACCTGGATGCGAACGGCCTTCGCTCGGAACGAGTAAGACTGCGGCCAGACCTATGCCTGCCACACACAGAGGCATTGCCCACCGATACAGTCGTGTTTGCAACATGAGATCTCTCCTTTCTATGGGAAGGACCATACACCGCTGGATGTTCGGGTATGTGCGCTCTCCTGGCTTAGCAACTTGTTCTACTCATTAGACGGAGCGGATGACAGAAAGGTTACACGCGATGGGTCATAGATGGGTCTTAACGAATCGAGAGGGCATGGAAATCCAGGGGAGGCGGAGTAATGGGCAGTGGTCACGCCGGTTTCCACAAGCCATGATTCTGGTTAAATTATTCTCTTGTCCAACCCCTTACTCTGCTGCCGTAAAGATCGAGATGTCCTCCGCTCCGCATCGATCCAACACATCGGTAATCGCGTCGATGTGACGATCATCGGCCTTGACATCGAGAACCGGCCCGCCCCGCCGAACGCCTTCCGGGCACAGAGCCTGACTCGTTTGTCCGAATCCAAGAGAGTCCTTAAGACTCTCGAAAAAACCACGCGGAGACCTTTCGGGAAGAGTGGTGGGTTGAAAGCCTGGCTGGTCATAGACCTGCATATCGATGGTAGAAATCTTCTTGAGAGTTGCGATTTCGGACTTCGTCTGTTCCGCATGTGTGCGAGTGCGGAAGAAACCTCTGACGATATTCGGCATCATCTCGTCTCCTAACCATAAGCTTGTTGTGGATCATTCTGAGAAGTATGGTTGCATGGTCGTCAGACAACCACAGGCAGTCTCTGCAGGTCATACCCCTCTTGAAGTCTGAAGGCCGACCGGTGAATACCGGAGCCACGGCGGTGAGCGTCGTTTACGAGGCGCTCCTCTCGCACGAAGCACAGAACTGAACCGTCGTGCGGATCACGACCGGAGATCCGGTGGCGATGCACTCATGTAGAGCGGAGCACGCTTAAGTTAGGGGCGGATGGAAAACGGATGTGGCGAACACAGGTAAGTCGGAGATGGGATGCCCATCGATGCAGAGACGAAGGACACTCGAGGGGCGCAGTTCAGGCACCAGAGGGAGTATCGAGGGATCTTCGCAGACCGATTCCGTGAGCATATCGGAGGCGTTCATGAGACTTAACAGAGTCACCGGGAAGCCAAGCATCTGTGCCAACACGCAGACACACAGCACGAAGACCAGCCACCTCAAGCCTATTGTCTGACCAAACCGTCTCCACGTCTCCATGGAGTGATATAGCACCAAGAACCGCGTGGAACTTCTAATGTCTCCAGATGAGTTCCCGCCACGCGAGTCTCAGCCAGTTCCGCAACATGCGCTGCGATACCCTGACAATGTCCGCCAAGTCTCGCTGACTCACTGGGCGAACTCGATCTTTCTGATGAAAGATTTGGCGACGCCGGTCCCGTTCGCGTTGGCCGTGTCGATGGCGAGAGCGATACCGCTAATGTCCGGAGCTTCTTTGCCGAACACTCGCCGGAACGTGTCGGCGACCGGAAAGTCAGTCTTAACGGTCGCACCCAATCGCGGCCGCTCGACGCAGATGAAGCGACCGATGGCGTGATGGTAGCGCCCCTTGAACGGCTTGTTCGTCGTCTCGGTTTCACAGAGATAGAGGGCGAGGAAGTAGGGGCTGTCGGGAATGAACAGTGACCCGCTCGAGTGTCGCTCCTTGCCAAAGAAAATGTAGACCATGATCGCTTCGGCTCGAGCCCCCTCCTCATAGGAGGCGCCGGAAGGGAATGCGTCGACACCCCATTCGATACGCACGCGTGAATAGTCTCGGACATCCCTTTCGTTGAGGAGCAGGCCGAAGGCGCGCGTTTTCGTCTCGAGGGCGATGGCGCTCGGCAAGGCGGAATACACGACCCTTCGAGTGTTTCTCGCATCTTGTTTCGGCTCGAAGCCTTTCGAGCCGAGCCAATTCAAAACAGATCCGCCTGAAAATCCTGAGAAATCCACACCTGGTTTCAAGCTGTCCGTCGAGCGGGCCAGGTCAACCGACGCAGTCATTGTCAACGCTGCAATAACGAAAATTATAAGCCTATGCTTGCCTGCCATGCGCTCCCTCCCAGTCGTACCATCTCAACTACACCCGCTACTCCCCTTAGGGAACAGAGGGTCTAGCGTCAGCGACGCTGCCGATCCTTCTCGGGGGTGGTTGATGCAAAGAATGCAGGTCAGTTTAACGCGCTATCCCGGACGCTAAGTCCATCAGTTCCAAATATTATCTGCATGCCCGGATTTTGAACGATCATCGGAATAACCTCGGTTTCCATGAACGTTCGTAGTTGTTTTAGAGGCAGATCCTCCAAGACAGGCCGAAAGAATCCAAACTGGAAGAAGTGCTGACCATCGTGAAAAACTAACCGGTCTCGTTGGAAACTATGTGGACGCACATCATAAAACCGCTTCCCGAGGCAATCCGTAATCAGCTGAACCTTCTCCGGAATTTCGTATTGAACGGGATTCAACGTCGCCCTCTCTAAGAACAATTCGAGTCCAGTGTACCTCCAGAATTCGCATTCTGATCGGCGCTTGCTACTGGGGATGGCACTGCTTCGTGTGCACATGGTTTTGGGTTACGCGCTGTCGATTCGCTTCACAGCCATTTGAATCGCCGCTGCCCTGGCCTGGCTCGGAGTCGAAAAACTTTCTTCGGTGCAGCCACTGTACGATCGAAAGGAGGTTTTCAAAGCTTCAATCACGGTGAATGTACAACCCCAGTTTCCGCCCGCTTGCCGGGCAGGAGTCAACACAATTTGGCGTCTCTTGTAGTACCCGGATGTTGGACGTGTGTCGGGGCTATCGTCGCTCATTCAGCATCCTGCTCCTAACATGCCAGGAAGAATCTAGAGTGAACGCCACGGGATCGTACGCATGATTCTCCAAGTTATCTGAGAGTTCCTCGGGGGAAGTATACGTTTCGGTGGCGATATGTGGAATGTGGTCAAATAAGGATGACTTACTCTGGGTCATAGGGAAGTCCTTCCCAACCTTGGACTCTGGTCAACTTGTAAACCTGTGTTTCCTCACATCGGAAACAATAGACTTCGATTGCCGGGGCGCCATGCGAGCGTTGTCCGACATACCTGACCTTTGGTGTTCCAGTCGGATTGCATCGACAGACGATTTTGAAATACTCTCCTGTGTCCTCACCCGCTACGTGCATAGATGCCTCCTCTATTAAGAGAACACACGGCCAGGGCTGGTCCCCACCACTGGTAAATCACTCGACTCATTGCTCTTCGGCCAAATCCCCTTCTTCCCCATCTCTCCCCAGTGGGCCTCGAACAGCTGTATGATGGAAGCCTTCGCAGAGCCGCCCCATAGCCCGCTCGCGATCCAAGAGACCGGTCATAGCAGGACCGTCACGGCCCGAATACCGCCGGATGATGCACAACGCTTGAAGGGAATCAGTTAGATCAGTGGTGGATGGAAGACCGATGTGAGCAACACGGGAAGATGCGGAATGGCATGCCCGTCGACTTGGAGCCGTAACGCACTGAGCGGACGAATTTCAGGCACTGGCGGAAGCACCGAGGGATCTTCGGAGTCCGATTCTGTGAACATGTCGGAAGTGTTGAAGAGACTCAAGGGGGTCACCGGGACGTCGACTATCTGTAAAGCCACACAGACACAAAGGAAGGGCACCACCCACGTTGAGCCTATTCGCTGACCACACAGCCGTAGGGTCTTCATCGTTCACATCTGCCCGGTGAAGCAAAGAGCGGCCAAGAATATCCTGTTTGCAAGGTGTTCGCAATGGGGAGAAATAGAGCATAATAAAGTGATTGCCCAAGAAGCGACATACCCAAGTGATCGTGAATAGCTGGGGGGGGGTTATCGAGAGTGAAAGATCGAACAGTTGGAGGGCCGAAGCGCTTTAACGGCGGGTGATCTCGGCATGATCGCCCGGAATACGGAGCGGGCGCTTCACATGGCCAGATCCTTTCTCTGGAAAACGACGATTCACGATCGACTAAACCCTTGGCACACTATTCGGTTTCCCTCTTGATCCTCAGCCGGTTGTCAGGGGGCGTTCGCCGAGCCTTTGGTTTCGGCATGAAACCAGCGTATGAGCTTGGTCAGAAAGGCCGGCCCCGCGCTTCTTCAGTCATGGGCTTTCTCGTGCTTGGCTTTTTGCGGAGTGCCAACCACAGCACGAGATATCCGGCCACTGCGGAGAGGAGTGACCCGAGGAGAATCCCAATGCGCTCATCGAACAGCGCAGGCCGCTGCAGTTCCTCAAAGGCGAGGGCACCGATAAACAGACTCATCGTGAAGCCGACGCCGCACAGGATGGCGACCCCATAGAGCTGAATCGCGGTGACTGCCCTCGGTAGGCGGGCAATCCCCAGCAGGATCCCCGCCATGCAGAACAGAAAGACTCCGAGCTGCTTCCCGAGAAACAACCCCAGCGTAATGCCGAGGGAGACCGGGTGGGTGAGACTGTCCACGGACACCTCGCTCAGAGAGATTCCAGCATTGAAGAAGGCAAACAGGGGCAAGGTGACAAAGGCCACCGCCGTGTGCAGTTCATCCTCCAGAAAGCGGAGCGGAGAGTGAGCCCGATTCTTAGCATCAGTGAGGGGAATAAACATTGCCAGCAGGACGCCCGCAAGGGTGGCATGCACGCCGGACTTCAACACCGCGACCCACATCACGAGGCCCACCAAGGCATAGAGGGAAATGGCCGTCACGCCTTTACGGTTGAGAAGCAGGAGAATCATCAGGCAGCCACTGGCGGTCCACAGCATGGCCGCAGAGAGGTTCGAGGTAAAAAAGAATGCGATGATAAGAATGGCGCCGATATCATCGAAAATGGCGAGCGACACCAGAAACACCTTCAGGGAAAGCGGGACCCGCTGGCCCAGCAGGGAGAGGATGCCCAAAGCGAAGGCCGTATCGGTGGCGATGGGAATCGCCCACCCAGCCAGCCCGGCTGGATTGTTGTGATTGACCCACCAATAGATACATCCTGGAACCACCATCCCGCCCAGTGCGCCCATGGCAGGAAGCCCCACATTGGCCGTATCGGACAGTTCGCCTTCCATGACCTCTCGTTTCAGCTCCATCCCGACCAGAAAGAAAAAGAGCACCATAAGACCATCGTTGATCCAGAGCAGGAGGGGCTTGTGAATTTGGAGACTCCCAAACTGAACCCCGACTGGAATCTGAAGCAGGCTCTCATACAGATGCTTCAGGTCGGTATTGGCGCACAGCATGGCGAGTGCGGCGGCCACAATCAGCAGAATGCCGCCGGCGGATTCCAGTTTGAGGAAGGTACGGATAGTACTAATCATTTAGTAGCCCATACACAGTCGCCTACCGTTGTCCGAAGTTTTGAAGAATGGAAGTGGCTTTCGAGGGACGGAAGGTGGGAATCCTCTAGTGAGGAGTGCCGGCAGCGTATCCGTTGTTTGCTTCATTCCGCTCTATGGACGCCTCTCATTTGGCTTTCGTGAGGAGTTCCTTCAGTTTGTTATACCCCGGAGCCTCCGGGTGGCAATAATGTTCGCTGAGCGAACCGTTGCTGTTTCTGATCGAGATGCGAAAAATCTTGCCATGCGCCTCGATTTTGACCGCCTCCGTGATATTGAGGAAGAGATCTTTGCTCACCTGAACCATGTTGTCCATCACCCCTCCGTCCAATCAATCACTTCTTCGCAAGTGTGTTCGCAAGCTGCTCTCAGGCTCATCCTACTGTATCACGAGTGCCTGTGTATCAAACGCGCACCGGTTTGTAGAGCGACCACACCAAGGCACCGATCCACTCGATCACCGTCCAGCCCTAATCCCTCCTCTCAGCACCTCCTGAACCCCTGCACCGCACTCAGTGGATCTGCGGTGCGCGGAGGTAGGCTTTGAGCTGCTCTGAGTAATATTGAACGACCTTTCGCTCTTGAGGAGACAGCGGCGCATGGCCAAAGAGCACCGACGAAGAAAGGAGCGATTCGCAGGAACAAATGAGCCCGTGGATTTCTTTGCGTAATGGAAAGAATGGACTGATAGACGCCGACATAGGGAACCGCCTCTCTCACAAAGTGTCGGCGGTGGGCCCTCCGGAACCGGCGGCAGGATGTGTGTTAGATTGCAGACCTGTGACAGTACGCTCGGTGACGACATGCAGGGATATTGGCTTTCGGATGCGCACCCTGCCAGACCTATTCGTGGGACTCGCCTTTGCGACGCCAGCCGACATGGCCAGCGTCGCCGGATGTCTTCTGTATATCTGCGTGCACAGTCTCATGATGCGGATTGTTCGGAGGTGACTGAAAGAGCACACTCCTGTTCCGCGAGAACAATCTAGGTCTTCGCCTTCACGGTGATGTCATTCTTGACCGACTTCACGCCGGGGACCTGCCAGACTTTCCACGACGCTTGTGCGCTCGTCATCAGGTCTGCTACTTCGCCGCTCAGCGAAACCACACCCGCATTCGTTTGGGCATGAATCCCGGATTCCTTGAGGTGGGCGTCTTTCGCGATCTGCTCGTTGACCCGCAGGGTAATCGCCTCGTCTTTGTCGTTAATCACCTCACGCTTGGATGGCGATACCACTTGTAAGTCGTTCTTCACCGACTTGACGCCATCAATCCCCTTGGCGATATCCTCCACCGCCTGCTTTGCCTCGCCGGAGTCCACTTTGCCACGGATCATGACCAAACCCTGTGTACTTTCGACGTTGAGATCACTCCCCTTCACCCGAGCATCGGCAAACAGTGCAATCTTGGTCTTAGCAGTCAACCACGCATCATTGATCGGGGTCTTCTCGGCGGCATTACCAAGCCCGTTCGTCAATCCCGTCAAGAACATTCCCCCGGTTACCAACGTTGCGCTTAATGTCAGAATAGTCCGTATATTCATTTTCACTTCTCCTTAGCCAAATAGAACAATCAGATTATGAGTCGCTGTTCGTGAATAGCATTCACTCAGCAGACAGTTTCTTCCTCACGGCCTTTGATGCCTGCCGGCAATCACCCGGCCACTAGAAACACCAGTACGTAGTAGAGCATGGGTTACTCCTCTCTATGGAATCACGCATCCGTTATGGAATTCTCTGAAAGCAGAACCAGTGTCCTACCTCGCCTCCACCAGCAGACCAGGCCACACAAGGGATGCAGCCGTTCAGAGAGCCTCTGGCATCGGAGCGGCGGAGACTGAGGAATCGATCACGCTGAGAAGAACCAGGAAGCGCAAGTGATGGGACAGTCACCGAAGCTTTACACCGAACAATATTACCCTGGGCGCAATGGGCATGAGAGTCAAGCACTATAATTTGACATGGAGCGGTCAAGGCAACAGGAACGCCTGAGAGTCAGCCTCAGAGAGGGGGCCAAATACCGTCTTTCCCTTAATAACGCTTGACTCGTGCGGCGAATGCGCCCAGGCTGATGTATGAGGTATTGAACCGCGTCGACTGTCCCATCTCTCGCGCATTTCCCTCCCAAACTCCGGCGCGTCTGATTCCTCAGCCTCTGCCTCCGTATCTTCGAAGCACGACCGTCATCGAGTCCAGCCTCTGTATAGCGCCTGCGTGATCAGAGAATCGCGGTTGGACATCGGCCTATGGGATTATCAATGCGCGCTGAACTATTTTTGTTTGCGTATGCGGTCGTGTGGGGGATTGTTTTTCTTGTGACTTTCCTGCTGACTGAATCACGCTGAATCTGAAGACGGCTGAAACACCAAAACTAAACTCGCGAGAGAAACTTCGTTCATGAAGTCTCTCATTGATAAATGCATCGGGACATTTCGAATGGCTGGACCCGGCAACTGGATTCGAATCAGCGACCTACGGTTTACAAATCAGTGAAAGGGGATTGCTCAAGTCATTGGAGTCCTGGGCAATCCTTCCTTCCATCAATAGTAATGCACGGTTTAAGCGTAATCTGACTTCGTTTCAATTCGTCTCAATTTAGTCCATCTTGTCGCTGGGACTAACACTCAATTAACACCTGCCGCCTAGCGTGATCGGCACATCCCCCACCCGTCATGGGCTTGAGACTCCTTTTGGCTTTGCAGCAGTAGAAGAAAAGGAGGAATGAATGTGCACACTGCGGACATTGGGGAGCGATCCATAACCTTAGACGGTGCTTCCGGCCCAGACATCCCTTTATGCTTTTGTTACCTGTCCCAACCTCCTGACTTCTTTCCCAAGTGTGCGTAATATTGCCCGAAGCAGCTTCAGGGCTTGCAGAGGGGGTGACTGTGACAAAGATACAAACGTGGGACATGCGAGCTTAAAGAGCCAGGGGCAGCAGAATGGGATAAATAGACCGGTAAAATAACGGACCACTAATGGCGTTAGGAGATTTGACAACTTCCTCGTAAATTACTCAAAGCACGAACCGGCCTATACGAAAAAAGGAGAAATGATGAAACCATCCAAGCAATTACTCAACATCGTAGTTGTTGTTGCCAATCTCGTAGCTGTAACAAACGCCTATGCGGGTCCAGAAATTACCGGTATCCCAAGAGAACCGAAGGACAAAGGCAAGATTGAAATGGCCAGATTATCTCACCAATTATGCGGTCCAGGATGGACGCTGTCCGATGACCGTGAACATACCCAAGATAGTTTTTTGTGTGTGCCCGTAAAGCCAAAAGTACAATGCCCGACAGATGCTCAGTTGCTTGAAACAGATTGTTCCATAGGTTGCCTACCGAGGGCAAAGTAGGCAATCCATGTATTGTGTCCCAGAGGAAGGCTCCTCAGCCCCGTCGGCGAGATATCTGGCTTGTAGGGTTCTTACAGTAGGCTCGGCAAGGGGTGTTTCAGCTTCGAGCCCCGAGGCAGAAGATTTGTATTACAAGCATGACGGAGAGGTGGCTCCCTGTCACTCTTCTGAAGACATAAGGGTGGGATTGCCGGGTGGCAAAAGGTCAACAGCTGGGCTACTGAAGCCCCATGAGGTTTGCTAACTGTATATGGGAGCCACATAGATGGCCACGCATCAGAATCCGGGCAAGAGTAGATTGGCAATGGGTGGGCAGTGGTATCGGCGCAAGCCCGGCAGTGAAGCGTTTCCTGTCAAAATATATAGGACTGGTGATGTGAAGTATGTATGGCTCTGTGATCCGAGTGCGATAAGAGCGGAGAGATGCAACCTAGAAGAATGTATGGGAGAGTTTATAGCGAGGATACGGTCTCCGAATCATCGGAGCCCCCCAGAGTAGTAGACTTTCCTGATATCAGGCTACCATGAACCGGAAACGCTGGTAGCAGTTCAAGAATTCCACGAGGACAACGACCTCCTCCTTCCATCAGGTATCATCGAACCGCTGCTCATTCCTTCACGTTCTCACGGGGAGAGAGGACGTAGAGGACATGAACTACTCCACGAGCATCATTCGGCGACTGCCTGAGGATCGGGAAACGTCGCCTGACATTCCAGACATCGCAACTGACCCAACTTGGAGCCATCCCGCGAGCGAACGTCATCCACGGCACGACTGTGTGTACACTCCGCGCGTTTCTTTAGCAGCGCTTCTTGTTCAGGAGAGAGTTTGGCTTGGGGTGGGGTAAGCATTGACAGTACTCCTTTCTGACATGGGTCTGATTATCAATAAAAAGCCGCTCATAGCCCTTGGGCAGTGGAGTTTGAAGAGGACAGGAGCCGTTCGCAGGAACGGATGTATTCCGGGAGTTTTTTGTTCAAGTTTGAGGAAGGAAGGGAAGACACTGCCATGGACACCCGCGTTCTCACAAGGTGTTGCCGGTGGGCCTTCCATGACCCGACGGCAGGTTGTGGTTATGATGCAGACTTGTACGGCTACACTCCATTACAAAACTGTCCATACTCCAGATCCCTAGGCCGGACATGTTCCTCGTGCGCTGTGATGATTCTCTGTCGGAGAACGTCATGAAAACATACTCATTTGGCTAGCTTCCGCCATGCCCACGGCGACACAGGGGACGGATCAATCCACAAGCCTCTGCTGGCGTCTCGGGCTTCGGCTTCCAGTGCTTCTAGTATGGCGCTCTCCGGCGCATGCGGTCGATCCCACCAGCACCAGCCTTCTTTGACGAGTACATGGTTGAGATTGGTCCCATCGGCGAGCACGACATCGGCAAGGATGCGCCCATATCGATCTTTGCCATGAATTTGAAGGGTGACGTTCAGCGCGTAGCTCATGATAGATATCACTTCTTTCGCGCTGCTGCCGTAAGGCTGGCCCTCTGCCGGGCAGTCGATACCATACAATCGGACCGGCTGGGATTTTCCATTATGTAAGATCTCGATGACGTCCCCGTTCACGACTCTCACCACTTCGCCGGTGAAGGGGTATGCCTTGGCGTCGCTGAAGAGAAGAAGCAATGTTACGATCAGGAATCGTAGAGTGAGAGCTGCCATATGGGCGCCTGATAGGGAGTTACCTTAGACCGGCACGATAGCATTGCCCACACACAAGAAATGATCAAAAGTGCACGCTATGTAACTTCAATCTAATCCATGAGCTATGGTCTCTATATGAGATGACATCGGCAGGCTTGGGGATAGCAGCACCCCTTAGGGGCTTGGGACTCTTTTAGGGAATCCAGCACAAGGACAAAAAGCGGTTCGGGGACAGGACTACACACTACAACGCAGAGTCGACGCGAAAGACAGGGTAGTCACCGGCAATCGCTTCGAACTCAGACACTGGGTCGTGGTGCGAGACCGGAAGGTGCTGACGACCACTGCTGGCAACCTGGCACCATGCCTTGAGGATGGGTGCTCGCTCGTGAGGCGGAATCTCAGTAAGCATAACAGGATACGATTGCCCACGCTTCAAAAACGCCATCCCACCCGCCGCCCGTAGGTTCTGTACCCATTCGGAACCCTCTCCTAGCATTGAGACAAGATAGCGATGCCCTTCGTAGTCGGCAGCGACGAGGACGACTGAGCGCAGTTGAGCACTACTCCGGTCCTTCACTTGTAAGGTAACCAGGATCGGAGGGGTAAGACCAAGGCCCGATAGCCAAGCCCAGATGCTGTTATGGAATCTGCCAAACCAAGTCGGGCGCCACCCTCGATAAAACCAGCGAAGGTAACCGCGACGTTCAGCTGGGTCTTCGTGTGACGGCATCTGTACGCAAGGATTTAAGAAGATCGTCAGGACGCCATACTAGCTTGTTCAGGCAGATACGCATAAGCGCCAGACTGGCCGCTTCTATCCATGACAGAACACCACATCCTCCGTGTGTCCCGCAAGCCGGTGAGCGATAGGTCCCAAATTGTGTCGTGGGCAAGGTCTTTACCGGTATGAGCCAAGGAGAAACGGCATGACAGTCATGCCTCTTCTCTACTGCACCTCTCCACTCGCGTGGTGGGACAAACTTCAACGAATCACTTCATCATGAGTGTGTCGGTCGCTCAAGAGCCTTCAATGCTAGGGAGTTTCCCAGTCCGGTTTCCGTTGAAGTGTTGACAGGAAAGAAATCGGACAGGGAGTAGCAGGCACCACCATGGACCGCATTGTCTTTGAAAATTTTATCCGGGCCAGTCTGGAAGTGACCGACGCCTTTGAGAATGACTGCCTTCTCACTGATATGGATCAGCTTCGATTGGATAACTACTTGGCGATCATGCAGATGTCATACATTGAATGGAAGCGAAGGAATCTATTCCGGAACGATCTATCCGGGAACGCTTCCGACCATGCGGTTCCCGTGCCAGTGAAGGCGAACGCGCGCCGAGCGGTTGTTGCGCAGCACGTCAATGGTGTCCCCGTCAATTATCCCAACGACTCTTTCGGTGTAGTCGGCAGCTAGACAAGGCTGCGCGATGAGGCAGCTGGTTCCTAGAAATGCCAGTGTATCAAAAAGTACGAGTAGAATGCGGCTGCGAGTTCTCACGGATCATTTCTGCTTTGCCACAATCTTGTACTTGATCTGCTCGTAGGTCGCTCGTGGCAGAATCTGTTTCTGCACCAGCTCATCTTTTCTGGTGTAAGGCCTGCCTTTGATGATCTTCTCGGAATAGGCTTCACCGATGCCTGGGAGCGTCTTGAGTTGTTCGGCGGTGGCCGTATTGATATCGAGGAGGTCCGCTTGCTCGACAGCTTGGACCAGTGAGGAGTCGGTCACGGTAACGAGGGATAACGGGAGCGCCAGCAGGAGCACGCTTCCCAGTCCTACGCGGAGTGTCCACCTCATGATCGTTGGCAACATAATCAGCCTCCTTGTTAGTGCGTCGTGCTCCTTGTGATTCGTTGCTCCATCTCAATAATCCCGGCCAAGCGTTCGAGCAGGTTAAGCGACTGGTGAGCGGTACCCAGGAGTCGGGTGGTACTAGTGATACTCACTTGCCCCGCTTCCGCCACTCCCATGGCGGCATCGGGTTAGGATCGATCCATAATCCTTTTCTAGCCTCCCGTGCTTCATTCTCCAACCCTTCAAGGACCGTATCGCGTGGCGCATCCTTCCTATACCACCAGCACCAACCCTCTCTGACCAACACATGATTAACGTTCGTGCCATCAGAGAGCAGCACCTCTGCGACGGTCCGCCCATATTTATCTTTACCGTGGCTTTCAATGGTCACGTCCATGGAAAAAATGAGGTCTGAGGTGGCTTGCTTCGCATTGTCGCTGAACGGCTGACCGTTCTCGGGACAATCAATCCCATGCAGACGGATACGTTCAGGCTTCCCGTTACGGAGCACTTCAAACCTGCCGCCATCCTGGACTGAAATTACTTGGCCGGTGAAGGGGAAGGCGTCTATGGCCTGGGAGCAGAAGAACAGAGAGAGGAAGAGGGCTAGCAGTCTCATCAGACTTGTCCTAGTGCATCGTCTCCTTCGCAGCTCGCTATTCCACCTCAATGATCGCGCCTAGCGATCACGAGTACCAACCAATGCCTGATATCTATCTGGTAAAAATCTGATCCAGTAAAAGTAGTCGTTGGTCGAGTTGTTTGCCAAGTTGTTCAAGCTCGCGAGTGGAATGCGAGTATAGATCTGGAAAATCTCCCTTGTCGGAAAGGCTCGCCATTTGTGCGGGTGTCAGTGTTTGGCGCTTAAGGTAAGCATCAAAGATATGTGTAATTTCCTTCAGATCAGCAATCACCAGACGGTAATGTTCTTCGACCTCGGGATACGCTTTGACGATTTCATCATTGCTCGTCACCTGATAGGCTTGAAACATCGCGAGCTGCAGCTGTTTCCTGGCGTCTTGGAGTTTCTGTACGTCGTTACGAGCATCGACCTCATAAAATACTTCGATTGCCTGAGTGCATGTCTGCATGATTCTGGCGTTGTCTAATCGGGCAGCCAGTTTTGTTGAGGGATACAGTTTATAGGCTGCACTTAACTCTCCTACCCTCCCATCGTTCGTATGGCGGATGTCACTAATAACTCCTCGCTCTAGATAACCAACAGACTTGGGCACATCGATAACTTGCAGTGACGGTTCTGGAGGATTGAGCTGCAAGTCGCGAAAGAATCGTTCCAACTCCATATGCATTTGGATAATTTTGTGGCTCAGTTCCGTGGTTTGCCTTGAGGATTCCTTAAAGCTGTTCGTGAGAAGCTGTGCAATGTCTTTGGCTCGAGGATCTTTCTCGCCCATGAGAATTGGCATGATTTCCACCAGACGTTGATTGAGGCCATCAGTCCTGGAACGAATTCCTTTTGAGCAGGCCCTCCAACTATCGGCGTACTGATGATGTCGAGCGATGAGTCGATCAATCTGAACCAGAGCGTCACGATAGTTGAGAGTCAAATAGTCGGCAGGAACGGTATACGGGTTCTCGAAACATGCTTGCCAGAATCCCTCAGTACTACGCTTTGCCTCCAACAAATCACTTATTGCCTTCACTGGGTCGAGAGATGGAGAGACTGCTCCATTGGGAACCACCATCTTGAAATGAAATGTTTTGACGGGTTCGTTATTGAATAGGACCGTCATGGAGTACGATCCTGGTGGATCTCCAGGTGCAACGGTCCAAAGATTCCATATGTTTCCTTGTTTCGTAGGTGTTCGAGCTTTCGTCAGGGTAATAGTTCGTCCATCCTTCGATAACTTGGCTTCTTTGGGAAGCGCTCTGGGTCGATCAGGAAGCGTGATTATTTCGGTTACGAGAACTTGATCATTTGATGACGCTTTCGCAATGTACCCGTAACTGGTAAGTTCTGGAATCAGAGGAACTTCTAACGCGCCTTGTTGCCACTGCCATTTGTCCGACACCATAGCTCGAGTACCGACGACAAAATTGATATCCCCGTCAAATGCCCATGATTGTGTTGTTAGCGCTAGTCCTGTCCAGACAACGAATCTGAGGAGGAGCCAACGAACGTGTCGCATATCCTATCTCCCGATCAGAACCTTCACACAGAGAATAACCATCACGCTCCTGAAATTAATCCAAAAAGCTTCAGATCACATACCGGAGTGCCTATTGCAGGTAAACAAATTTGGCACTCGGGAATGTCGTAAAGAATCAGCCGGCAGGCCATGAACGGCACCTCAACTGGGGGGCGTATTGTAGGAGGGAAGGCCCTTACGGTGCAAGGAAGCCCTCCGAGTGACGACCTTGAATGATTCACGGCTCTTGACCCTGGGTACAAATACTGTAACCACGGGTCACATGGACTCATGGGAACACAAGGATATCCAATTCCACGAGCGGCCCGCTGTCGGCTATCAGGTTTTAACTGGAAGATGCGATCGGATGAAAAGCGAGTGCTCTAGTAGCGCCGCCTGCAGTGGAGGGGGAACGAGTATCAAGCCCTTCGTCTCTTAAGCACCCATCACATCGAAGCACCTTCCGAACCTGGGAAGAAATCAGCGCCTAGACGCACCCCGTCCGGAGTTCCCACCCAAAGAGGCATAGACCACACAAGCCGGTTTGCGTAAAGGTCAGCATCACAAGCAGGCGCAGCCAAGGGCATGACGATCGTTCAAGATCCGGTCGCACCGGGCGTTCTGGTAAGTCTCAGTGAGTTTCCGAATCGCCAGCGTATAGCACCATCACCATAACCGCCTTCCCTCTCCCATTCATATCGTATCCGATACAGTTGGAATCCATTCCGATACGAACGCAAGATGTCTGAACTTCGAATCAAAACTTGAAAGGGACATGAATACGGTACTTTGTGCGCGTCATTACACGTGGCCTAAGAAATGCTCTAGAACGTCGCATGATCAGAGGTTGAAGAAGCCACGATGCAAAAGTCAGAAGAGAAACGAAAGGAGGCGATCATGAGGCTACGCTGGTCCAATGTTCTCGGCTTTGTGATGTTGGCTCCCGCCCTCTTGGTGGATAAAGCTGTTTTCCTGTACGTGCGGCACAACTCAATGACGATCGCGATCGCATACGTGGTGGTGGGCCTTTGCCTCTCATCCTGGAGAGGTGCAGTTCGCCAACAAGCCTAATCCCTGACACCTGCCTCACCGATTCCCACGAAGGGGACACATCCCCTTCGAATCCCCTCAGGTCGCCCGTTCAATTTTCTTTTCAGGAACTGGCGACTGGATTCGAACCAGCGACCTGCGGTTCACGAATTTCCCCTACTACTCCTTCAGACAACGTAACCCCACAGGAAACAACAAGTCAGCCCTCCCCTACCGTGGGCCAAGATGGGCCTCGTTTGTCCTGTCCTGGTAGCAGCGTGGTAGCAAATCCTGATGATATTAAGGAATAAAACTCCTATGAAGGTGGGTACGTCTTGTTAACCGACCAAGAGTGTCGTGTAAGCAGCTTTGCGGCGAGGAAGGATGAAGCGAATGTGGTCAAGCCGAGGAAGAGAAGGCGTAAGTCCTGCTCTAATCCAAGCCGACCTAGATAAGCAGCAAGATACATGAGGGCAACAAAAACCAAGAGAAATGCGCCGCTAAATGAGAGGGGCTTCCACCATGGCAGGGGCAGCCTCATGCGCTTGGTGCCAAGAGAGAAACCAATAGCGACAAGAATTGCAGCAACCATGATGATCCAGAGGCCGAGCTGAATTGACGGCCCACGACCCCATATAGGTTCGTATTGGTCGAACCCATAGACCGCGACTGCATTTGCACCGGCAGCCCAGGTTACGAAAACCGAGCGTGAAAATGGTGGTCGGCTTGAAAGGGCTCATACGCTGGTGGCTGACAATGTTTAGTTGATCCGCATAGGAGCCGTCATCAGTGGCTATGTGACATCTCAAATGTCTTGCTCAGTCAAATCAGAGAGTGAGCCGTCCGGAGACGACACAAAGCCATTAGCAGACATCCAACCACTGCCTAGAAAGAAATGGCGATAACCTTGGATTGCTATACGAATGCGACCGTCTGGAAAGGTTTCTTTCATTATCGTGAACTTGTAGGAGGACAATTCTGATGGGACTTCAACAAGGAAGGCTGGCATTGCGGGCCAATTCGGCCATGTTTCGAGTTCAGTTCGAGGCAAAGCCGCGATTCTATTTTTAATATCCTGAAGGAAAGATGTGGCTTTGTGGTGATCCATTTATTGGGCCATGACAATCCTATCAGCTCCGACGATCCTCGCATTCTCGGTAACGATTCCCCGAGTTCCACCAAAGAGCCAAATCCACTTTCAGATAACGACTCACAATATCGGTAACCAGCGGGCTGCCAAACAGCTGACCCATATTCGTGGTGTACAAAATGCAATACTTAAGGAGTTTACGAAGGATCTTGGAGAACGATTTTCCGATCCAGGTTCAAGCACCTATGCCATATTTCCTGCTGATGTCAATACGTGTGTTATAGGAACAATACGCATAATGGAACTACGAACGAAGGGCAGCGTGGAGATTTCACCTCCTGTTCCAGAGCGGTATAACGATGAGGCATGTAATTGATTGCGAGTTGGTTTAGCAGTCGCAGGACATTGAAACGATGTTAGGAATGACGTAGTCTCTGAATCCCAAGCTGCGAGTTATACGCGCAGAATTGGGAGAACAAGCTGTTATGTGGATCGGCCTAAACACAGTTAGGCGGTACACACCACGCTCATCGGTGGCCGCAGGTCGTGTCGAACTATCACGAAGGAGGAGCAAGCCATGACACAGCGTCTCTCTGGCAAGGTAGCCGTCGTCACAGGCGCCGCCTCGGGAATCGGCTTAGCAACCGTCGTCCGCTTTGTCGAAGAGGGCGCACGGGTCCTTGCCGCAGACAAGGATGGTTCGGCGCAAGTGATGCTTGAAGGACGCTTTGGGGCCGCAGTTCGCTTCGTGCGATGCGATGTGACGCAGCTGGAGGAGTTGCGTTCCGCCATAGAGACTGCTGTGGCGCACTTCGGGGGGCTGGATATTCTCTTTAACAACGCTGGTGCTGGGGGTGCTCCCGCCGGCGTTGAAGGTTTTGATGCCGCCGGCTGGGATGCTACCCATGCCCTACTTCTGCGCGCTGTGGCTGCCGGAACTGCATACGCGGTGCCGCACATGAAGCGTCGCGGCGGTGGAGCCATCATCAACACGTCGTCAGTGTCGGCGCTGCAAGCAGGCTACATGCCGCTCGCCTACTCAGTGGCCAAGGCCGGCGTGCTCCACTACACGCGCGTGGCTGCGGCAGAACTAGCGCCGCAGCGCATCCGCATCAATGCGGTGGTGCCAGGCTTCATCGCCACGCGTATCTTCGGCGGAATGTTCGGCCTCGGCAGCGAAGAGGCGCAGGGCATGGCCGAGCAGATCGCCGAGCGCAGCGGCCGGGCCAACCCAGTCGGCCGCTCTGGCCGACCGGAGGACATTGCGCAGGCTGTAGCCTTCCTTGCCAGTGATGAGGCAGATTTCATCACTGGTACGGCCCTCACCGTTGACGGTGGGTTGACGATCGGACCCCGACATAGTTGGGATATGGACCCCACGCTTGCCACGCCGATGACTGATGCGCTCGGAGTCAGCCGTGGGGAGCTGTTGGCAATGCGCGCAAACGCAATCGCGCAATCACAGAAGCGTTGACGTGCCGCCTAACCCCTCGCTCAACACCGGACCCTGCACGGCTGGCGCGGGTTCCTCGCTCTTTCTATTCCAGGACAGATCAGGGATAGGACCATGCCGCGCACACCCGGAAAGATCGGAAAGAAAAAACCGGGGGCCTTGGATCGATTAGATGCGATTGTCACAGACGAGTGTAATTACGTAGGCTTTAAAAGTCCCGCCGTGGCTCGTGGTAGCAAAACGGTAGCAGAAGTGGATAACACACAGAATCCCCAGACCGGAGAGGTTGTGCAAATACCTGACTTCCCATGGGGAATTACTGGAGCCGGCGACCCGGATTGAACGGAGCAACCTGTCATCGGTTCGGCCCTGAAGCCTGCCTCACCGATTCATACGAAGGGGGCCAGCCCCCTTGTAAAATCCCCACGAAGGGGACACATCCCCCTTCGAATCCTCTCAGGTCGCCCGTTCAACACAGTGGACCGAGGCCCGCCGCTAGTCCGCAGGCACCATATTATACAAACAGCTTTGCGCGATATGGAGCCGGCGACCCGGATTGAACGGGCGACCTGCGGTTTACGAACACGATTAGGCATGAAATACCAGCATACAGCAGCACACGCTATGTAACCGTATAGACAGTACTAGCAAGGGGTTGTGCTCTGTTATTGCTTCCTGCATCATCCTGTCGTCTCCCCTGACCGTGACCTTTTTCGTAATTCAACCGTGACAGAAACCGTGACGGGGAAGACCCCCCGCCGCCCTTTCGTCGTTGGCGGGTAGCCCACATGGAGTCCTCTAGGACTAGCCATGTATCCAGGGCTGACCATAGGGCATGGGGTATGAGTCCTCGTACTCGAAGCCGTGAAAGGGCTTAATAGTCTTGGCCCAAGTGTTGTTCGAGAATTTGAACGCGGTCGGCTATGTCGATAAGGATACTCATGAGGGCTTTGGTGTGAGCACTAGTGAACTGAGGATTCCGGGTGAGTTCAATCGCCAGCTTGCGGAGCTGGTCGGACGGATGCGTATCCATGGCAACCTCCTGTTGGATGAAGTCAGGAAAAGCTTAGCTTCCAAGTGAGGAGAGGTCAAACCAACGTCACAACTGATGCGAAAGCCGACGAGCCCAAGTGCTGCCTGTTTCACTGCTCAGCGCGGGAATTTGCAGGACCACTGTGCCCCCTCTTCCTCAGACCCCAAGTGCCAAAGCTTTGCTCGATCAGCTCTGCAGCACGTGATGCTCCTCCGCTCGCGTGGATAGCGTCCCGGACCCGTGCAGCGGCGGCACGGTAGGATGGGTCGGACCGTACACGGACCACCGCGGCGCACAGCGTCTGCGGAGTCACCTCCTTGGGGGGAATGGACTCACCCGCCCCAATCCAGGCGAGGCGGGCGGCGACTCCCGGCTGCTCATTGGTAACAGGGATCGCCACCATCGGAAGCCCGGCACCCAGCGCATCGAGAACGATGTTCAGACCGGCATGGGTCACCGCAATGGTAGACCGTCGGAGCAGGTCTCCTTGAGGGGCATAGGAAACCACCACTGGGTTCCCAGGAAGTTTCCCAAGTGCCTCCGGGGATATCCCATTTCCGGTCGAGAGTACCAATTGGGCGTCAACTCCCTCACAAGCCTCCGCAATCACTCGAAACATCCTCACGATACGATTCTGCAGTGTTCCCAGCGAGGCATAGATTAATGGTCGTCCATCGAGCCGTTCCCAAGGAAATGGAACCGGCTGAGTTCCGACCGATCGCTGGAGGGGACCAACGAACCGAATGTGCTTCGGTAACCCACGCCGAGGGAACTCGAATCCATCGGGTTGTTGACTAATTTGTAGCCTGTCAGACCACACGTTCGACATGCCTGCCGGGATCGATAGACGAAGCCTGCGGCGATGGTTCTGAATGCGTGTGACGATTGGAGCATACAGTCGGTTGAGTCCTGCCCATGCGATCCGATTGCGAATCCGTGCCCACCAGGCATCCCGCGGTTGCCAGTGGGTAAAGTACGGTGGGACGACGGGGTCAGGGTTCAGGAGGAGCGCATTACAGATTGTCGCGAACGGGAGCCCGAGCTGGTCGGCAAGGGTACCACCGGGAAACGATGCCTGATCAACCACCAGGGCGGTCACACCGGCGGCACGCACGACAGCCGGGCCGACTTCTAGAATCGAATCAGCCGCGCGTGCACCGATTGCCAGGGTATGCTTGAGCGCTGCCCGGCCCTGGAGTGAGCCGAGCGTTTGAAACTCGGCCTGATACTGATCAGCCGGGAAGATTGATCCTCCGACAGGAACGCTCTCAAACCCAGCCGCCGCGATCGATGAAGGAGGCGCGCCTAACAGGAAGAAGGTGACTCGGTGCCCACGGGCGCGGGTCGCGTCGGCCAGCGCCAACATTGGATTCACATGACCTGGAGTATTCGGGCAGAGAACGCCGATGTGACCCATTAACTGCCCTTTCTCAGCCTATCCAAATGGAATCCGGTTGAGTTTGCTTCCTAGCAGCTTTCTACGTATTAGACACTGCAACATACTCCATGAGTTTCGCCGATTCAATGCAGTCGCGGACGAAGGAGTCGTGGACAACTTCCTCGCTGCGCATCAAGATGGTATGGGAGCAGTTCTTTTCGAGCATTCTTCACGACATGATTTCCTAATCAAAATTTCTTCTATTGGTAACCGAAACGTAGTACGTTCTGTGTCCCATCGACAGCGTCGACGTTGAGTCATAGGTACGGAGGGCACAGCATGAACACTCGGCACACTCGTCTCGCCAGGATTCTCCTGTTCGTCACGATCCTTTGGACCATGGCGGGCAGCCCCGGCTTCCTATCAGCTGCCTCATCCCATGAAGACCATCCAAAACGACATGGTTCCATCGAAGGGGCCCAACCCCAAGGCCAGCCAGATCCTGATCTGCTTCCATTGTGGGCTGCCTTGCTCGGAAAAGCCTCTGGCCCGGTGTCGGTGGCATGGAGTCCCCTCTGGGGCACCCCGCATGCCGTCTATGGCACACTGACCCCTTCAATGGACGTGTCCGAAACATCGGCCCGCCAATTTCTTTCCTCTCATGCGGCCCTACTCAAATTGGACCAATCACTTCCTGGCTTGAGCTTGACGCGGACGGCCGCCACCCTGGCAGGTACGCTATATAGATTCAGTCAATCAGCCGAGGGAGTGCCGGTCTATGGGGCGGAGGTGACCGTGTTCTTCGACAAACAAGGCCGAGTCGTCGCGCTGACCAATACGGCAGTGCCAAGCGCCAGTCTTCTGACCCTCCCGCCAACGGTGACGGATGCCGATGCAGTGAACAGGGCTCGAGGCGCCGTGCCTGCCAGACCAAAGGACGATGAGCCGATGGACGATCTTCCTGGTCCTGCGACCCGACTGGTCATTTATGCGGAGAGCGGCACGCCGACCCTCGCCTGGGAAGTGACGGTGCCCACCCATGGGCCAACGTGGCAAGTGTTTGTGCATGCTCGAAAGGGCACGATCGTGACACCAGCGCGTGATCTCAATCGCTATGTGAATGGAACCGGCCAGATCTTTAAGGTGAATGCGATTGTCGCCTCGGGCATCAACACCTTGACCGACCAAAGCGATTCCGCTGCGGCAGTCCCCGCGATCGCCTATCGCACGGTCATCCTGCCAGGTCTCGCGGGAAACGGTCTCCTCGATGGGCCCTTCGCGTCCAGCAGTTTGACCAAAAGGCGGGTGACGTCGAACAGTCAAAGCTTTGTGTATGATCGGAGTTCGAACGGTTTTAGCGAGACAATGGGTTACTACTATCTTGATTTCGGTCAGCGATATCTCCAGTCCTTAGGCTTTACCAATGTGAATAACCGACAGCAGGCTTTTGCCGTCGACCGGTACAAGGGGGACAACTCGTTCTACTCACCTAAAACCAAGGACATTACTTATGGCCTCGGGGGTGTGGACGATGCCGAAGATGCCGATGTCATTATCCATGAGTACGGCCATGCGATCCAGGATGACATTGTGCCGCTGTTTGGTTCTACTCCCGAGGCGGCTGCGATGGGTGAGGGATTTTCGGATTATTGGGCTGGGACGGTGAACGAGCAGAATTGGCCCGTTTCTGGTCCTCGCAGTGCGTGTCTCGCGTCATGGGATGCTTCGTCCTACGATTCGGCGATCCCGCCTTGTTTGCGCCGGCTCGATAGCACGAAACTGTACCCGCAGGCGATAGTGGGCGAACCTCACGATGATGGAGAGATGTGGTCAGCGGCTCTCTGGCAGATTCATAATCAACTTGGGGCAGCACTGGCCGACACCGCGATCATCCAGCACCACTTTCTGCTGCCGGCCAATGCCACGTTTAATATTGCGGCGAATGCACTCGTGACCACGGCAATTACTTTGAACTATAAAAGTATGAAAGTCGACGCGATCCGCACAATTCTGCGCGCGCGAGGCTTCACGGTGACCAACTAGGGCAGTTTTCCTTCGTGATTCTGTTTCAAGATGATTCCGGAAATCGGTTACAGCACTTTACTCATCCTTCACG
The DNA here is from genome assembly GCA_024760545.1 of Nitrospira sp. NCBI lineage: Bacteria > Pseudomonadati > Nitrospirota > Nitrospiria > Nitrospirales > Nitrospiraceae > Nitrospira > Nitrospira sp. The sequence goes on from CP060501.1 coordinate 1,485,156, forward strand.
CGGGTATAACTCATGAAAACATCGTCTGGCATGGTTCACCTCCCGTAGCTTCGAGTAATTGATTGTTCAGCGCCCAACAATGTTCAACTGGAATTGTTGGCGAACAGTACTCCCGATCCATTATCGTTTCAATGAGGCAGGCGATGGCTGGTTGATATCCACCATAGTGATTCGACTGTGCGATGGCGCAGAATCTAAAAAGTGAATCAATCTGATTCAGAGTGAATCATTTGGATTCAGACGAGCGTCCAAAAGGAAGTATTTTCGCCCAGCAAATGCTTTTCGGAAAGCATTGCCAAGCCACTACTTTCCCGCGACTGTACGTGTGACTAATTGCTCTCCCTCTCCCTTTCAGATCCTATCTGATACAGGTGGAATCCATTCCGATACGAAGGCGAGACGTCTGAACTTCGCATCCAAAAATGAAAGCGACATAAATACAGTACTTTGTGCGCGTCATGACTCGTGGCCCAAGAAATGCTTTACGACCTCGCATTAACCAAGGTGGCAGAATTTCCGATGCGTATCACAAACTTTTCGCATCTTCCAAAAGAGAGTACGTAAGGAGGATCGTATGATGAGAGCTAAGAGCCCACTCGCTCAGCAGACGTTGGCCGGGATTACCCTCTTCCTCGTTTTCGGTGTGCTCGCGATGATCTGGCCCGTCATGATTACCCTCTTCCTCGGCGCGCTCCTGCTGCTCCAATCGTGTGGAGCCGAACTGACCATGACGGCGTTGCATTCATAATCGGGAATGAGTGAGTAGCCATATGCCATGGATCATCGAAGCGATTCTCGTGAGCTCTATTGTGGGACTGACGTACATCATGGTCGCTGCATGGCGCGAGTAGTGGCCTGTTCTTTCAGAAACTGGTCGACCGGAACGTGTGGAACGACTCTAAGTAGTATCTAATTGCGATCGCGATCACATACGTTGTGGTGGGCCTTTGCCTCTCATCCTGGAGAGGTGCAGTTCGCCAGCACACCTGATCCATCCTCGTCAGCGAATGCTGACTCCCGGGCCCTGCTCCGGTAGAATCCTCCCCTATGCCGCTCTCCCCACTCATTCGCTTCGGGACCTCCACCTGGACGTATGAAGGCTGGCGGGGCCAGATCTATCTGAAGCAGTACGAGAAGACGACCTTTGCGCGATAATGTCTGGGCGAGTATTGCCAGTATCTCTATAATGGAGAGCCCTGTTTTCGCACGGTCGGCAACGACTCCACCTTCTACCGGCCACCGACAGCCAACCAACTCCGCAAGTACCTGAGGATCGATGAAAAGATACCGGGAGTCGTTTCTGATGACTACGACGTCACAACATTCCTGGGGCAGTGCTGGAGCCGGCGACCCGGATTGAACGGGCGACCTGCGGTTTACGAAACCGCTGCTCTACCAACTGAGCTACGCCGGCGCCTTGGTAAGACGGAGGGGATGGAACGGCCCGATTTCGGAGGCATGATAACGGCCATCGGTAAGCCTGTCAATGAAGCGAATCGGCCTCGTCTGGCGCTATGGGCCCATAGGCTTCAGATTTGGAGTCGGACCAACAGAGTCGGCTGACGGTTCCGGCTGCCGTGGGGTGGGAGCCGGCTTGGGGTTATTCCCTTTGGCCAACGGATGGATTCTGACCATCGCTTCCTTCCCCACCGACGGCAAGCAGAGCGGATCCTGTTTGTTCCCGAATTGTTCACGAGCGATACGCGCTACCTGCCCCCGAGCATACGTACACAGTTCCCCGGCGACAATGGTGCCATCCCGATCCACATCCGCGATCCCTTGCAGCCCTCGCAAGAGATGATACGTAAACAACCCGTGTTTCCCTTCTTCGAACGCGTGAGCCTCTTGCAGGTGACGATTGCCGACCATCCACATCTCCACATCTTTTCGCCCTTCACCCGCACTGGACATCCAATCAGGTGACGGCATCGCGGCAAGATTGGCGCCCGGAGATGGCTCCAGCGAGACATCGAACATCAGAATGGCTCGTTCGATAGACAGCCGATAAAGAGATTCTTGCAGCCGACGGAGCGGATAGAGCTGCTTCGGTTCAGAGGGTGTTCCATCAAACGGCACGAGCGACACCGCACCGGTCGCTCCATCCACCAGCGCCCGCCCGGCAAAAAACACATAGACGACGGTCTCGGCGTCCGCCCGCTTGCGAAGCCATCGCTCAAACGTCTCTTCAAACTCCCGGTGCAGAGCCTGACGATCAAGCAAGATCTTCATGCGTTCGCGCGGAACGCTCCCGATGGTGTGCAAATACTCCGCCATCACCGCCGCATCATGGCCGGCATACTTGACCTCCGGCATCTGATTGTCACGAAAGGTTCCGACTCCGATCGAAATAATGACGGCTTTCGGCTGTTTGAATGCCGCGAGAGACTTGGGCATATGGTCGACATCCGGAACCGACACCGCAGCCGCGTTTTTGGGCTTGCCTCCAAGGCTGAATATTTTTGGCGGCGGAACGGATTCCAGAAGGCTGGCAGTCCGCAAGTTCAACGTCAGTTCAAACGGATGGGCTCGTTCTGGAACCGTGACTCGTTTTGTCATTGAAGTACGCCTGATCTCTCCCGGCTGGAGCGCGCCGATTAAGATCTCGGGGGGAAACAGGGAGGCTGCCTCGGCTTTTCCTTCGACGGTAACGGCTACGTCTTTAGCTTCCGTCAATCCCTCGTTCTTGACTTCAATTTCGATCGTGATCGCTTCGTCTGGTCCCAGCAACTGGTCACGGTTTTCGTCTCGGATAATGGCACGAAAGCTGAGTTGCACCGGATGGGCCACGTCTGTTGGAGCGGCAGATGGCTGCTCCACCATCTCCGGTACCGCCGCAGGGGGTACCGCGGCTGTCCCAGCCGTCGGCGCCACCGCAGTGGGACGCAGACGCGCAGCCATGGGAACCCACGTATCACGCTGGGCGGCGTATTCTCGGATCTGGACGGATTGCGCCATCTGTTTCGCCAGGCCGTCGGCCACTGAGTCCATGGCTTCCTGAACGATTGCCTCCACCCCCGCTATCTCGCAAGACTGATCACCGACCGTGACGGTCCCCCGCCCGGTGCCGGTAAGTTTCTTGCTGAAGAGTAGAGCCCCATCACGGGCCAAAAACACCATTTCAACCCCCACCGTCGCCGTCGCCGGATATGTCCCCGGCGCGTGCTTCGGAATGGCAAGATCGATCCGTCTAAGTCCCACGCCCACTTCAATCACACCATCGGAGTCGAGAGTCTCCTCAGGCAGGCTCTGGGCAGTGATGCCGGTAAATATCTCGTTCAACTTTTTCGGGACCGACCCCTTCAGAACCTGGGCCAAGGGGAATGACGCCGACTCGCCACACGCATTCTGGAATGGGACCTCCGCCGTGGTGCCGCTGGGCGAGAACCATATGGCCGGCGTTAATGGAATCGGTTGGGAATAGATCGGCTCCTTCCCGCGCTTCAGCAAGGAGCAGCCGACAACCGACAAGACCAGCAACAGAGCCACGCAAGACGTCGCAAGAGATCGGCGCGGTGGGAAGCAACTGGTCAGCATTGTGTGTCGTCCTCTCACGCTGTGGTTATACCGAATTCCCTATGAGCGTCACAACCGGGGAAAGCGCATTGACAGCCCTTTTCCCCCTAGGCTAAGGTCGCCTGCATGTCAACTCCAGCGGTGTCTTCTTCCCCGACTTCCTCAGGGATTCCTTGGTCCGCTCTTGCGCGATTGATTCGTCTGCAAAACCAGACTGGTACCTACTTATTATTATTCCCCACCATGTGGTCCCTGGTCCTTGCCGCTCGGGGGATTCCGCCACCCCATTTGCTCGCGATTTTCATCGTCGCCTCGTTCTTGATGAGGAGTGCGGGTGTGATTCTGAACGATTTGGCTGATCAATCGTTCGACCGGCAGGTCTCCCGCACGAAGACGCGTCCGCTGGCTTCGGGTGAGCTATCGCGACGCCATGCCTATATTTTGCTCAGCGTACTGTTATTCGCGGCCGCAAGCCTTCTGCTCTTCCTTCGCCCCATCGTGGCCTGGCTTACCCCGGTGGCAGTTTTTCTAGCGGCATTGTACCCATATTCCAAACGGTGGCTCCATATCCCCCAAGCCGTACTCGGCATCGCCTTTGGTTGGGGAACGGTCATGGCCTGGGCCGCAGTACAAGGAACATTGGAGGCGCCGGCATGGTGCCTCTTCGGAGCGACGGCTGCCTGGGCGGTCGCCTACGATACCATCTACGCCATCCAAGACCAAGAGGACGACCGACGCATCGGGGTCAAGTCCGCTGCCCTGTACTTTGGTTCGTTCGTGCACTATGGAGTCGGCCTGGCCTTCGGGGCCATGGTGGCCTTCTTGATCGTAGCGGGATGGCTGACTCAGCTAGGATGGCCTTACTACGCGGTTCTCTCGGGAGCGATCCTGTTCTTTCTGTTCCAGATCCGTCAGCTACAAGGACCTCTTACGCCATCACAAGCCTTTGTCATGTTTCGAGCGCATGTCTGGGTTGGCGTAATCATCCTTGCTGGACTGCTGGCGGGCGTGTTGGCTTAAGGCTTTTCGACCGGTTTTTCGGCGACAGGCTCCGCTTTCTCAGCACGTAACGTGGACACGTACATGGTCACAGCCTTCGCATCCGCATCATTCAATCCCAATGCGGGCATGCGTGTTGCCGAATCCATGGCTTGAGGATTCTTGAGCCAGCGGTAGATCCAGGTGGCGTTCAGCCGAAACCCTGCCCGATCGAGGCTCGGTCCGATTTTACCACCCTCGCCGGCAAGGCCGTGGCAGCCGTTGCAGCCGTACTTGTTTTCATACAGTCTCTTCCCACGGTCAGCCAGTTGTGTGGCTTCCGTCGGCTTGACCGTGAGATCAGGCCTGGGAATACTGAGGCCTTTTCCCGGCCTTGTCGAGAAGTTGTTCAGCGCAACCTGGGCCACATCCATCTCTTTTTTGGCTTGGACCATGGCTGCCTGCTCGGCGGCATACGCGGATTCGTCCACTTCGACATCCTTCTTCAAGGCTTCGCTTTTCCGTTCCGCTTCCTCGCTCGCCTTCGTTTCGGCTGCTTCATACGCCTGCTTGGCCTGTTCGAACTTCGCCTGCGCCGCCTTCATACCTTCTTCGAGCGAGGTCTTGCGCGCGGCGACGTTGAACTCCATCTTCATGCCATGCAACGTGCGCACGTGTCCGACGATCGCCCAGATCTCATCCTCCGACAGCGTGTATTTGAACGTGGGCATCGTCGGGACGGCAAAATCGTCGTCCCCGATCTCATCTCCACCTTCTTCGCTGGTGTCCAACATGTCCCGTGAAATCGTATTGAAAAGTTCCTCATCCTTGAACGTGCCCATCTCCGACTTATTGGACAAGTCTTTCGGCTTCGGGTCAGGCATGGCCGACCAATTAAATCCTTCGTTTTGCTTGCCGCTCGGGCCATGACAATCGCTGCAGTAGTGCGTATAGAGTTCCTTCCCCCGCTTCTCCTGCTCGTTCGCGCAGCCACCGGCGACCAAAGCCAAGCTTCCCATCATTCCAAGCGCCAATCCCACGACACCCAGCTTTGCCGCCTTCATGCTCACTGCCCTTTCTTGAGTTTTCGGATCAGGACAAACTGAAATCCCAAGGCCAATGCCGCGGCAACCGCCGCATACATATAAGCGGAATAATCCGGCGGCGCATCGGCCCGGAAATACCACCAGGACGAAACGGCCTTTTGAGATCCTTTTTCGACCAACTCTCCGGCGGCATCTTTCCGTCCGTCCCATACCGCGAAGGCAATGCTAATGAATTGCCCCGGCGTAATTTGGACATCTTCCTCGTCGTGGCCAGTCGATAGATTACGGGAAAAGACCACTTTCCAGGTCCCGTTTGAGTACACGCCCTTCGCTTTCACATCTTGATGCTCTTGCGGCTTCAATGTGCCGAAACCCTTGGCACTCATATCGACGGCCTTGTCCACCTTATGTTTCCAAAACCATATATTGACCGGCCCACCTTCCACCTGCAACATCGGCTGGCCGTGAGCAAAATGAGATTTCTTGTCCCCAACCATGAATTCGAGCGCCGCGGCATCGTCTGGATCTTGGGTGGGATCGCTGTATTCGAGAAGGATCGCGACCTGGTTGCCGTCGTGCAACGCGCGCACGGACACATCCTTGACGGTGACTTCTTGAATACGGTCCTTCCAATGCACCTGTGGCGACATGGGAAAGGAAGCCGGCGCCGCGCTGGTCCAGGCCGCAGCGTTCGGATCGTCCAGGGGCAGCCCGCCAGTCATCAGCGTCGCTCGAACCGCCACGCTCTCCTGAGCGAAGCTGAACGATGCTGCACCGAGAACCATGGCCACGATCACTGCTGTCCCACTCCGCAGAACCTGTCTCACTACCCGATTCGCCGGTTTCATACTGGCCTCGTTCTCCCTACACATCTAGACCCGTGCGCGTTTCCTCGCGCGCTTACTCCCATGTTCGCGGGGATTGATGGGCTCCGTCGTATTCGCCCATGATGATTTTCCAAATCCATTCATCCGGCAATTCCACTTCCCAACGAGGCATCGCGGACTTCCATGGTGTCCCTTCGATCGGAAGACCGACTCCGCCCTTCTTGATGCGCCAGAACAGATAGCTCTCTTGCAACATCGCGATCGTCGTTGGGTCGGCGAAGTTGGCAGGCGCCGGAATAAAACCACGGGCGGCGGGTCCCTTGCCATCGAAGTTGCCCCCATGACAGGGGGAACAAAAGGCCGCGTAGAATCCCTTTCCCTGCATGATATTGTCAGGGGTTTTGGGAACTGGATTCGACAGCCCGGTATACTCGCCCGGCGGCGCCGGATGAATCGTTCTGCTTTCCACCGGTGGAAGATCGCTCGTCGCCGTGCTGCCGTAGGTTTGCCATCCGACCAGCAGGGGGAAGAAAACCAGCACGCCATATCGAAGCGCTTGCAACCCTCCGATCTTCTCTCCGGTCAGGAACCGCTGCATGGGTCCCCAGAAGGCATCTTTAGACTCTCCACTCAACGTTTCATAGATGACGATGCCGGATGCGGTCAGGAGGAGATACAGGAAAATCAGGCTGGAGGGAAGCGGCGCGGAGCCGGGTATGTTCGGCAGCACAAACTTCAGGAACAGGTACATGGCTACCATGAGTATGATCGGCTTACCTAACGAGCCCATACGTTCCTCCCTAGCAGGATGTTGAAAAATCCCTCCAGCTGCGTTCTCACATCGCGCAGAGACTCAACGTACGACAAAAAGTACGTCTCGCCTCTTTGCTCGTTGCGGGCTTGCCCGCGGAAAGGCGCGTCGTGGCGCGCCGGGGTGGGCGGGTGAGAATCGACGGTCTTTTTGAACATCCTGTGAATGTACTGCTGGTTCATGACGTCCGAGGGATCAAGATTTTCACATGTCAACATAGTGGTTCACCAGCCTGCTAACGCGAGTGTGCCTCGGCGACCAGCGCGGATTCGGCCGCTTTGACCGGGGCCTTCGGCGCCGGGCCCGGTATCTCGAGATCCGACAGGCTGACGGAGATCGGCTCGCCGCTCATTTGCTGCAGAAAGGCGATGACAGCCAAAATTTCATTCTTCGAGAGGCCGATCGGGTCTTTGTCGATACGCGGCATCGTAGCCGGATATTCCTTGGGCACGCCGCCATGCCGGTAATCCTGATACACGAAGGCCTGAGGGTCGGTCAGACTTTCATAGAGGAAATCCTTGCTCAACTTGGCGCCGATTCCTTTCAGATCCGGGCAACGCGCGGATTCGCTGGGGCCGATGGAATGGCACAACGCGCATTGGCCTTTACTGAAGAACACCGTCTGGCCGATTGCCGCAATATCGGTCGGTGTCTTGATACTCGCAATGTCGATCTTTTCTTCGGCCGGCGGCAGCGACGCCAACTGCGGCACGGCGAGTGACATGAGCGAAAACAGCCCGAGGACAATGAAGACAAATCCCGTCACCCGGACAAAGGTCGCGCGGATGAAGAGGAGGATGAGAATCCCAAACCCGACGATTGACAGTGCGATCAATTGTAGTTGTGCGACTTCACTCATGGCTCTCCAACTTGCTCGGTGTGTAGCTCATTGCCTGGTTCACTCGCGACTCCCATCTATCCCTGTTGCCGCTCCTCCGGCGCTCCTCCGGCCATCGCAGGAATGCCGTGCGGCAGCTCGCCTTTCCCCGACGCGGCAGCAGCCTTGGTCTTATCGCCCATGGTGGCCACCCAGAAGATAAACGCCACAAGGATGCAGAAGAAAAATGTACAGAAGGCCATGATCAGCGACGCGCTGCCGAGGGCCGGTGAATAGGCATAGGGCGACGAATCGCGCATAACCCCGTACACATGCCAGTGGACCCGAGATGAGGATCGCGCGTAGCCCATCAGTGTCATAAGAAGAATGACCATGACGGCGTTGAGCACCAGCGCATACCCGGCGCGGGGAGGCATACTGCCCCAAACCATTTCCGTTGTCGTCTTGGCACTCTTGAGCAACAACGCCGTCAACGGTGTGATGGTCAGAATCACGAAGATGACGATCAGCACCTGGGACGTGGAGAAATAATTGATGCGGACAATCGCCGGCACAAAGTATCCCCACACACCCAGAACGATGACGGCGAGACTGGCCAATACCAACACGGCCCCCATGACCGCCTTTCCCAGCTTCGCCCACCCGGCTGTATCTTGTTTCCCCGCCCGCCAGTACATGACGAAACTCATGAAGGTAATAAGAATCATGAGGTTGGATACGGTCATTTTGGCGGACATGACGCCCAAGACGCCCAACAAGGGGTGGTGAGCCCCTCCCATCTTCTGGGCCTCTTCGATGCTGGCGACAAGGGAGTGCGGCGTCATCCACACGGCAAGACACAGCAGCAAGCTGACGAGCATCATCAACATCGCCCGCCGATATTTTCCCTCTGATCCGGGAATACGATAGGTAATCCCCAACCAGAAATAATAATTCGACCCGAGAAACAAGACACCGATCAGCATGGCCTGGATGATGAAAAGCCACGACAGGAATCCGCCCATCAGGGTAATGCCCATCTGCTGGTTGTACTGATAGATTTCCCGCATGAGCCAATACCCGGCAAACGGCAGGGCCAACAGGCCGAAGACGCCGATGAAGTTGCCAACATAGCCCATCCAATCGTAATGCTCACGCTCCTCGGGATTCTTGACCGACAAGTATCGGACTCCGGCATAGGCTCCACAGATGTATCCGCCGAGCACGACGTTGGCGATGAGCCGATGGATGTTGATCGGCCACCACGTTGGATTCCACGTCGCGGCCCACGCTCGTTCGATGGCCGTGCCTTCTGAGATGACGACTGGGCTGGACTGAAACGTGGCCCACGCATTGGGCACGATCATGATGAAGAGCGCGAAGAAATTCAGGAGGAATCCCAGGACCACGTGCAACGTTTTCAGCTTGCCGTACTGCATGGCGTCCCATCCGTACCAATACAGATAGAGCGTCGCCGTCTCGAGCAAGAACAGGAGACAGTAGAGCAAAAATGACGGGAAGAAGACATCCGTCAGATAGTTCATCAGTTTTGGGTAGAACGCCACCAAGAGAAACAACAGAATGCCGCCGAACAGGGCGGTCGTCGCATAGGCCGACGTCAGGAGTTTGGTAAATTCCTTGGCAAGCTTATCGTAGCGCTTTTCGCCTCCCCTCCAGGCGATCACTTCGCAGAGCCATGCAAAGATCGGCACACCCAACACGAACCCGGCCAGCAACAGATGCAGCTGCGCAACGATCCACACCAGGTTCCGACTGCCGATATAGGGAATATCGCGATACTCGGTCGGGCCGGTCGCTGTGCCTTCCGCAGCTACGCCGATAGAAGGAAGCGCAAGCCAGACCGCCGTCAACAAGAGACCTGCAAGCCATCCGCCATGGCCGCTGACAGCTCGGAGAGCTAGTTGTATCGTTCCGATCCCCTGTCGTATGGCACTCACCTCACCACCTCGCAAGTTACGGTTTCGTCTTGGCAGGTGAATCGGCGGTGGTCCCGCCTTCGGTCTTCCCCTTGCCCTTATCTTTTTGGCCTTTTGCTTCCGCCTTCTGCTGTTCGATGGCATCAACTTGCGCTGTGATCGACGCAAGCCGTTGCGTATTCTTGTTCAATGATTCGATCGGCTTGAAAACCGGCTCGACCTCCACCTCAGGCTTCTTGCAGCATTCATGCGGATGGGGTGTGGTCACCGGAAGGATGGACCAAAACATCAGCGACAGCACCACACCGGCTCCTGCCAACGACGCCAGCAGCAATCCCTGATCAGTCGGCACACGCATCAAGTCCCAACGGGTCACGAGCCCTTGATAATTTTCAGGCGCCGGGCGGGCATTTTCCGCTATCCGCCGAATGATTTGTCCAAGGATGGACACACCGATCACCGCGAGGACGATCAGCACCGCTGAAGAGATGGATCCCCATATCGTCAGTTCGAGGCCGATTCGTTCTGCGACCGGAAGACCCGTGTCGAAGAGATGTCTCATGCTTTCCATTTCGGCCATGGAGTGCGATGCGGTGATGGCGATCTCCGTAACGCGGCTGACGATCCACCAGAGGAGCGGAAGAAAGAAGGTCCCGATGAGCGCCGTTCTCCACCAAATTGCAAAACCAAGCCCATCGTGGGGAGGCTCCTTCCGAAGCCGTTCCAGGAAGAACGTTCGCCCAACCAGCCCGAGCGCCCAAATGTCGACGGGGATAGACATCCCGAAAATGAGCGGCAAACCGATCCCTTCACCAAAATGTGTGTCAAAGAGAGCCATAATGATGGGAGCGGCAAAGACGGTGACGGGACTGGCCAACAGCATCAAAAAGGCAAGACCGAACCTGCCTTCGAAATGCACCAATCCCATCGTCATCGCAAGAACGGCAAACACTGCCTTGATAGGAATACCGGTCCAGCAAGCCGGCCAGAGGATACCGAACCCTATCTTCGTCGGGGACATCGATTCGCGTTCTTCAGCCATAACGTGTGTGAGGATTAATCCAGAAACTCACGGTTGATCACGGCCGCAACCGTGAACAAAGCAATGACCACCATGATCGCAATCCAGCTGATCAAGGCGATCGGTCGCTTGAAAATATTTCGTTCGGGATCTTTGTCGAAAAACGGAAGCGCAATAAGTAACGCCATGAACACGACCGGTAAGGCGACGGCGCCCATAAATTGACCAAACTGACCTGCAAACAACTTGAGCCTGAGCAATTGGAAATAGAAAAGGAAATACCATTCGGGCTCAGGGTGGTAGTCCCCTGGGTCCGGTGTGGCATGGTCCAATAAAACGACCGGTTCCCAAAGGGCTAAGGCGCAGATTCCTGCGAAGACGAATGCCATCCCGACAATGTCTTTCCAAATCTGACGAGGAAAGAAATAGTCGGTTTTGGCCTTGATCTCCTCAGGCGTCCCGCTAAATGGTCCCGCTGGAGCGGCCACACGAAACAAAAAGAGGTGCAGCCCGGCGAGAGCCATGAGCGCCGCCGGAAGGATCATCACGTGAATCACGAAGAATCGGCTCAACGTCATCTGACCCGGGGTCGCTCCACCCTTCAGAAACCGGGCCATAAAATCGCCGATGATCGGCGTCTTATCCAAAATCTCGACACCCACAAGCGTCGCCCAGAACGCCCGTTGGTCCCACGGCAACAGATAGCCCGTAAAACCGAAGCCGATCACGATGCCGAACAAGGCGAGCCCCACAAGCCACAGTAATTCTCTCGGTTTCTTATACGCACCCCAGAGAAATACCTGAGACATGTGTGCGAACACGCAGACGACCATCGCACTGGATCCCCAGAAATGGTAGCTCAGCAGAAACCATCCGTAATCAACATCGTGGATAATATATTGAGTACTGTCATAAGCGTGATCGGCAGTCGGCACATAATAGAACATGAGCAGGATGCCCGTCAGCGCCTGCATGGCGAAGATGAACAACAGGATGGATCCGAACACGTAGGCCCAACGAGAGCCGCCGGGAATCGGCTCGTTGAGCATCTTGGCCTGCATTTCCTTGAGGCCCAGACGTTCGTCGAGAAAGGCGACGAGCTTTTCAGTCGCGCTTGGCTGCTGATCGGGGATTGTTGCGGGAGACGAATGCTTGATGTCCATGTCGCCAGCTTTCACACGATCCGGACTTGCGACTTCGTACCAGCCTTGAACTCCATATCGATAATCTCCACGTCTCCCCCTGCAGAGACTTTGAGGGGTAATGCGTCCAGAGAGCGTGGAGCGGGACCGTCGAGCACTTTTCCTGCGGCATCATAGATGCTCAAGTGACACGGGCAAAGAAACACTTGCCCGAGCGTTTTGTGCTGCCGCCATTTGAACCCGCATCCTAAATGCGGACACTTGCCGGAGAACGCCAGGTAAGGAATATCCTTCTTGTTCGTCCAGATGGGCTTCCCCTTTGCATCGCGAAATTCAGCGTCCTTCCCTTGGTACACTTTTTCGAGAAGTTCCGGAGTCGCTCGGAGAATCCACACGTTCTTCTCGACTTCGTACTCCGGCATGTACACTTCTTTCACTTTTTTCTTATACTTGAACTGGGTGCCGACATCGTCCTGCTTGATCTTGCTTACGTTTCCCACATTCAGCCATCCATTGTCGAAGTCTGCGTACATCGGCTTCATGAGAAAACGCAGAATGGGGAAGGCGATCGGAAGGCCGATCAAGAACCCGATGATATGCGTAAAATTCATGAAAAACGTGCGGCGCTTGACGTTCTTTTCCAGATCAGGGAGAGGCACCAGGACCTCGCCCGGCGTCACATGGATGTTGTCTTCGAGATGCGAGATCTCCACTTCATGGGTGGTGACATAGTCTTCCCGTTTGAACGGCGGCAACGCCAGGATATCCCGTGAGGGCGCGCGCAACTGGACGACGTCTTCGGTGACAGCCTGCACGTGGCCCATCGCGATCTGTCGCTCACCACTGCCGTTCATGGACACCACGATGTGGCTGATCTCGTGCGAGAGCGGATCGAGCACGACTTTCGTGACTTCGCCGATGTCGAGGTCGGTGCACCGGACCTTGGATTTCAGCTTCGGTTGCAGCATTAGTTCTTCTTGATAGGCTTCGGGGTGTTGATCGCGGTATTCTTGAAGGTACCCAACCAGGTCGCAAGCGCCAGCATTTCTTTCGGGTCCATGAGGTCTTTAAACTTATTGGGCATGATGCCCTTCTGCCATTCCTTCTCGTACCCCTCAGCCATAAAGCTCTTGGGGTCGGCAATCTTCTGTTGAATCTCCTCGACTGTCAGCAACGTGCCGATATTGTCCAACTCAGGACCGCGCTTCTTTCCACCTTCCCCCCTGAGCTTGTGGCAGTTGTAACATTCCTGGAGTTGCCACTGCTCCTCTCCGACCTTCATCACATCGCCGGAAGCGCCGGACGCCGCGCCGGCAGCTGCGGGCTTCGCATCTCCGGCCGGAGGCGTTGGCGTCGCGGCCACACCTTGACCCAACGATTTGAGCCGCTCCTCAAGAGCCTTGACCTGTGCATCCAGCGCCTTGGCGCGAGCGATCAGTTCCTCGGCCTTTCCCTGCGCGGACCCTTTTTTCTCTCGGTCTAGAAGCTTCCCGATCTTGGTCTTTTCGTCTTCAGGGTCGAATTGAGGCAAGAGCGACGCACCAGCCACACAGACCGTCACCAAAAAGATCCAGAATACAATGACGGCAAAGAGGGATTTCCCACCGTTCATCGTCTTGACCGGCTGCGCGTCAAGCAGCATGAAGAGGATCGCTCCGATCATTGAGACGACGAAGAACAGCATCTGAAATGAGGACGGCAACTCCTGCGAGTGCGCGACAGCAACCAGGGCGCCACCGACCACCACGCCTATCACAAGCTTTTTGAATATGTTGCCCATACGAATTCTCGTCTCCTCGGTAGGCGCCTTACTCCTTGATTACTTCGCCCCGACAGGAACAGGACTCCCCTCAGGCTCCCGCACCTTTGCCACGGAGGGTCGAAGAGCCACGAGCGCAGCTAGACTCACGATCGCGATAAACACCACTGCAATCGCCGTAATCCATCCGGCGGAATACGACAGTGTTGGGGTAAACGACTCCGCGCTGAGGTCCGACACCAGGCTATAGGTGTGGAAATATTTCTTGAGCAACGACCGCACCGCTCCCATCAACCCCATGATCCACGTGGACGTGAATGCCAAAAAAATCAGCACAAATTGCGATGCGAAATCGATCTTCCCCCAGAGAATCGTGCCTTGCTTGATCGTTCGGTTATACAACACATAGTTGACGACCGTCACAAAGACCAACACGATAATCGCGGAAAGCTTGGCCGGCATCGATGACAAATAGTCCCACCCTTCCGGGAGTTTCATCTCATCGGGCATATCCGTACCGGTCGCCACGAACCCGGCGGGAGTGAGCCAGACCGCATCGCTGATGAGCATGATGATAAAGCCGATCTTGATGACGGTCCGCGCGGAGACGGTCTTGGGAACGAACCGACCTAAGAGGAATGGCGACAACGTCAGAGGCAGGAGGAATGCCAACGACATCGGATCGGGAATCCAATAATTATTCATCACCCACATCGTGACAGGGAGCAACACGATTAAGACGATGGGAGCCAGAATGGTGATTCGGACATTTTCCGCTCCTTCAATTCGTTTGACGCTGAGCCAACTATAATAATTGATGCCCAGGAATAGGAGCCCGATCATGACGCCCTGCATTTCAAAAAACATGGAGAGCTGATCAGCCATCATGTACGGGCAGAACGAAAAATCGTAATCACACATTTCATACGCCAACAAGAGTCCCGTAAATGGCTGTAAGAGCGATCCCCCCACCGCAATCCAGATGGCGGCAAATCCCATCCAATCGTAGTAGGCTCTCTCCTCCTGCGTCTTTGCGCCCATATACATATAGGCGGCGATCAAGCCGGCGATGAATCCACCGAACGCAACATTCCCGTCGATCCGATGGAGACTCAGAGGGAACCAACTTTGGTTGGCGATCTTATCCCATAAGGTCGCTGCGGCGATGAAATCCTGCGGTGAGACCCCTTCGGCCTTCGGCGGTGTATTCATGAACGACGTTGGACCGTTGATGACAAACAGGATGAGCAGACACACGAGGTTCAGGAGCACGCCAAGGGCGATATGCCGCCCTTTCTTCTCACCTTTCCAGACATCCCAGGTGTACAGGTAGGCATACATCAAGATGGTCTCGGCGATAAACAAGGCCGGATACAGCACTGCGAAGACCATATAGAACTGATTGATGAACGAGGTCGTGAATTGAGGATAGGCGGCAAGCAGAACGAAGATAAATAGGCCGCCCGTCACAGCCGTCATGCTGAAGAGAATGACCGTGACCTTGGTGATCTCCCTGGCCAGACGATCGTAGCGGGGGTCTTGCTTCCGATAACCCAGCCACTCCGCGATGACGACGAAGATTGGCGCGCCCAGAATAAACGCGGCGAATAGGATATGGAGTTGTGCGACGATCCATACCGCCGTTCGATTGCCCGTGTACGGGAACTCCACCGCAGACGCTGCAACCTCCTGAGCGTTGACGATTGGTGCACCTAACGCAGACAGCCCAAGCAACACAACGAGAGCCAAGAGACTGCTCGATAGTTTTTTCACGGTGTCTCGATGCCCCCTACTTTAAGAGCCCAGTCAAGGATCTTAGTCTTACCCTTCCGGCCAAACAAACACTTCGAAGAACTGAAATGTTGGACAATATCCGGCAAAAATATTCGGTGCATTGTGCCTCAAAAAGGCTTGGTATAGTATCCTAGTTTTTCCAGTTTTATTTATCGGGATGTTCCCCATCTAACATCTGAAACCGACCCGAGCCTGGCTGGCACAAGCAGAAGACCTCCCGCTATTTCGTGCCGGCATCGACCCACTGTTTCTTGTCCTCGCTCCAGACCTTCCCCGGCAGTGCAAAATTCCGCTCATAGAGCACGAGCTTCCACCGGTCTTCATCCGAGAGCTTGCTCTTCCAGCCTTTCATCTTGGTGTTCGGCACACCCTCAGCAATACGCCAAAACCACACGGAGTCCGAATAGAGCTTCATGCGCTCGAGTCTCCGGAAATCGGTGGCACCCGCCTTCACCGGTTTTCCATCCTTCCCATGACAGCTGGCACAATTGACGTCTGGATTTGTCTCTCCGATGAAGAGCTTGCGTCCCTCTTCCAGCTTTTGGGCATCGCCCCACCAGTCAGACGGCATATGCTTATCGGCATATTCAGCCGGAGCCGGAGGTGGCGGCACAATCGGACCCTCTGCGCCTTCTTCACCACCACTGCAGCCGATCAGCAACCCCAGACCCATGACCATCGCAACACGAAACGAACCCAATTTCTTTGCCATGACGACGATTCATTCCCTAAAGAAGCACACGGTTGTCGCACACGTGGCGACAGAGGGATAGAAAGCGGCCTCCAAAAAAAAACGCTTCTGTCGAGGTGTTCGCACCCCCAACAAAAGCGCTCCAGTTACACCCATCTCAATAACGCTGTACACCGGTCCTCGCCCACCCATACCACCGATTCGTCGAGGGACCCCGCAGCCCCCGATGAACCGTCAACGGCGATTACGTTTTTCTTTTTCCCTGCGATTTCCCCTTGACCCGTTCTTGCCTCTGCTGAGAACGGATAAGTCTCATACCGATAAGGCCACCGACCGCTGCGACCATCGCCCCACCACCCCACCACAGCCAAACAGGAGGACCACTCGCATCACAGCCGGCGCCGAAATCAACGCGGACTTTTCGCTCACTTTCAAGATCTTTGGGATCGAATTCAATTTTGAGATTTTTCTGCTCGCCCTTCGCCTCTACCAGAAGGGGATCGCCAAGATTGTCGTTGTGCAGATGAAACATCGCTTTGTAGTAGCCATCTCCATCCGTCCTCACAACCTGACCATATGAAACTCTGGTGTCTTTGACCAGAACGTCCGCGTTCGGCACCCCCTTGCCATCTGCGCCACAAACATACCCTTCAACCATGAAACGGTGATCCGCTTCGTGGGTGGCGGGAACCACAGGTGGGAATGCAGCGTTCAGTGCGAGACAGCAAGCGAAAACAAGCAGTCCAACCAGACTTCGTCTGCCAAGCTTCGAACTCGATTGCTGACTCGTCGCTCGCTCCTTACGAGGAAATGCACGCTGCACGACCGCGAGCGCGCTACATTCGGGCAGGCGTTTCTAGCACAGCGCAAAATCTTTGTCAACGAAACGGCTGGCTTTTTTGCTCATGGAGGAAGGCCGTTCACGGCCCTGGGATTCTGAGAATCGGCGGGACAAGAGAAAACCTTAGAGGTAGCCCTGTGTGCGCGCGGCCGCCTCAATTTTTGCAGCTTCTGCTCGACGCTCGGACTCTTTTTTCGACACCCAGGATTCCCAGGACTTCCCGTTCGCCGTATCTTCCCCGGTAAACGCAATCGTGACGATATCCTGGTACGGAATGCGCCGGGGATCCGGCCGGTCGGAGGGAAACAGTTCGAGATATGAGCTATCGGCATCCAGCTGACGATTGAAGAGATATCCCATGACCGATTCGCCGGATCGCAACGTCAAGGTCACGTCCCCGCGGTAGTCGAACGCGAGCTCAACCGCCTCTGCTGTTTCAGCCGGAGAGACGGGCTTGAATACCCGCCCTTCCAGCGAACCGGCGATCGCAGCTGTATGATTCTTCGTATCGGTCATGTGGAGATCGTCGTTCGTGAAACGTATTGCGTAAAGCGCGGGATCGCCCTGCGAACGACGAGAGACGACCGACGCTTCACGAGAGCAAAATCATCGTGAGGTAGGCATGAGCGTCAATTTGGCTGTTCGTGAGAATCCGGAGACGGTGCTAAAGGTATCTTCGACGGCCGATGCCTCATAGCCGCAATGAACCATGCAATCGGCGCACTTTTCATTTTTACCGGTGCCGTACCGATCCCACTCCGTCGACTCCATCAGCTCCCGGAAAGTTTTTGCATATCCTTCTTGAAGCAAGTAACAAGGCTTCTGCCATCCAAAGACATTATAGGTCGGATTCCCCCAAGGAGTGCATTGGTACTCACGCCGTCCCATGAGGAAATCTAAAAACAGCGGGGATTGGTTGAATTGCCAGCCCGGCTTGGGACGAGCAAGGATCTTGGAGAAAAGTTCCTGGGTCCGCGACCGCTTCAAGAAATGCTGCTGATCCGGGGCCTTTTGATAACTATAGCCGGGTGAGATCGTCATACCCTCGACACCGAGCGCCATCATTTCATCGAAAAATGTTCTGATTCGCTCGGGATTCGCATCGTCGAACAGAGTGGTATTCGTCGTCACCCGATGGCCGCGCTTGACCGCCGCCTTGATGGCCTTGACCGCGACATCATAGACTCCATCGCGGCAAACCGCCAAATCGTGCTCATCTTTCAGCCCATCCATGTGGACACTGAACGTCAGAAACTTAGATGGCTCATACTCATCCAACTTGCGCTCGAGCAAAATCGCATTCGTACAGAGATAGATATATTTTTTCCGGTCGACCAAGCCCCGGATGATCTTCGCCATTTCCGGATGGATGAGCGGTTCGCCCCCGGGAATGCTCACCATGGGAGCGCCGCATTCCTCAGCCGCGGCCCAGCACTGCTCGGGCGTCAACCGCTTATCGAGGACATGATCAGGGTACTGAATCTTCCCACAGCCGGCGCAAGCCAGGTTGCAGCGAAACAAGGGCTCTAACATCAAAACGAGGGGATACCGCTTCACCCCCTTCATTTTCTGGGAGAGCACATACGTCGCCACGGTATACATCTGAGAAACCGGAACAGCCATTCCGTTCTCCTTGAATAACTGACGTTGTTGTTTTTTCGGCCTATATATAACCAGCTACACGCGGTAGCTGGACTTGGAGGCACAAGAATGGATGATTGTAGCACCTCGCATGGGTGCCGTCAATTTTCCGTCCTTCGTACCCTTTCGTACTTTTTCATGACCAGTGCGATACACGAACCCCGAGGCGATTGGTAATGAGTCGTCGGCACGTGCAAAGCATGACAAGACGCTTGAGTGTTCTATCCACACGGATCAGTCACGATAAAACGATGAAGAGCGATCGGTACACACGAAGTGCGGTTTGGAGGCGCCGAGCGGGTTCGAACCGCTGCATCGCAGTTTTGCAGACTGCTCCCTTACCACTTGGGTACGGCGCCCCGGGGGCGCATTATAGTCGCTTCCTTTTCTGGAACACAACACGAGACCAACCCACGTCGCATTGTGCATCGGCATCAGTGTTTTGGAGGTTCTCTCGGGTAGACAGATTATACCTCACTGACCATACGGGACGGGCCGGAATGCATTTTTTCTGGCTGCGGGTTCGGATGGCTCCACTCTCCTCTACTGCTGAGCAGCAATCCGTACAAGATCAACATCGCAATACCGAGATGATGATAGCTTTTCAAGGCTTCCCATCTTGCCGAACCCACGACTTCATAATTCAACACCATTGTGAGCACAACATAGACCGCCAACATGACGTATCCGGTAGGGCTCAACCCGCCGCTCATTTTCGTGGCGGCGGCGACGACGACACAGGCCGCCGGGATCATCCAGACAAGATGCTGGTCCCACGTGATAGGAGAAAAGAACAGCGCCAACATCAAGGTTCCCGCGCAATCCCTCGCCCAGGTGGGATCTCCAGGCCCCTGAAACACCCGCCTACTAGACCACGCGAACAGGCCAAGCAGGCTCAGCGCGGCCACTCCGACGATCGCATTGGCGACCGGTGACGAGAGATCCAGTACCGGCTGGTAGCCCCGGTCCACTTGCCGAAGCCGATGGGTGGGCGGATAGGTCACCAGATACCGAAGCATGGTATGTCGGAGCGAGAGATTGGCCTTTTGCAACTCGTTTTCTTGCCGCCCCTCCGCCTGCCGATCGAGCACAGACAGGACAGCATTCCTCGTCCATTCTGTGTGATGTTCCCACCAGCTCGTGGGCCCCATATACAGAATGGGCAGCACAATCCAGGCAAGCGTAGCCACCATGGTGTACCAGGCAACGCGCCACTGCCGTTTCCAAAGAAACAACAGTACGAAGAGAGCAGGGGTGATCTTGAGTACGATACCCAGCCCGATCAAGGCCGCACCGAGCCGTTCTTTCCCCACCCATATCGCGTAGATCCCCCCTGTGAGAATGCCCAACAGGATGAGATGTGGGCCGCCGTCGTCGAGATCATTCAAGATAAATTGCAACGTCAATGCTCCTGCGCCAACGCCCACCAGCAACCGGCCCCACCCTCTCGAGTCCGATGAACCGCATATCATGCGGTAAAACAGCATGATCGTGAGGACTAAGCATCCGACAGCGACGGCGTAACGCAGGGCCAGGCTCGGGTTTCTGTCTAGGATGAGCAAGGGAGCGAAATAGATGCCGGTAGTCGGCAGATACATGTAGCAGTAGTCATTGGCGTAGAGATACTCTCCGGAAAGTAACCGCCTTCCAATCTCTCGATGGATATCGATGTCCCGAAAGTGGAACGACCGTCCGAAGGAGATGATGTAGCCGTGCACCACCGCCGCAATGATGAGACCGATCTTCACCAATCGCGCAAACAGAGCCGACCTGACAAACTCATTGATCCGGCGGATGACGGGATTTGATTCCATCGTGTGACGGCACTGATACATGACCCGCCTGAGCGCGTCAATCGTTTCTTTGGTGAGATGGGCTAGAAGTTGATCGGGGAGCGGGAGAGTCTCGGACTAAAATAGTGCCCCTACCGACGAGGCAGTACGGGAATTTCTTTTCCAAGCGTCGAGGGGAGATCCGACTGGGGCACGAGTGACTCCCATCCGTTCGAAGGGACAGGAGCGACGGCTTCGCCACCGCTTTCTTCCGCCTCTTTTTCCTTGGCGAGCAATTCCACTTCCTGAATCAGCGTGTCCATTAATTCGTCCATGGGGACCTTACGGACGAGCTTACCCCGCTTGAACAAAATTCCTTTGCCCTCGCCACCGGCGATCCCGATGTCGGCCTCTTTCCCTTCTCCGATTCCATTTACGACACACCCGAGCACCGACACGTTCAATGGAGTCTTGATATGACCGAGTTTCTTTTCCAACTCATTCGCCATCCGGACGACATCGATCTCAACGCGCCCACAGGTCGGACAGGCGATGACATTGATGCCCCGATGACGCAATTCGAGTGATTTCAAGATCTCGAATCCGACCTTGACCTCCTCGACGGGGTCCGCGGCCAGCGACACGCGCAGCGTGTCTCCGATACCCTGTCCAAGCAAGTAGCCGAGACCGATCGAAGACTTCACCGCCCCTGTCATGGCCGTTCCCGCTTCTGTGATCCCAATGTGAAGCGGATAGTTCGACTGATGCGCGAAGAGCCAATAGGCATCGATGGCATGATGCACATCCGACGCTTTGAGTGAAACTTTCATGTTGGTAAAACCCACGTCTTCCAGCGCATGCACGGCGTTGAGCGCCGATTCCGCGAGAGCTTCGGGGGAAGGCCATCCATATTTTTCCAACAGCGGCCGTTCGAGCGACCCTCCGTTGACGCCGACTCGAAGCGGAATCCCTCGCTCATTCACGGCCTTGATCACTTCTTCCACTTTCCACCAGGCGCCGATATTGCCGGGATTGATGCGGACGCAATCGACGATCTGCGCGGCCTTTAGGGCAAGGCGATGATCGAAGTGAATGTCGGCGATCAGCGGGACCGTCATAGCCGCTTTGATTTGCGGAAGGACAGCGGCAGCTTCGTCGTCAGGCACGGCCACGCGGATGAGTTCGCACCCGGCGGCTTCAAGCTGGTGAATTTGAGCAACCGTCGCAGCCACATCACGGGTGTCCGTTGAACACATCGATTGCACGGACACCGCTGCATCGCCGCCGATTTTCACCTTCCCGACAGAGATCTGCCGGGTTTTTCGCCTTGCTATGTGCATGAGAGATTGTTCGCCTTTTGCGATCAGCTACCCTGCTCGTCTCCGTGAGGCAGATGGTCCGCTAGTGCGGCACCGGCAAATTGAGATTTCACCGACGAAGCCGTGCCGATCAGTTCCTTGACGCTTTGATAGATTCCTTCGCTCGTCAAGCCATACCGTTCACGAAGCAGATCTTGAGGGCCTTGTTCGATATACCAATCGGGCAAGCCTAATACCTTGGTCTTCATATGAGTCACCCCGGCCTCCGAAAGGGATTCCAGCACGGCGGACCCGAACCCACCGGTCTTGCAGCCCTCTTCCACCGTCACGACGTATTTGACTCGTTTCGCCACATCCACAACCAGTTCGTGATCAAGCGGCTTGACGAACCGACCGTTCACCACCGCTGTGGAAACCCCTTCCTTGCTGAGACGTTCCGCCGCTTCCACGGCCTGCCAGACGGATACCCCGATCGCAATGATGGCGACATCCGTTCCGTCCTTCAGAAGCTCGCCTTTTCCAACAGGCACCGCCTTGGGAGCCTCGTCCATCTTGACGCCGAGGCTCACGCCTCGCGGATACCGCACCGAGATTGGTCCGTTATGTTCCAAGCAGGTTTTCACCATATGCTGCAACTCGTTTTCATCTTTAGGAGCCATCACCACCATGTTGGGAACATGGCGCAGAAAGGCATAGTCGAAGGCGCCGTGATGCGTCGTCCCATCTTCAGCGACGAGCCCGCCACGATCGATACAGAAGACAACCGGAAGATTCTGGGTCGCGACATCATGCACGACCTGATCATATGCCCGCTGGAGGAAGGTCGCGTACATCGCGACGACCGGCTTCATCCCCTGAGCGGCGAGCCCCGCCGCGAACGTCACGGCATGCTGCTCGGCGATGCCGACGTCATACAGCCGATCCGGAAATTCCTTTTCGAAAGTCGTCAACCCCGTGCCTTCGCACATCGCCGCGGTGATGGCCACAACGCGCCTATCCTCGCGCGCCAACTTGACGAGCGTATCCATGGCGATCGCCGTGTAGGACGGGCGCGAGGCTTTCTTCGCCGGCGCACCTGTTTCCCGAACAAACGGCGGACAGGCATGGAACCACACCGGATTCTTCATGGCCGGTTCGTAGCCGAGCCCTTTCTTCGTGATGATATGCAGCAGGACCGGTCCCTTCATCTTGAGGACGTTTTCAATCGTCGGGAGGAGATGTTCAAAGTTATGGCCGTCGATAGGACCACTGTATTGGAATCCCAGCTCTTCAAAGAGCAATCCCGGAAGAATCACGCCTTTGGCGAGTTCTTCGGCCCGGCGAGCGAGTTTTTGCATGTCGTAGCCGATGTGGGGAATCTTGCGCAGCAACTGACCGGTTTCCTCTCGCATTCGCCCGTAGAACTCCCCTGTGATGGTCCGACTCAGGTAGGCGGAAATGGCACCGACGTTCTTCGAGATCGACATCTGATTGTCGTTCAAAATCACAAGGAAATCCTTGCCGAGTCCGCCGGCATGATGCAGCCCTTCCAGAGTCATTCCCGCCGTCATCGCACCGTCACCCACGACACAGACGACTTTATGTTTTTGCTTCAACTGATCCCGGGCTGCCACCATGCCGAAGGCAGCCGACACACCCGTGCCTGCATGGCCGGCATTGAACGTATCGTACTCGCTCTCCTCGCGCTTGCAAAATCCACTCAATCCACCGTACTGGCGCAGCGTATGGAACTGCTCACGGCGGCCGGTGAGGAGTTTGTGCGTGTAGGATTGATTGCTCGTATCCCAAACGATTTTATCAGCCGGTGTATCCAGGAGATATTGCAAAGCGACCGTGAGCTCAACCACACCCAAGTTTGAGGCCAGATGCCCGCCGACATTGGAGACCGCTCCGATAATCTGTTCACGAATCTCTTGGCACAACGCCGGAAATCGGTCGGGAGACAACCGCTTCAGATCGGCCGGACTATGAATCGTTTTAAGCATAGACATGGATAGTCTCCTTACTTTCGTCTTCTATCAGCGACGTGACCTAAAGACACGTCCAGGGTGCACCCTTGGCGTGGGTGCCAAATTTTGTGGAGTCTCACACACGAACCGTATGATGTCAAGCGCTTATGAAAGATCGCTTGCCCACGCCTCTCAGGTTGATCGAGGCTTAAAGGGTCACGATCGATAACCTAGGGCGGACATACCCGATTGGTCTCCTAGTAAGGAAAATCGAGCCCGGCAAAAATGGCTCCACCCTCCTTACTGAATCCATAATCGATCCGTCCCACGACATTGGGCCGGATGATACCCCGAAACCCGATACCCGGCGTGATACGGTAGTCTTTGAAGCTCACATTCTTAAACGAGTTGAACACCTGCCCGGTGTCGATGAACGGCGCAAGCTCAAAATCAGCCATGACCCCGGCGAGGCGCGCGCGCAAGATATGAATTCGCTCTTCCACACTGAACGCGATCAGTTGCTTGTCGATGTACCGGTCTACCCCAAACCCACGCAGGTTGTTCTGACCGCCCAAGGAACTCTGCTCATAAAACGGAACATCCGAACCCAGCGTCGCCTGCAGATCACCACGAACCACAAGGATGGCGCGCTTGGACTCGCTCGCAAACATCTTCTTCACCTCAAGCCCATACCTGGAATACAGCGGCTCCGCCCCCTGCTTGAAGTTGTAGTTGAGCTCGGCATAGGCGGTAATCGCCGTCCCATCGGTCGGCGTGACCAGATTGTTACGGGTATCATAATGGAAGCTGATCCGCTGCCCGAGAATCGTGGCCCCGTCCACACCCGGCGCATTCGGAAAAAGATCGCCCGAAAAGGGGAGGTTCGTGCCGCCCTCTTGGATCGATTGCATGTGCCGCAATCGCTGGCTGACCGCGATTTGCGTAACCTCGTTCGCGTGGATCCCGAATTTCCAATTCAACCTCGTCTCAGCGGCCGTGTAATTTGACTCGTTCTCCTTCACGGTGGTCGGCCCAAGTCCGAAGAACCGCACCGTCGCATTCTTGAAATGCATCGCGCTGAACCCAATACTATACCGACCATTGCTGAATCCTGGATCAACATAGCTTATGAGGAATTTTCGCTCGATCTGCTCTGTCCAGGACGCAATCCCTCGGAGTTCCTTGCCCCCTGGTTCGTAACGGAACAGATTGACGGTCGCACGAGTGCCGACGATCGAATTGTAGACCACCATCGGCGCAACCAGATATTTGAGATCCCCATCCGGTCCCGTGATGAGAGCCGGCACAATCATACCGATATCGTTGCCGTCGTTCTTGCTGGAACTGACGGCAGGGATGGGGAAATACCGCACGTCGGCCTGGGCTCGGTCAAGAGAGATTGGGCACAGACTCCCGAGCAGTATGAAGATGATACTGACAGCAAGGCTACGCATACACGTACCCGTGGTCCAGCTACACGACGTTATGGTGCCTTGAGCTTATCGGATTTCTTGCGGAGCTGATCGACGAGATCCGAATAGGAAGAGGCACGAATAATCTTGGTAAACTGCCCGCGATAGTTGTTCACCAGGCTGACGCCATCGACGATGACGTCGTAGACCCGCCAATCATCAGCCCTGTTGATCAAGCGATAGTCGAGCGGGATCTCCGTCTTTCCGGAGAGCACTTTGGTCCTAACTTCCGCGTACTCCTTCTCCGTCCGTTCATTCAAGTACTGCACGCCTTCTCCGGAATAGGTCTCGATCTTATCGGCGTATGAGTTCGTCAGTAACGTCCGAAAAAGGTCGACGAATTCCTGCTTCTGCTGATCGGTCAGCTGATTCCAAGGCGCGCCGAGTGCCCGCCGGGACATTTCCATATAGTCGAATCGAGCCGCCACCACTTTCTCAAGCAAGTGGCGACGCTCATCGGCTTTCTCCGGCTGTTTGAGCTCTTTTTCCCGGACGATGTGAAGAACCTCGTCTATCGTCACCTTCATGGAGTCGGTCGGAGCGCCCGCGTACCCCGGAACCACCCCCAGCCCGACCGCTGCCACCACCACAAGCACTATCGCGCCCCAACGGAAACATGCCTGCCTGCCCCACACATTCCTGGTCACCATCATCGCACGATCTCCCCTCTACCGATTATCTGAATACTCGTCTACCGGCTACGCGAGACCGAGTTAGTTGACCTTGCCGTGAACGTACTGACTGACCAATTCCTCCAGGTCAAGGCCTGATTCGGTATCGCGAATGGCATCTCCGGGTTTCAGTGGATCTCCACCCCCACCCGGCGAGAGTGCAAGGTACTTTTCTCCGATGATCCCTCTGGTCTTGATCGAGGCGATCGTATCGGAATAGAGCTTCGTTCCGTTCTGGACCGCCAGCTTCACCATCGCCCGATCCTCTTTCAAATTAATGGCCTTCACGCGGCCCACCTCGACGCCGGCGATTTCCACAGTGGCTCCCGGTTTCAGTCCCGACGCTGAGTTGAACAGGGCATCGACCTCGTACAAATCTCCTCCGATGAGCTCTAATTTCCCCAACTTGATCGAGAGATACCCCAGACACACAATCCCGACCAGCACAAACACACCGACGATCAATTCCAGTCTGCTTTTATCCATCATGGCTCCCCTCTAGCCCGCGGAGACCTCTCTGGTCAGCGGTACCGTCCCGCCGACCGAGATGAATTCTCTGATCTCAGGATCGGTGGTTCGCTGGAATTCAGCTGGCTCGGCCATCGCCGCAATCTTCCCTTGTTTCAACATCGCCACGTAATCCGAAATGCCGAATATCTCCGGAATCTGGTGGCTGACCATCACGGCGGTAAATCCGAACTTCCGCTGCATACTCGTGATGAGATCATGAATCGATTTGGCCATCAGGGGATCGAGACCCGTTGTCGGCTCATCGAAGAGAATAATCTCCGGCTGCATCACCAGCGCTCGTGCCAGACCGGCGCGCTTGCGCATCCCCCCGCTTAATTCCGCTGGGAACTTGTGCCCCATCCCTGCCAAGCCCACTTGGTCCAACATCTCCTCGACACGGCGGGTCACGTCTTGGTCTTTCATCCGGAGTTTTTCCCGGAGAGGAAACGCGACATTCTCAAAAACCGTCAACGAATCGAACAGCGCCGCTCCCTGAAACAGCATGGCGAACCGCTTACGGACTTCGTTGAGCGCATGGCCGCGAAGCCTCGAAATCTCCACGCCGTCTACCCACACTTCTCCGGAATCCGGCTGGAGCAGGCCGATCATGTGCTTCAGCAGGACACTCTTCCCTTCCCCGCTTCGGCCGATGATCGTGGTGAGCTTCCCTTCAGGAACCGCGAGATCGACACCCCGCAAGACTGCTTGCCCTCCCAAGGTCTTTGTCACACCCACCAGCTTCAGCATGGTTACAACAGGACCGAGGTCAAAAAATAGTCCCACACGAGAATCAAAACCGACGACAATACGACGGCCTCGGTCGTAGCGGTCCCCAGGCCTTCGGCGCTCATTCTCGTGTAAAACCCCTTATAGCAACAAATCCAGCTCACAATCAGCCCAAAACTGATGGATTTGAGGATGCCGCCATAGATGTCCTTCCACTCCACCGCGGATTCAATGGAATTCCAATACGAGCCGGCATTCACGCCAAGCAGATCCACTCCGACCAAATGGCCACCGTAAATTCCGACGACATCGAAGATCGCGACCAGCAGCGGCACACCGATCAAGCCGGCCACAAGTTTCGGAGCGATCAGGTATTGGAGCGGATTGATCGCCATGGTGTCGAGCGCATCGATCTGCTCCGTGATCCGCATGATCCCGATTTCCGCCGTCATGGCCGAACCGGCTCTCGCCGTGACCATAAGCGCGGCCAACACCGGCCCCAGCTCGCGAATCATGCTGAGCGCCACGGCGGAACCCAACAGCCCTTCGGAGCCGAACTTTCGTAACGTATAGTATCCTTGCAGCGCCAGGACCATCCCAGTGAAGGCCGCCGTCAGAACGACGACAAACGTCGATTTATAGCCGATGAAGTGAAGCTGCTTGACGATCTGAATGATCCGCAACGGCGGACGGGCCAACCAGGCGAAGGAGGACACCACGAAGATCAGCATCCGGCCCATTTCGGCCACGTATCTGAGCGCCCATCGGCCGATTGCTTCAGGAAGGTTCATGGTCACGTCGGTGAGAGTTCTCGCTCTTGCCGCTCCGTTGCCATCGCCGCAGTATAACGCCTGAAAAATGTCGTCAAGGCCTCTGCTGCGACCGCACTCTGTCGACGAAGCCGGCCAAGACCCAAGAGACTTGAAGGGGCGGCCAAAACAGTACCGAGACCCTTGAGCCATCCAGTGGGCCTGAGAAACAGATTGAAGTCAAGGGGAAGATCTTCGTCGAGAAGATCGGAAACAGCTCGAATGATCACAAAAGGAACCTGCATGCGCTGCGCGTGAGCGGCCAAGGCGGAACTTTCCATATCGAGGCCGATTGCTTGCGTGCTTCGCGCAAACTGTTCTTTGTCCGAAGCCCTACCGATGATTCGATCCGTCGAGACAAATCGTCCAATGTGTGCAGGTGGCACCAGAGTCTCGACAAACGCCAATACGTGATCTCGCTCATCACCCGGCACAGCCGTAACTTGTGACAGCTCCCCACCTGCCCCTGGTTTACACACGACCTCGCGGCCGACCAGGAGTGCCCCAATATCCGCCGCGACAAGCGCACAGGCAAATCCCGTCGATACCATGAGACTAAAAGGCCGGCCGTCGATGAGTTGAACGGCGCTTTGCCTCGCCTTCTCCAGACCGACGCCGGTTTGCACAAGCCAATATTCCCGGTCACCGACAGTGTGTACGAAAACAGAGTGGCCGGCAATTTGTCGTCCGATGCCAGGAGGAAATGCCGACCGAACGGCTCTCATCTCCCATGGGGTCGCGGCAAAAATGGCAATCCGTTTAGGCGGCACAGTGTCAGATGAGGGCAGGGGGAGCGAACCGGCGGGGGTCAACGCTCGGACCGGTATGAGTCATTTCCTTGCATGTGATGGCGAAGTTCATCGGCTCGCATCTTCCCGCGAGAACGGAGGTTGCGATACATCGCTAAGGCCCACAACGGGAAGTACTGACAGTACCAATGATACCGAAGATAGAACACTCGCGGAAACCCGGTCCCTGTATGAGAAATTTCTTCCCACGATCCGTCCTTCATTTGATGACGGAGAAGAAATTGCACTCCGCGCGCCACACTGAAGGAGTCAGTCGCTCCAGCCGACATCATGGCCATGAGTGCCCATGCTGTTTGCGACGGCGTACTCTCTCCTTGACCATGATGCTCGAGGTCATTGTAAGAAAGGCAGGACTCTCCCCATCCACCGTCAGAATTCTGTTTCGATTCCAGCCAGGACACAGCCCGCCGAATATAGGGTGCCGAGAGATCTTCACCAATGGCTCTCAGCCCTGCCAAGACGGACCAGGTTCCATAAATGTAATTGACCCCCCACCGCCCATACCAACTGCCGTCCTCTTCTTGCTCTTTCTTCAGAAAGGCCAGAGCCGGCGCAACGGCTGGATGTGTATTGTCATAACCCAAGGCTCCAAGCATCTCCAGACATCGTCCCGCCAGATCGGACGTGCTCGGGTCAAGAAGCGCCTTGTGGTCGGCAAACGGGATATAATTGAACACGACACGGTTATTGTCCTTATCGTAGGCGCCCCACCCTCCATCGGAACCCTGCATCGCCAGCACCCATCGCATACCGCGGTGGATGGATTCGTTCAGCTCGCCCTCTCCGGTCGGAATCTTCAATTTTGACAGCGCCATGAGGACCACGGCGGAATCATCGACGTCCGGATACAATTCGTTTTCAAATTGGAAATACCATCCGCCCGGTTCCGCGTTCGGCGAGGACACAATCCAGTCACCCACCGACTTGGTCTGCCTGGAGATGAGATACCGGCCCGCTTTTTGGAGCGCCGGGTGATCTTGTGGCAGCCCCGCTTCAACCAGCGCATTGGTGAGCAAGGCGGTATCCCAAATGGGAGAAAAACAAGGCTGAAGATGGAGGGTAGGAGCAAGCTCACCATCAATCATGGCGGAATCGTAGACTTCCAATTCCTCGATCTCACGAAGCGCCTTGACGACCAGAGGATCATCCGCGCCATAGCCCAAGCATTCGAGTGCCATAATGGAATTTGCCATCGCCGGATAAATCGCACCGAGTCCCCCGGACCCTTTGAGATGCTCCAACATCCAACAGGCTGCTTTATGAAGCGCCTTCTCCCGCAGCACCCGCATGGGCATCCGGTCGTACAGCTTCAACATCGCATCCAGGGCAACAAAGAAATTATGGGGCGTGAACCACGCTTGATCTTTGTTAAACGGAGGATATTTCCAATACCTGATCTCCGCTCGCGGGATCGGATAGAGTTCCTCGATACCCTGTTCACGGGGAATTTGGCAGACCGGGCGGTGAGCAAAGACTATCAACAATGGAATCAGGACGGCCCGAGACCAATAGGAGATCGCGTAGATACTGAAATAGAACTTCTTCGGCAGCAGCATGATCTCGACGGGCATATGGGGAATGCCCTCCCAATCGTACTGATCGAACAACGCCAGCGTGATTTTTGTAAACACGTTGGCTTGGACGACTCCCCCCATGGCCAAGATTCGTTCTTTCGCCCGAACCATACACGGTTCGTCCGCCGACACACCACTCAACTTAAGGGCAAAATACGCCTTGACGGACGCACTGATTTCAGTCGGTCCGCCGTAATAAATCGGCCATCCACCGTCGGGTAGTTGCATCGACTTGAGATACCGAACGGCCTTCTCCTCCCGATCGGGGTCCACACGATCGAGGAATCGACGGAGCATCAAGTATTCGGATGTCAACGTGGTGTCCGCTTCCAGTTCGGCGACCCAGTACCCTTCAGCATGTTGACGGCTCAGGAACCATGACTGACTCCGCCGGATCGCGTCATCCACCGCATCAGGCTGGCTGACAGCATGCGCGATGGGACGACGAATAGAAGAAGGATCCAACGAAGGGAGGACAACCGGCTTGTCGGACACCAACCGAAGCGGAGCCATGGGTGTAAATTCCGTCGCAGGATCGAATCGTCCCTGAACGGTCGAAAGCAGGCTGTCAGAGAGGCGGCTGAATAACGCCTTTATGATGTTCATGAATCGTTATGATTTGAAAGACAGGGCTGAGGGGGGTGAAAGACCGGCATCTCGCAATGGTCTCCCTCGTGAACAGCTCCTCTACACTCCCTCGAATGTACCGCAGGCTTATAACAGACGCTGGGAATTGAGTCAAGCAAATGGAGTGAGAAGTGACTGAAGTATATGTATTTTTATGGGTGTGTGGATTGCGGACATCCTCTCTCAGCATTTGTAACTGGACATCGCGGGAGTCCACTCCTTCGTTCATTTGTGAGACAGGCCCGAGGTCTTCAGGGAGACCGCTGTCCTGAAGCTAGTGTTCGCTGGCGAACGTCGCGAATGACTTCGGATCTCTTGTGCGAGCTGGATGCGTTTCGTCCGACGGGGTCTCCCGTGCCAAGTCAGGTTTTTCTTGGACTGGGATCTCCTGGCTGTTAATGTCACGATGTAAAAGGAGGTGAAGAGCATGTGTTCTCGCAGAGGATTCTTGATCGGATTGTTTTTGTTCGCCCAAATGGGGCTGCTCACTCGCATTTTTAACGATCTCCATGGCGAAAGGAGCGGAAAATTCATTAGACAAGGCTGGGTGCTACAAACAGGAGACGTTTGATGCATGTTGACTTCAGCCTTTCAGTAAACGGCCTACCCAAGACAGCGGATTTTTGTGTTGTGGGATCAGGGCCTGCCGGGATGACTCTAGCATTGGAACTTGGAGACTATGGTCGTTCAGTGATTCTCTTAGAGGGAGGCGGACTTCGTCAGAGCGTTGAGTCTCAGGATATTTATAAGGGGGATGTGATAGGCGACCCCTACTTCGAGCTTGATTCCGCTCGTTTGCGATATCTGGGAGGAACGAGTGGCCATTGGGGCGGGGAGTGCATACCGTTAGGTGAAATTGACTTCCAAAAGAAGCAGGGTTTTGAGAATGCACACTGGCCAATCACAAAGAAAGACTTAGACCCGTTCTTGGCAAAAACGCTCTCTATTCTCGACATTCCACCACCACGCGATGAGGTGATATTAGATCGGGAATTCGGCATCAGACAAACTGGCATTTCCTATTCGCAAGTTCGGTTTGGTGAGAAATATCAGGAGAGACTTAATCTGTCGAAAAACGTGACCTACGTTACGAATGCCAACTTAACGGGATTGAAAACGGATGGACAACGTGTCGTAAGCGCACATGCGACCAACTTTTCCGGACAATCCGCCAACATAAGAGCGACACACTTCATTTTGGCAATGGGCGGAATAGAAAACAACCGGATGCTCCTGTGGTGCAATCATCAGACGAATGGAAAACTTGTTGACTCTCGCGCACCGCTAGGTCGTTATTGGATGGAGCACCCCGCTTTCAGGGTCGGGCATGCGCTCGTTGACCTCAAAGTGGTGTCTGTTCATCACGGGAGGAGCGAGATTGGCTTAACAGATGCAGTAAAACGAAAGTTGTCGACTTTAGATTGCCGAATCATCGTGAGAGGAATGCCGCCTGAAGGCACACAGGCGCTGCTGAGCGATCTGTTATGCGTTGCGCCGAAAGTTGGCGCCTGGGCCACATCGCTGGTAGGGAAAAAGCTTGTCTGTGGGCAACACCTTAGCACGGAATGGGAACAAGAGCCTATCTGGACCAACCATGTGAAGCTGTCCGAAACTAAGCGTGACCGTTTTGGAATTCCGTTGACGGAGCTGCATTGGAAAAAAACGGATCGCGATCTTGCTACGATACGGCAAACCCTGTCTCATTTTAACGATTATGTGATGGCCAGAAATCTCGGACGTATCAAATTTTTTGAGTGGGTGTTTGGCAACGGTGGCTTTCCCGATTACCGGGTAACGGGCGATTTTGGCGCTAGTTATCATCACATGGGCGGTACTCGAATGGCGGACACGGTCAAGAACGGTGTGGTGGATTCAAATTGTCGTGTATTTGGACAAGGCAACCTATATGTCGCTGGTTCATCAGTTTTTCCATCTGGTGGATCGGCTAACCCAACCCTCACGATTGTTCAGCTCTCTTTGCGATTGGCAGAACATTTGCGAAATGCCTGACCTGCCCCGGCTATGATCGTCTTTACCTCTCGTTATGGTGTGGTGAAGTATGTAATCGCCAATACTTTACTCTTGCCTTCGCGTCATACCGCATCCTACTGAGCGCCTCATCTCTTACCCTCCACGCGTTGATAGTGCCGATCATGCCCCTCTTGTGTTGAACCGGACCAACGGTGAAGCGGCTGTTCTTTACAGCGCAATAGGTACACAGCCTTCCGTCATGTGCTCGAGCCCACGATACGTCAACTTGACGGCGTGCTCGCGCATGAGGCTTGAGAAGCGGTGTTCTCTAATACGGACTTCAGATGGCGCAGCCTCACGGATACCAATCGGAGTCACCAGGCTCTTCCATCGTGACGCCGAAGAGGGAATCGGCGATGCCCATGATCCGCTTATGCTCTATACCAGCAGTATGTGCAAGAAAGGGATTGAGACAAGGAGGAACGGGGTTATCGCATCAACAGAATCACGAGAACCATGAAGCTCCACAACGTAATGGATAGGCGTAGTCCATTGACAATCCCCGTGGCGGGCCCGAACGGATCATCCTCCTGTTCCTCCTGCACCTCGTCGTGCACTCTTCGCAGCGACCCTTGGCCAGCGTTTGCACTGGACATGCACAATCTCTCTAATCGCGCATCGTCGAGAGCGAGATTGCCGACCGATTGTGGATATGGCCTTCTGCCCTGGGTCCGTGAAGATGCCATGATCGACCTCCTTCCCTGCAGACGGTGAAACCAACTTCACACTCGCAACAAGGATATCGCAGGCTTCGAGCTTCTCATAATGAAACCATCTTTCCAGGAGATGCACGGGACGGGAAAGAGGTCGGCACGGGATAGGGACACTCCAGCACTTAAACCTGAGTGCGCGGCACTGAATGAACAAAGCACCCGCTTTGGGGAATCACCCGAATCGGAGACGGCCGTTGACATGCATGAAATGACCGCCCGATTCGTAAAGGGGTATGGGTGTCTGCCGCGATTCAAGCCCTGAGTGACAATCCAATGATTGCGGCTGGACTGGAGAACCTGCTCTTAGGCCGGCTGCAGGTCCCCCAGCCTGACGGAAACCAGCTTGGAAACGCCCGGTTCTTCCATCGTGACGCCGAAGAGAGAATCGGCGATGCTCATCGTCCGCTTGTTGTGTGTAATGACGAGAAACTGGGCATTCTGCGCCAACTCCTTCAAGACACCTGTAAAGCGCCCGATGTTTTCCTCGTCCAGCGGAGCGTCGATTTCGTCCAACAGACAGAACGGCGTCGGCCTGATGAGAAAGCTCGCAAACAAGAGCGCCATTGCGGTCAGCGTCTTTTCGCCGCCCGACAGCATAGTGATGCTTTTCAACCGCTTCCCAGGCGGTTGTGCAACAATTTCGATACCTGGTTCTTGGCTGCCGGGAGGCTCGCCGTTTTCTGACGGCGGCTCGTCGACCAACTGCAGCTCAGCCCGGCCGCCGGGGAAGAATTGGACGAATACCTCGGAAAACTTCTGCTGGAGTTCGTCGTACGTGGACGCAAACATTTCTTTCGTCGTTCGGTGAATCCGCTGAATGATCTCCTTGAGCGACACAATCGAATTCGACAGGTCTTGCTCCTGCGCAGACAAAAATTTGTGGCGTTCCTCCAGCTCTTGGTGCTCGCTGATGGCAGCCAGATTGATCGGCCCCATGCGATCGAGCCGATCACGAAGCTTCTGCAACTGCTCTTTCAACTCGGCATCGGAACGTTGGGCCGCCTCCTGACCGGTGGCATCGGTCTCTATGACCGATTCATTCGATACCGGCGCATCGTCGATCAGCGCGAGCGGATCGAGCTGATACGTTCCCGATAAGGTTCCTTCGACTGTGGCCAATTGCGTGCGAAGTTCCGCACGGCGCACTTCCACCGTCATCCGTGCATCGCGAATCGCGGAGACTCCTCGGCGCACTTCTTCCAGACTCGCTTCCAAAGTCTGGCTGGCACCCATTTGCTGCGCTTGTTGCTCCTGAGCGGCAACCAACTCCGCTTTCACCCGACTTGCCGTCACACCAAGCTCTTGGCAGAGCGCCTCCTGACGGGCTTGCTCATCCCGGCTCCGCTCGATTGAACCCTTCAGACTATTCAGATGTTCCCCCAGCAAACGGCGCCGATCCTCCGTCTCTTGAATTTGTTGCGCCACCCGAACCCGATTCTGCTGTTCGTGTTCCCGTCTTGCGCGCAAACCCTCTGCCGTCAGCTTCGCTTGCGTCACATGTTCTTGCTGTTCTCTCATATTCTGATCAAACAACCCCAGTCGCTCACGCACACGCCCCAACAACGTTTCCTGACCGTTTTTTTCAGCGACCCATTGCCCCAATTGAGCGTGGGCTGATTGCGATTCTTGCTCCAGCCGCTCTCGCTCACCGAGACCTTCTTGAATCTCCGTCTCCACTGCATTCAGTCGATGGTCAAGATCCGTCAGCACATGTTGAAGCTTCTCTTCGTCTTTACGGAGCGAGAGATCTTGCATTTCGGCATCACGAAGCGAATCCCCTAGCTGGCGGTCCCGCTGGGTCAGGAGCTGGGTCTGAGCGAACACATCGTCCCGCTGCTGCTTACTCTGATCAAGCTCGGTCACAAGCGCGTGCCGCTTGACTTCCAGATCGATCACTTCTCGTCGACGCTCGAGGAGACCCGGCGTTCCTTGGACCTGACCTCCGGTCACGATACCCGATGCATCCACCACTTCACCGTCCAGAGTCACCAGGATCGGACCGTTCGGAGCGTGCCACGCATGTTGCTCCCACACCTGCATCGCCTGGTCCAATGACCGAACAATCACGACGCGATCGAACAACGAGTCCCGTGCCCCCGTTCGAGCGGCGTCGGTCTGGATCAGATCCACGGCGCGCCCAACTATGCCGGGCTGCTCGGCAATCGCCGACCACCAATCATGGGTCCCTGCCCCTTCCCATCGTGGGTGCTGGGGAATAAAGCTGCCTCGCCCCAGTCCCTCCTGTTGGAGGAAACGGATCAACCGCCGTCCCACGGATGGTTCATCCACAAACCACCCTCGAACACGCTCCCCTAGCACCGCCTCGACCGCACGCTCCATGCCTGATGGGATAACCAGCCATTCGGCGACCGCATCCCGCACCCCTTCGCACGATTTCAAGGCGGGGCCCTGCTGAGCCCCTTGCCGGCCATAGCCCATCTCCTCGCGCACCACGCCTTGCAGCGCCTCCAAGCGTGAATCCACGCCCGCCAACTCCTCCGAGCGTCGTAAAATCGCCTGATCCAGCGACTGCATCATCCCGGCAGCTTGAATGGCCTCTTCCTGCACGGAGCGTTGGTCCTCCCGCAGTTTCGTTACGAGACGGTCGGCTTCTCCGTATTCCTTACGTACCGCCTCATGACGTTCGATCGCGGCTTCACGTTGCCCACGAAGCTCGTCTCGCTCCGAGACCAATCGAGTTCCACGGCCTGCGAGGTCTTCCACTCGTTTCATGAGCTGCGAGATACCCTGCTCGGTATTCGCGACCAGGATCGCCAGCTGCAACACGTCTTTGCGCCCTCGCTCTTCTTCCGCGACGGCCGCAGCCCGTTGCTGGAGCAATCGCGCCATCTCCTGATCAAGCTCACCGAGGGCACGATCCCGAATCACCATTTCCTCTTCGACGGAATGCAATGATGCCTCAACAGTCTGGAGCGCGCCGGCCAGATTGTCCCGCGAACGGACCAGCTCTTCCAGCTCAGCCGACTCTTCAACTTGTTGCTGATTCAATAACTGACCTCGGTTGCGTTCGACTTCCGCCGCGGTCAGCGCGTGGGACTGCTGGTGCTCAATTCCCGCCAGTTCTTCTCGAGTCTTTCCGATCAAGTCAGCCGTCGCAATGGCATCAAGGCGAGCCCGTTCGAGATCCGTCGTGAGCCGAGCCTGCTCGGCGGCTTTCTCGGATTCTTGCCGATCCAAATTCAGGACGTCGTCCTCCACCTCCCGCAACGTCTGCCGCAATGCCCGGAATTCCCTGGTCAACAACGTCACTTCAATCCCGCGCGCTTCTCCTTGCAACGTCTGATAGGTGCGCGCCTGGCGCGCCTGCCGTTCGAGAGAATTGAGTTGCTTCTTGATCTCAGCCACGATGTCTCGGACTCGCAGGAGATTTTGCTGCGTCGCTTCCAACTTCCGTAATGCCTCGGCCTTCTGTTTCTTGTAGCGGACAATGCCGGCGGTTTCCTCGATGAGCTCGCGTCGATCTTGCGGAGACGCATTCAGGATCTGATCGATTTGGCCTTGCGCAATAACCGTGTGTCCTTTGCTGCCCGCACGGGTGTCGAGGAGCAAGCCGCGAATATCCTTGAGCCTGCACGGAGTCTTATTGATGAGATACTCGCTCTCGCCATTGCGGTACAAACGGCGGGTAATCATCAGTTCTTGAAATTCAGTCAGTTGGCCGGGGAGCCCCGCGCCGGCATCCAACTTCACCGCCGTCTGATCAAGGCCTCCGATGATTAACGACACCTCCGTCATGCCCAATGGTTTTCGGAGTTCGGTGCCATTAAAGATGACGTCTTCCATCTTTTCGCTTCTGAGTGTTTTGGTGCTTTGCTCGCCCATCACCCACAGAATGGCATCCACGACGTTGCTCTTTCCGCTCCCATTTGGACCAACAATCGCCGTGACACCCTCGGGAAATTCGATCTTGGCCTCAGCGAACGACTTGAACCCCAACATATCCAATGATTTCAAGTACATCGGCTCACCCTTTCACGCGCGCGTGGGGCGCTCCCATGGAAATAAAAATTTCCGGCCCTTGTATCATAGGAGCTTCAAGAAATCAAAGAAAAACACAGCCAATAGAGGAGATGCAGTGTGACCACTACAAGGTATAGGGTGGGGGCTAGGAAAATCTCAAAAGTGGTTTGGAATCCGATACATGGCCTCGGAACCATCACCGGCAGCGCAAGACGACCGCCCTAGGAAACCGCAGACAGCGAAGGGACGAAGGCTTTATCTACAACGCACTACCCGGCAATGCTGGCCATCGATTTCTTGGACGATTCTATTTGGACAAGTTCCTTCGGCAACAGAAATTCAACGTCTTCTTCGATGACGGTGAGTTCCTCGACTTCGGATGGTCCCGAAGCTCTCAAGAATGCGACCACTTCCGTGACCAAGATTTCCGGAGCGGAAGCCCCCGCGGCAATTCCGACTGCTTTGGCACCTTGCAGCCATTCCGGATTGATGTCGCTGGCTGAATCGATGAGATAAGAGGGAATGCCGCACTGCTCTCCAAGTTCACGCAGGCGATTGGAGTTGGAGCTGTTCGGCGACCCGATCACCAGAATGACATCCACGAGACGGGACAATTCCTTCACAGCATTCTGCCGGTTTTGCGTCGCATAGCAGATATCTTCCTGATGCGGGCCCTTGATGTTCGGAAACCGCTGATGGAGCGCGCTGACGATGTCCCGACACTCATCCACGCTCAACGTCGTCTGCGTGACATACGAGAGGTTGATGGTGTTTTCTACCAGTAATTCTTCCACATCTTTCACCGAAGACACGAGATGAAACTTGTCGGGAATCTGGCCCAGCGTCCCGATCACTTCCGGGTGACCGGCGTGACCGATAAGAATCAGTTCATACCCCTGAGTATAATCGCGGTTCACTTCGTTATGCACTTTGATCACCAGCGGACAGGTCGCGTCGATCACATGCAGGCGCCGACGATTCGCTTCCTCCCACACCGACTTCGCAACACCATGCGCGCTGAAAATGACGACCGACCCTTCCGGAACTTCGTTCAACTCTTCCACAAAGACCGCGCCTTTTTGCCGGAGCGAATTCACGACATGGCGGCTATGAACGATCTCATGCCGGACATAAATAGGTGCGCCATACTTCTTGAGGGAAAGATCCACGATATCGATCGCCCGATCGACACCGGCGCAAAACCCACGGGGATTGGCAAGATAGATTTTCATAATCGTCGCAGCTCCTTCGCTCGGCACTCTACCAGATCGTCCTGTCTGCAGTCTTTACTGAGTATTCACGATACGTCAGATCAACTCGTTCCGTCAACAGAATTGCCTCCGAAAAGCCACGACGGTATCACCGAGAGCGGGTGTCCCGGAGATCTTGCCCGCCTCCTACAGGCTTGGTATGTTGCGGGCTTGTAAATAGTTACACCCTCGGAGGTCCTTTCTGAGATCGAGTCAGGAAGCTATTCTGTACGCGGCCCCCCACATCCGACCTTTTTGGAGTCATGTCCATGTCCCCGAACAAATAGACACCGTCATGTCGTCATCACGCTGTTACCTTGACTCTCTCTCCGGTCCCCCGTACGCTCAGTGCCTGCTGAAATGTCATATCTTTGTGGCAACTGAAACTTTCCCTTTTTGTTCTGACTGTACAAGGAGGTGCCTCGGATGGCTCAAAGACCATTTCAAACGGGAGTTGCCATCAATCTTAGTAATGGAGAAAGCGTCAAGGACATCGATGTCCTGACCGTTCCAGCCAGAAAACGATTCGATGTCAAATTTGTCGGGATCAATGGATTCGGACAGCCGAATCAACCGCTCTTCTATGCAGTTCACGTGACCACACGGTCGAAAACGGGCATCTATCCCATTGCGCCTGCCGGCACTTCTGAGATCGCTGATCCCGAATTTCCTGCACGATATTTTGGGAGTCAGGAAGTCACCCTTTACGCGGATCCCAAGTCCAACCTCATCTTTACGGTCGCTCGCAAGGATACCTCGGCCAACGTGAGGGTATTTATCGATATCTGCGGGCTTCTCACCGATGTGTGAAGAAGGCAGCGGACTTGGCGAGCGGAAATTTCCGGATGAAAGACTCGTAACCATGACCAAGGAAATAACCCACATGCACTCTGCCGTAAATCCGTCTTCCATCTTGCAGACCGCCTTTGGGTTTTGGGGGTCCAAGGTCCTGCTCACGGCCGTTGAGGTCGGCCTGTTCACCACACTCGCCGATCGGCGTCTCACCGGCACGGAGCTGGGCAGGGAATTGCACCTCCATCCACGCGCCATCGCCGACTTTTTTGACGCGCTTGTGTCGATGAAGTTTCTCGACCGAGACGGCGACGGACCCGAGGCAAAATATTTCAACACGCCCGAAGGTGCCGTGTTCCTGGACGAAGCCAGCCCACGGTATATCGGCGGGCTTCTGATCATGCTCAACGCACGGCTGTTCAAATTTTGGAACGATCTGCCCCAAGCCTTGCGGACCGGCCGGCCGCAGAACGAAGTCAAACACGGGCAGAAAGGCATGTTCGAGGAACTCTACTCGAACGTGCCCAGGCTGGAACAATTCATGGGTGCGATGACCGGCGCCTCGCGCATCAACTTCGAGACGTTCGCGGAGAAGTTTGATTTTTCTCGATTCCGGACCCTCTGCGACGTCGGCGGCGCGACCGGCCTGCTCAGCATTGAGGTCGCGAAGCGACATCCGCATCTCACCTGTACCAGCTTCGATCTGCCGGTTGTCGAACCGATCGCGAAGAAACACATTGCCGCCTCCGGGCTGGAAGCTCGCGTGAGCACGGCGTCCGGTGACTTCTTCAAGGACCCGTTGCCGAAGGCCGACCTCATCACGATGGGTATGATTCTGCATGACTGGAATCTGGAGGACAAAATGCGCTTGATCCGATCAGCCTACGACGCGTTACCGCCAGGCGGCGCACTCGTCGCCATCGAAGCGTTGATCGATGATGCCCGCCGCGAGAATGTGCAGGGACTACTGATGTCCCTCAACATGCTCATCGAATTCGGCGATGCGTTTGATTATTCCGGCGCGGACTTCCGCCGGTGGTGTGGGGACGTCGGCTTCAAGCGATTCGAGGTCATGCACCTCGCCGGGCCGTCGAGCGCGGCTGTTGCCTATAAATAGACCGTCCATTACTTGACTCTGTCTCCCCTCCCCCGTACGCTGAGGCATCCTATGGGTTCCACCAATCACAAGAAAATCCTCATAGTCGAGGATGAGCAGGATATTCTGCAGCTCGTCAAACTCTATCTGGAAAAGGAGGGGCTTCGCCCTGTCACGGCGATGAACGGGCTCGAGGCGCTCAAGAAAGTCAAAGAAGACAAACCTGATCTCGTCGTCCTCGACCTGATGCTGCCCGAGATGGACGGGCTCGAAGTCTGCAAGCGGCTGCGTTCCGCAGCGGATACCGCGATGCTGCCAATCATTATGTTGACGGCAAAAGCTGAAGAATCGGACACGATCGTTGGGCTCGAGTTGGGCGCCGATGATTACGTAACCAAGCCCTTCAGCCCCAAAGCGCTCGTCGCCAGGGTCAAAGCCCTGCTGCGTCGGGTGGAGCGCTCACCGACTACCGGCCCGGATCTGTACCGCTATGATACGCTCACGATGAATTTGTCCCGCCATGAGGTCAGCCTTGGTAAACAAGAGATCCCCTTGACCGCGAAAGAATTCGGCCTGCTGGAGCATCTGCTTCGGCATCGCGGTCGCGTGCTGACCCGCGAGGTGCTGCTCAATGCCGTGTGGGGATACGACTACTATGGCACGACCAGAACCGTCGACGTGCATATCCGCCGTCTGAAGCAAAAACTCCCGCTCCTCGAAGAAGCCATCGTATCCGTCAAATCCCTCGGATACAAACTGAAAGATTTCGACGGATCAGGATGACTTGGTCGATTCGATGGAAAGTGACGGTCGGCACGCTCGCGGCGGTCGTCTGTGGCCTCGTGCTCGCCGGAGTGATCCTGGTTCAATTCTTCGAGCGACAGGCCCTCCTCGAACTGAGGGCGGTGCTGGAAACGAAAACCCAGCTCGTTGAATACGCGGTCCAACCGCTGTTTCACTCAGACTCTTCACCTCCGACACCGGCTTCCCTGCAAGAGACGGCGCGAGACCTCAGCAACCGCGCATCCGCTCGCATCACGTTGATTGCCGCAAACGGAACGGTGCTTGCCGATAGCGCCGTACGGGATATCGACCTATCCGCCATGGAGAACCATCGGTCTCGGCCTGAGATCCAACAAGCTTTTTCCACAGGACAGGGGCAGGACATCCGGATGAGTCACACCACCGGCGAGCGAACGATGTACCGTGCCGTCCTGCTGCGGCAACCTCAGCCCGCTCCGCCGATCGTCGTGCGTGTGAGCCTTCCCATGGTTGTGTTGGATCGCGAGCTTTCTGAATTGCGTCAACAGCTCTTTCTGGCTTTCGGCATCGCGCTCCTCGTCGCCCTCACGGTAAGTATCTGGCTGGCTCACAGTATCAGCAGGCCCCTTTCGGACATTGCGGCGGCGGCCCAGTACTTGAGCTCCGGCAGCCGGGTCCTTCCCATCCGAGCCAGTACGCAGGACGAGGTCGGTCTTTTGGCCACGACGCTCAATCACGTGGCGGAGCAGCTTCACGCGAAGATCGACGAACTCTCGGAAGATCGCGCTCAACTGCTTGCCGTGCTCACCTCGATGGTCGAAGGCGTCATGGTGCTGGACTACCGCGGCCAGGTCTTGCAGATTAACCCGGCCCTCGAACGCATGTTCGGCATTTCTCGAGTGGAAGCCCGTGGACGTCCATGCGCGGAGCTCTTCCGCCATCAACAACTCAACGATCTGGTGACGGCCATTCTCCAATCTCGCGCCCCCCATGAGGATGAAATCATGCTGCCGCTCAGCGGGCGGTATCTCCAAATCGAAGCATCCCCGGCGGGAGGTGAACGGGAAAACGAAGCCTGTATCGTCTTGGTGTTCCATGACATCACCGAACTGCGGCGTCTGGAAAAAATACGGAAGGACTTTGTTGCGAATGTCTCACATGAACTTCGGACTCCGCTCACGTCCATCAAAGGCTACGTTGAAGCACTTCTCGACGGCGCCAAAGACGACCCCCCCGTCGCCGCAAAGTTCCTGGAAATCATCCTCAGACAAAGCGATCGTCTCAATTTGATCATTGAAGACCTCCTCGAGCTGTCGAAGATCGAATCGGGCCGGGTCCTGTTGAAAGCGGAGCCCCTTGAGTTGCGCACCATCGTCGACCGGACCCTGTCGATCATGAAACCGATCGCCGACAAGAATCGGCATCGGCTCGTCACCGTGATCGACCCGTCGCTCCCCTCAGTGGCGGGCGACGAAGGCCGGCTCGTGCAAGTCTTGACCAATCTGCTCGATAACGCGATCAAGTATACGCCGGCAGGTGGGACCATCACCGTCGGCGC
Organism: Nitrospira sp.; assembly: GCA_024760545.1. Taxonomy (NCBI): domain Bacteria; kingdom Pseudomonadati; phylum Nitrospirota; class Nitrospiria; order Nitrospirales; family Nitrospiraceae; genus Nitrospira; species Nitrospira sp. Next base: position 1,528,395 of record CP060501.1, read on the forward strand.
CAAGCTCATCCCTTCCTTTGGGACTGATCACCCGGCGAAGACGATCGAGCTCAGCGTCGCCGACACCGGAATCGGGATTCCCGAACAGGATCGTCCCCGCGTCTTCGAGCGCTTTTATCGTGTCGACAAAGCCCGATCCCGAGAGCTGGGCGGCACAGGGCTTGGGCTCGCCATCGTGAAACATATTGTGGAAGGACATGGAGGGCACGTGTGGGTAGAAGCCAATCAGCCGCAAGGCAGTCGATTCGTCGTTCGCCTGCCGCTCAGCCCCAAAGCCAGAGGTCTGGCTCAAGTGACGGAAGCAAGTAGGGCATGACGTACTCGACCTACCGTTTAAACGAATCGTACAAACTGTAAGCGACCCTTACCACCGAACAAGACCGGTTGCCCATGTCAGCCCACCGCCAAAGCTGCCCAGCAGCACCAAATCCCCCGTCGAAATGTTCCCGCTGCGGACCGCATGATCGAGCGCGATCGGAAGAGACGCAGAGGACGTATTGCCATAGTGTTCGATGACCGACGCGAGTCGGCCCGGCTCAATACCCAGCCGATCCGCCACTTGGGTCAGAATTCGGCCGTTCGCCTGGTGGAGCACAACCTGCTTCAGGTCCGCCGGACGGATGCCGAATTCCTTCAGGATGTCCAGCACAGCCTGCTCGACCCGTCGAATGGCTAGGCGAAACAGCGCCGCTCCCTGCATACGAAGCACGTGCTCCCGTTTGTTCAACGTGTCGGATGACAGGGGCCTGCGTGATCCTCCACCGGGGATCCGAATGAGCCCGTGGTGCGACCCATCGGCAAACAACCTGATTCCGAGAATCCCCCGCCGTTCCGGGCATTGATCTTCCTCGCCTCGAATTAGGACGGCCCCAGCCCCATCACCGAACAACAGCGCTGTCGCAGCATCCTGAGGATCGAGCGATCGAGACTTTACCTCTGAGGCCACAACCAGGCAGGTCTTTACCTGTCCGCTCTGAACCATGGCTTGCGCCATCGAAAGTCCATACAAGAATCCCGAACAGGAGGCAGACACATCAAACGCCCCCACTTGTTTGCATCCTAATCCGCGTTGAACAGCACAGGCCGTGGACGGAAAGACCATATCAGGCGAGGTCGTGGAAAGAACGATGGCCTCGATAGAAGAAGCCGTAGCCCCCGCAGCATCGAGCGCCCGGCGCCCCGCCTCAATCCCCAGATCAGATGGCGCTTCGTGATCACCGGCCCAATGGCGCGCCCGGATACCGGTAAGCCGTTGGATTCTGGCCGGGGACAAATTCAGCGTAGGAGCAATCTCTTCATTGGACACGACCCGGGACGGGAGATAGCTGCCAGTTCCAATAATCCGGGCTCGAATCATGCCAAAACCACCAAATATTCTAGGGAAATTGTCCAGGTTTCCAATGCGCACGGGATTATAGGGAGCGCGAGAAGGCAGGTCAACCAAACCACTCTTCTGATTGCTTTTTGCCCGCATCCTTGCTATGTGTGTCCGTCATGGCCCCACGCGCTATTCGAACTGTTGCTGGTCCGTCATCCAGGTGTTCAGGTATCTGGCTGGTGGCGTGGCTCGGCGTGAGTTCTCTCGTTTTGGCCTCCTGTGCCGGCGATGTCGGTACGGACGATGTACGGAAGGGGATAAAGAAGGCCATCAGTGGTACAGACGAGCAGATTTTTATCGGAGATACCCTTGAGAACCACTACCACCCGAATGTGATCATGAAGCGGGGTGAAGCGTATTTTGAAAAGGAAGAGTATGCGGAAGCCTTAGTTGAGTACAAGCACTTCATGGATCTCCATCGCAATCACGTCCTGGCCCCGTACGCGGCCTTCAGGATCGGCGAAATTCATTTTAAGATGGCGAAGACCATCGATCGTGATCCCGAACCAATGCAAAAGGCCATTACCGCATTCGACCAGATGAGAAAAGACTTCCCTGGTAGCCGCTATGATACACAGGCTCAGCAAAAACTCGATGAGTGCCACGATTGGCTCTCTCAGATGCATCTCTTCGTGGGGCAATTCTACTACCGGCGGGGGTCCTACCTCGCGGCTGCTCATCGGTTTGAACAGATCATCAAGACCTACCCCAATAAGCCCGTCGCCTCCGATGCCCTGTACTTCCTAGCCAAGTCCTACCATGAAATGGGAGCCGACGATTGGGCAAGAGAAAAGCTCATCCTATTGGCCGAAAAATATCCGGACAGTCCTTCCTCAGGGTCCGGAAAGAGCCTGCTGGAGAAAATCGGCGGAGCACAACCAAGTACGCTGCTGGCACAGAAGTCGGATTCGGCCCTCCTTTCCGACGCTGGGCCCACGACAATGATCCGAAGCAGCCGACCAGAAGCCACCAATCGACAATCCGCTTCTTCACTTTCATCTTCCCCAATGACGACGCTGGGCGTTCCTTCGTCGCTCGATTCCTTTGTTGCTCCCTCTACCAACACACTGGGGCAAGGCTTTACGGCCTGCCGCCTTGGCGCCTGGTGCTGATTCAGTCGTTAAGAGTCCGAAGCGTTGAGGGCTGAACACAGCGAGTTGAAGATCGCTCTCCAGCATCCCGCTGATTGCTTAAAAGGATCGTTCAAAAGACCATCCAACGAGGCCTTAAGGAGTGAGGATCCTGAGGTGTACGATTGAGATGCCTTGGGGGAAACGCGAGGCTAAGAACGATACTGTGGGGAGTTCTGTTTCAATGCCCGTTACTGGCCCAGATACCAGCCGATCCCATATCGCTCCAAAAAACTGGTCACCATCGTCAGTGAATTCGCATAGATCATCACGCCGACCAAGACCAACATGACTCCGCTCACGGTCGAAACGCCCCACAGATAGGCCCGCACTTCTTTGAAATAGGCCAAGAACCGATCAACACCCAATGCGGTCAGGAACAACGGCAACCCTAAGCCGACCGAGTAAAACGTCAGCAACACGACCCCATTGAGAAGGGAATCCGTCGTACTGGCATAGAGAAGGATGGATCCTAGTACCGGCCCCACACACGGAGTCCACCCTGCGGCGAAGGCGACCCCGATCAAGAATGACCCGAGATACCCGGCTGGGCGACTGCGGAATTGATACCGATGCTCCATTTTTAAGAATTTCAAATTCAGTATCCCGAGCAGATAGAGCCCAAACACGATAATCAACACCCCGCCGATGCGTCGAATCGTGTCTTGATGGGTGATCAGGACCTGGCCCAGAAAACTGGCTGATGCGCCGAACGCGATAAAGACAGATGAAAACCCGGCGATAAACAACAACGAGTTCAGAACAATCGCTTTCTTGAACTTCACCCGTTCAGATGCATCCGCCAATTGTTCGACGGATAGCCCCGTAATGTAGGAAATGTAGCTCGGCACCAACGGCAGAACGCATGGAGACACGAATGAGAGGAGCCCTGCTGAGAAGGCGGCAATGAGCGAGATCTGTGGGATAGACTGAGTCATGGTCACGACTTCATCAGTGCATAAATCAAATCGCGTGCCTCTGGTGAGTCCCAGTCACGAGCGCCGAAAATCTTTTGTCGCACGATACCTTGACGGTCGACCATGAAGGTGATTGGGATCGTCCGTGCTCCGTATGTAAGGCCTACGCGATACTCCGAATCGTGCAGAATGGGAAATGTGAACCCCATTCGTTTCTGGAACGGGCGTGTCACGGCCGCACCCTGCGGATCGGTAGACACCGCCAAAATCTCGAACTCGCCTCGTGGAAAGGTTCGATAGAGCTGTTCCATCGCCGGCATCTCAACACGGCATGGCCCACACCAGGTCGCCCAAAAATTCAGCAGCACGACTTTTCCTCTCAGCTGGGATAAACTCATGACGTTGCCGGCAAGGTCCCGCAGCTTGAAATTCGGAGCTTCGTCACCGACCTGGACGACACCACGTTCGAAGACTTGCCACGTTTTAGTCCGGAGCGACTCTGCCTCGGAACAAGGTGCCATGAAAAGCATGCCGACTGCTATGAAGGTAAAAACCGCAGCCGCTGGAGGATGTTTCACAGCTAAGAGCAGCGAGGACTTCAATCTTTTGCCCTTAACATAATCGCGGTCGCTAAGGTTAAGAGTTCTGGACCAGGTGGCTCATTATGACAACATGATATGTTACAAGTCCGCAAAAACCTGAGTCAAGTAAAGGCACATGACAAATTCTCATCCCCCCTACTATCGAAGTGATGGACAAAGTGAACCGATCTCTCTAGAATTACCGAAGTTTGTGCTTGGCTTATCACTCAGCACTACTCATCACATTCACAATCAGCAGACAGACCAGCGATGGTTTTCCATAACCTGAACCCACGAGGGGCATATGCGAGACAATTATCTCTTTACTTCGGAATCGGTCACTGAGGGACATCCGGATAAGATCGCCGACCAGATCTCCGACGGCATCTTAGACGCCATCATCGCTCAAGACAAACATTCCCGTGTCGCCTGCGAAACGATCCTGACCACGGGGATTGCCTTTGTGGCCGGTGAAATTTCCACCAAGGCCTATGTCGAAATCCCGGATATTATCCGTGATGTCATTAAGGATGTCGGCTATTGTGATGCCTCGTGGGGGTTCGACTTCCATACCTGCTCAGTCCTGACCGCCATTCACCAGCAATCCAGTGATATTGCCATGGGCGTGGATTCCGGTGGCGCCGGCGATCAGGGCCTGATGTTCGGGTATGCCACCAATGAAACGGATGAACTCATGCCGATGCCGATCGTGTTGGCCCACAGACTGACCAAGCGTCTTGCCGAGGTCCGAAAAAAGAAGATTCTCGATTGGGTGAGACCGGACGGCAAATCCCAAGTGACGGTTGAATACAAAAACGGCAAGCCCGTGCGGATCGATACGATCGTCGTTTCCACACAACATAGCCCGGATGTGACGAGCAAACAGATTGAACGTGACATCATGGAAAAGGTTATCAAGCCTGTGATGCCCAAAGGCCTTTATGACCCAACCGGCGTGAAGCATCACATCAACCCCACCGGACGTTTCGTCGTCGGCGGTCCGATGGGTGACACAGGGCTTACGGGCCGAAAGATCATCGTCGATACCTACGGTGGACATGGTAGTCACGGTGGTGGCGCTTTCTCCGGCAAGGACCCCACAAAGGTGGACCGTTCCGCCTCGTACATGGCGCGCTACATCGCCAAGAATCTCGTTGCCGCCGGCTTGGCCGAAAAGTGCGAAGTACAGTTAGCCTACGCAATCGGGGTTGCTGATCCTGTCTCCGTGCTCGTCGACACGAAGAACACCGAAAAAGTATCGGTCGACATTCTCGATAAACTTGTGCGCAAGCACTTCCCCTTGACTCCTCGAGGTATTATCGATCATCTCAAGCTCCGACGGCCGATTTTCCGTAAGACGGCCGCTTACGGACACTTTGGACGCAACGAACCGGAATTCACCTGGGAAAAGACCGACAAGGTCAAAGCACTCCGCAAAGACACCGGCCTGTAAGCGTAGTGAGCCTCGCGATGTCAGCAAAGGGGGACGGGTTCTCCACCCGCCCCCCTTTTCATGACGGCAATAGACGACCGACCAATCCCGATTGGCATTTTCAGAAGGAGGATTTTCGTGGACTACGATGTGAGAGATATCAAGCTGGCAGACCAAGGCAAATCGAAGATCGAATGGGCGGAAGCAACGATGCCCGTATTGCGGCTGATTCGCAAACGGTTCAAGCGGCAACAACCATTAAAGGGAGTTCGCGTCACCGCGTGTTTGCACGTGACTACCGAAACGGCGAATCTGGCGATCACGTTGAAGGCCGGCGGGGCCGATGTCCGTCTCTGTGCTTCAAATCCCCTCAGTACTCAGGACGACGTCGCCGCAGCATTGGTTCAACATGAAGGCATTCCAACCTTTGCCATCAAGGGCGAAGACAACGCCACGTACTACCGCCATATCGAATCCGCGATTGCGCACCGGCCCCATCTAACCATGGATGACGGCGCCGATGTGGTGTCGCACCTGCACTCCAAGCGCAAAGAACTGCTGAAAAATGTCATCGGCGGTACGGAAGAAACGACCACCGGCGTCATTCGTTTGCGTAGTATGGCCGAAAAGAAAGTTCTCAAGTTCCCGGTCATTTCCGTCAACGATGCCGACACCAAACATATGTTCGACAACCGCTACGGAACCGGTCAATCCACCATGGACGGCATTGTGCGCGCGACCAACCGATTGGTCTGCGGCTCAGTCGTTGTGGTAGTGGGCTATGGATGGTGCGGACGGGGTATCGCAATGCGGGCCAAAGGGATGGGCGCGGACGTTGTCGTGACCGAGGTGGATCCCTTAAAGGGCCTCGAAGCCGTCATGGACGGATTCCGCGTCATGCCGATGGAACAAGCGGCTCCGGTTGGAGATTTCTTCGTAACGGTCACCGGCAACATCCACGTGATCCGCGGAGAACATTTCGCTGCGATGAAAGACGGCGCCATCGTCTGCAATAGCGGTCACTTCAATGTGGAGCTGGATATCCCAACTCTTGAAAAGCTGGCCGGTAATCGCAAGGTTGTTCGGACCGGAGTTGAGCAATTCACGCTTAAGAAAAACGGCCATCGTGTCAGCTTGCTCGGTGAAGGCCGGCTGGTGAACCTTGCCACCGCGGAAGGACATCCGTCCAGCGTCATGGATATGAGCTTTGCGAACCAGGCGCTTGGCGCCGAATACATCGTGAAGAATTACAAGCAGCTCGAAAAGAAAGTGTATCCCGTCCCGGAGGCTATCGATAAAGAGATTGCCCGGCTCAAACTGGCCGGCATGGGTGTGGCAATCGATACGTTGACGGCGGAGCAGAAGAAGTATCTCGCATCCTGGGAAATGGGCACATAGTCGCGGGTCCTGTCGGGGAAGCGCTCTGACGTGCTCACTACACCCATCCCCCAGTGGGGCCCTTTCGTTGCGCGCGTCAGCGCAGGCGTTCCCCGCCACCCGCGGAATAGATCCCATTCCCCACCCTGCTCGTGGTGGAGCGAAGAAGAAGGCAGTCTCATGTGAGACTGCCTTCGCTTTTCGTGGCACCCATACTCAGACGATTGCGTGACGTTAACCCAGCTCTCCCACTCTCACGACGTGTGAAGGGAGGGGCAAAGAGTCTGCGCAATTGAGAGCACCCGCATCTCATCTGCAGAGAAGAGAAAAAAGGCCGCCTGAAAAGGCGGCCTTTTTGTGTTTTGCTGCTTAGGGATTTGCAGACTGATCGATTTCCAGGCAGGAATGGTTACCTCGATCCTTTCTTCAATCTGACAAAAGAGCTTCTTCATTCTCCCAGTCAAATTGTATTGCCGCAATCAGTGGGGGAAAATCAGTGCGCAGGTGATATCACCGCAATGATCCGTAGAGGGCCACCCGTGCCGCCGGCAATCTTCATCGGAAGGGCAATCACGTCGAACCCGCGATGTGGCAGATCATGCAGCTTGGCGAGATTTTCGAACACCGGCACATTCTGAGATAGCAGCGCGACGTGTGCTTCGAATTTGGTCGATCGGCCAAAATCGATCGAGGCAGTATCGATGCCCACGGCTTTCACTCGTCGTTCACGTACCAACCAAGCCGCGGCTTCAGGATGCAACCCGGGGAAGTGCAACGCGCGCACTCCCTCCTGCCCTCTTTCTTGTGTTCCCAGATAGGCTTTCCGATCCGGCCAGGATCGCGCATAGCCCGTGTCCAACAGAGCGATGGCGCCATTTGGTATTCGCCCATGCTCGGCTTCCCACCGCTCGAAATCGGCGATCGCCACGCGGTAATCCCGATCACGTGCGCATTGCTCCGTGACATCGATTCGGATGCCGGTCCCGACTAATCGCTCCACTGGAATCTGATCCAGCGTCTGCTTCCCTCTGGAAAAATGGATCGGGGCATCGATGTGGGTGCCGCCATGCTCAGCCATCTCCAGACGGTTAGACGCGTAGTAGTACCCACTCGGCGTATCCTCGGCATGCTGGACGACGAGCTTGAAGTCCTGTTCCGTCGGCCAGACGATGGTATCCGACCCGAACGAGTGGGTGAGATCAACAATCCGAGACTGCTCCCAGGCCAAATCATCGCGCTGAGGAATAGCAGAGGAGCACCCCGCGACCGCAATCAGTACCCCTATCACGGGAGTCAGCATCTTCATGTGCGATAACCATGTCTACAATTTGAAGGCTGCAACGCAGTAGCATCGCTAGCCTTTCTTCCCACTCTCCTTATGTTTCGGATCGAACGGATGCGCGGTGAGGTTCGCGCCATAGATGAGTTACGTGCAGCTCCACCTTTCCCTGGCTTCCGGGAGAGAAGGAGTCTCGGCCATTCCTGGAGAGGAAACATGACAGGAAGATGTGCGGGTTGAACCCTCACCTTTATCATCCAGGCAGGGCATCCCTGTTGGTCTCACTGCGCCCGTCGAGCGAGCACCGCCCATAATGTGAGTTATGATTGCCCCCGTGTGAGCGCTCGGGGAGCAAGAGACTAGCAGGGATGACCTGCTACTTCCCGAACGCTTTTTTCAGGAGCGGTTCGATCTCACCCTTGGCGGCCATGGGATCGAGAATATCGGTATCACCATAAAAAGTGCCGTCGATAAATACTTTGGGAAGCGTCGGCCAATTCGTCAGCTTCGTCAGGGCTTCCCGTTTTGCAGGCTGTGACAAGACGTCGATAAGCTCGTAGGGATACCCATATTTTTCAAAAAACTGCATGGTCTCCCTCGTGAACCCGCACATCGGCATGGTCTTGGTTCCCTTGCCGTAGATCAAAATCTTATGCGCCTTTACTTCTTTTTGGATTTCGTCATCGATCGGATCGGCCATTGTCTCCTCCTATGCCTCATCTCTGGTTCGTGCCGTTAACTCCAATGCATGGATCCGTCCATCCTTCATCGGGGCGTCTAAGGCTTGATAGATCATGCGGTGCCGGTCCAAGAGATTCTTTCCCTGAAACCCATCCGAAACGATAACGACCTTCAAATGATTCATCGTTCCCGTCCGATCGGTCACTGTCACCACGGCATCCGGCAGGCACTTGTGAACATAATCGGTCAATACATCGAGTGTGATCACAGGTCTCAACTCCGCTAGTGTTTTCAATACCCTAGCTGAAATCAGTGTGGAAACGCAATGCGGCATCCACATTGGTGGCTTTCAACATACTGGTGGTGCTTTTGAACCAGATGCCTAAGAGGGCACGAAACCCCCGATGAGCAAGTCATTGAGATTCTATAGGTTTAATCCTATCAGGCTCGGCATCAACTTTGCGCCTACCCTTTCAGCAACTGAAAATATTTCATTTCGTCCGTCACAAAGGAGGCTGTTATGAGCGAATTCAAATCCGGGTTTTTTGTAGGAGGGGAAAGCTGTAATGGTCGAGTGCTGATCGTCGATGACGAACCCGACATCCGTAAGGTCGTCCGAATGACGCTGCACAAGGCGGGGTACGATATCCTGGAAGCAGAAAATGGAGAAAAAGCCATCGAAGTCATCAACTCCGGTGAGAATCGCCTCCTTCTTGACGTCATCATCTGCGACATCCGGATGCCGAAGGTAAACGGCATCGAAGCAATCGCCTACTTCCGCCAGAACTATCCGCGCGTCCCCTTGATCGTCCTGACCGGATTCCCGGACACCGACATGGCCACGTCTTTACTCCGGCAGGGTGTGGTGGATTATCTCGTGAAGCCGGTGGAAGGCGAAAAATTGAAAGCCTCTGTCGCTCGTGCCATGGAACAGCGTGAATTGGCTCATCTATGAGGGACTGGCAAACATCACAGGGAAAGGGCGTTGCGGCCCCCTCTCCGATTGCTGCTCATCCGGAAATCGAGGGTGAACAGATTGAGCCGGCGCCCACCCTACTTCCGACGAGGGTGGCCATCATCGGTGCGGGCCGGGGTGGGACCGCGCTGCTCGATGTGCTGCATCAGATCGGTACGATCGAGATCCTCGGAATCGCCGATAAGGTCTCCTCAGCTCCCGGACTCAAACGGGCTCAAGAGCTCAACGTGCCGGTCTACGAGCGGGTTGCCGACCTCATTAACAACCAAGAGGTCAACCTTGTGATGGACGTCACCGGCGATCCCGCGATGAAATCGATACTTCAGGACCAGCTGCCGGCGAGCGTCGATATCTTGAGCGGACAAGCTTCACGACTTCTGTGGAAACTCGTGCAGCATGAAACAATATTACAGACTGAGCTGCTCCACGCGGAGAAACTGGCGGGAATCGGCTCGTTCGCCGCCGGGATCGCTCATGACATGAACAATCCGCTCCAGCTCATTCTCGGCATGGCGGAAAATCTGGCTGAAGAAGTCGACTTGGATACCGTACATGCCCAAGCGCTGGACATCATTGAAGCAGTCAAACGCACAACAGCCATCTGCCGGGATCTCACCTCCTACTCTCGCCGAGCATCGTTGCGGCAAGACTGCCTGATTAGCGTCAACGGCAAGCTGGATGAAGCCTTGAAGATTGCCCGATACGCCGTGGCCCTTCAAGACATTGAAATTCGAAAACTCTACCAGCCGGATGTCGTCGTAAAGGGAAACCCTGACGAACTCCTCCATGTGTTCGTCAATCTCATCACGAACGCGGTCCAGGCGATGGAACACCACGGAACCTTGACGTTGGCAACCGCCATGGTGGCCGGCGCGACGCAGGTTCGTGTCTCGGACACCGGCTACGGCATCTCCCCTGAGTTACAGAGTCGGATTTTCGAGCCCTTTTTCACGACGAAACCCCCGGGGAAAGGAACGGGATTGGGGCTCTACAACATCAAGAATGTGATCTATCACATGAAGGGGACCATCGAGGTCCAGAGCCAAGTTGGTCACGGCGCAACCTTTACACTCACATTTCCTGGAGAATCCGGAGCCGATGCGAGGAGTACGCCGTCATGAGCGAGACGCCGATATCATCGCGGCCAGGCACACGATGGGGGCTGAAGACCAAGATCATTCTTTCCATGCTGCTCGTCGGTATCATTCCGCTCGTTGTGGGTTTGGGCATGGCATTCTGGCAGGGTTCCCAAGAAATCAGGGAGGTCAGCGGGGAAAGTTTTGAAGCGCTTGCGACTGAAGCCGCCCGCAAACTTGATCTCCTCCTTGCCGAAGAAATCGCGCACACCGCTCGTATCGCGAACGACTCTGCGATCATTCGAGAGTTGGAGCACCGGCGTGATGCGCGAGGCGACTCCAAGAATCCGGCGGCCGCGATCACTGATTTGGAGCGGCGTTGGACAGATCGAGAAACAGCCGCGATCAAATCCATCACGGACAACCGTCTCAGCGCATTGCTCCACGAGTACTATACCGGCGTCCATAGTGCACCCGGCCAATTGCTTCCGCACGTCGTCCGCTCCTCGACAAAGATGCTGTTCCTGACGGACGCACACGGTGTGCTCGTAGCAACGATGACCGATCATCCGGCGTTTCGCCACCACACGACCCAATGGTGGAAGGGGACCTTCAACAAGGCCGTGGGAAAGCTCTATGTCGAAGATGTCCATTTCGACGAGCAGGTGAACGCCTATGTATTCTCCATCTCACTCCCGGTCATGGACAGTCTTCGGTATGAGGTCGTCGGAGTCCTTCACCGCGTGATCGACGCCAAGGAATTCTTTTCTCCTGCGACCCATGTCACTCGATTTGGAAAGACCGGCCATGTCATGCTGATTGATACCAACGGGATCGTCGTCAGTTGCCCAATTCTTCCTACCGGCGTCCCATTGTCCGATCCGAAGTTAATCCCGCTCGTGACACCACAGCAACCCGGTTGGATACAAGCCTCGAGCGACGGTCACGGCGGGCAGGCTACGTCCGTCATCGGGTTTGCCCCGCTTTCGGAAACCAGCCGGGTCACCAACGGCTCCAGCGACGATGGGTCGTGGCACACCTTCGTCTGGCAATCGTCCGATGAGCTCTTTGCGCCGATCGAGCATCTGTTCGCCTGGGTGACGGTGTTTGGAGCCGTGGCCATCGTGCTGCTGGCCTCGCTTGGCTACGTGGCTGCCGGTCGCATTGTCACCCCGGTACGACAACTGCAGCAGGCCGCGCAGTCCATCGGGCGCGGTGAACTGCGAACCCCAATTCAGATCCACACCGGTGACGAATTGGAGGACTTGGCCGCAGAATTCAACCGCATGAATCAACAGCTGAAAGCCGCTTTCGCCGGACTGACCGACCAAGTCAAATTGAAAACTCAGGAAGTCCAGGTCCTCCAGCAATCTACGGATCAGATTCTAGACGCCGTCCCCACTCCCATTCTCTTAATCGATGCACACGAAATCGTGCGCTACATCAATCGGGCGGCCCGCGAATCCTTCACGGTCCAGGAGCCGATGTCGGGAGCGTCGCTGTTCACGATACTTCCACTCGACTCAGCCGTTCAGAAACAGCTTCAAGCGGAGTTCCGGACCAACGGGGATAAGCCTTTCGCCACAGCCGACTTCGAGCGTGAGACAGCACCGAGGGATCCGTTGGAACCTACTGCCGATCACGAATCCGCCCGCCATCGGTCGGAACTCCACATCGGATCGCGGATCTATCACTATCAGTGGTTCCGATTGCCCGCCAAACCGGGGGAAGAAGACAGCATTGGGTTGGTGCTTCGAGACACCACGGATGAGAGCCGGCTGCAGGACCAGTTGGTTCAGGCAGAGAAAACAGGAAGCCTTGGCGTGCTGACCGCCGGCATCGGCCATGAACTCAACAACCCCTTGTTCGGAGTCATCGGGCTTGGGGAAGCCATCCAAGAAGAAGACAATCTTGAACGGATCAAGAGCTATGCTCAGGATATTGTGGCCCATGGTCGCCGAATGTCGACGATCATCCGAGATTTCACCGGCATGGCAAGCCGAGACACTTCCGACAAGCCTGTTCCGATCGTTTTGGAGCGTGAATTGGACGAAGCGTTAGCCACGGCACAGACCACCGTTGAAATGAAAAGCATCGTGATCCAGAAAACCTATGCGGGCGAGACACCCGTCCTCGCTTTTCCGGATCAACTCCGGCAAGCGCTGGTGAATCTAATGACCAACGCTGTGCAAGCCATGAAAGGCGAGGGCACCCTCGCCTTAACCACCGTCCAGTCAGACCATATGGTGACCGCAACCATCACCGACTCCGGACCCGGTATTTCCAAGCAACACCTCTCGAAGGTCTTTGACCCATTTTTTACAACAAAAGGACAGGGGGAGGGTTCGGGACTCGGGCTGACAGTCGCGAGACGCATTATCCGAAAATTCGGAGGCGACCTCCGCATCGAATGTCTCGAAGGCCAAGGCACCACATGCATCGTCACCCTGCCGATCAGTGCGTCTCAATCACCCAAAGGAGGCTCATGGGCAACTTCCGCCTCGCGTTCCGAGCCGCAACCATCACACTCATCTTAGGGGGGTGCTGGGGTGTGGCTGCTCTCCTCGCCGCCAAAGAGAGCCCGATCGCTGTCGGGATCTCTCCCGAAAGGGTCGCGGATTACGTCCATGCTGTCGTCGAGGCAGATCGCACGATTTATACGACCCAGGTCGTTAATCGTATGCAGGGGAAAGGGATTGTCGCAGCAACCGAACATTGGGAGCAGGACAACGCGCTTCCCCTGCCGGCCCAGTTCCTCCAACATTCGGGCCGATTGGTCGCCGAGAGCGGCCGCGGTATCCGTTATAGACTCATCGGGCTCTCCCCGATCTATCAACGCAACGCCCCCGCTACCGACTTCGAGCGAAAGGCTCTAGAGACGCTCAAAGGCCAGCCCGATCGGCCGATCACCGGAATTGTCTCAAGCGGCAAAAAACAATACTTCCAAGCCATCTATGCGGACCGCGCCGTCTCTTCTGCCTGCGTCACATGCCACAACAGTCATCCACTGAGTCCCAAGCAGGACTTTAAGGTGAATGATGTGATGGGTGGTATCGCGATTACGATCCCGCTGGAATAGCAGAAGACGTTCTCGTCATGGTCGCTAAGAAAAAGCGACTGTGTGCGAGCGAGGGTTGACGCGTGACGAGGACGTTAAGATGGCGTCGACGAGCTCGCGGGCGCAACCGTCTGCTTGAGTTGGTACTCTTCCCGATAAATCTGAACCGCGGTCATGAGCAAACTGACCAATATCGGTCCGACGAAGAGGCCGAGCAATCCGTACAGCGCCAGCCCGCCCAACACACTGAGCACGAGCAGCAACACGGGAATCTGCACATCTTGGCCTATCAGCCATGGGCGAAGAAACTGATCGACCATCGAGACAACGCCGATCCCCCAAGCCAGCATCGCAAGCGCTTTTCCGACAGAACCGATCCAGAAGAAGTAGAGGACAACAGGGCCCCAGATCAACCCCGTTCCACCGAATGGAATCGGGGCCAAAACGATCGTCAATGCCGTGAGTCCGATCGGAAAGGGCACACTGAGCGCAAGGTAGGCCAGCCCCGCCAGGAGGCCTTGAACAATGGCCGTCACCAGCATCCCTTTCACCACCGCACGAATCGTTTGATCCAACCGGGTCAGGATCTTGGACTTGTGGGACTCTTCCATCGGGATCAGTTCGTATAACACCGCGAGCCACTGTCGGCCATCCTTGAAAAGGAAAAACAGCACCAACAACATCATGAAAAAATCTGTCACGAGCGCGAACGCATTCTTCAGCAGGCCGCCCATGCTGCCGACTAAAAATTGGCTGACCTCTTTCACCCCGGTCATCAACGACTGCTCTACGGAAAGCACCGGTGTGCCGGTTCCCGATACAGCCGACTTCAACCAACCGCCGATGACGGGGATGGCCGCCAATTGGTCCGGCAACCTTTGAAGTCCGCCGGACGAAATCCACACACGAATCTCCTGTTCCGCTGCTCCCGCTTCCCGTACCAGCATAGCCCCCATCACGACCAACGGGACGATCACGATGCCCAACGCACCGAACGTCAGCACTGCTGCGGATACTGCCTCCTTGCCACCCAACAGTTTTGTCAGCCGAAGATGGATGGGGAACCCCCAATGGGCAAGTAGTCCCGCCCAGAGAGCCGACAGCACGAAGGGTTTGAACATCAACCCAATCTGGTACAGCAGCAATACCAGGAGAGAAAAGAACACGACGGAAAAGAGTTGCTGTCGAGTCATGAAAAAGATCAGAGTCTCTTGAGGAGATAGTCAGTAGATAGCAGATCCAGCGGCATCTGTCACGGAAGGAACGAGCGGGGTAAGAGAATGGACTGAGCCTTAGACAGACACGAAACTGAGGACAAGAAGTGCGGACACACCTAGAGGTCGGCTTCTCTGCCGATCAACGCGACCGCCTTTCCACGATGCGCATTCATGTCGCGAACATTGCTGGGCAATCGAGATGATTCTTCCGGCCAGCCGGTGACTCCCATGTCGCTCACTCCCTGAAATTTGGCTCCCTCTTCCATCAGCAGCATAGGACTGTGCACTTCGCCGATCAGAATCGCCGTTTTGAGCAATTGTACACGCCCGGTCGCCGTCACCGTCGCTTTGATGCGTCCGCTGCTGATGAGCGAATCGGCATGGATGGCTCCTTTTACGACTCCATCTTCCCCGACAATCACTTCACCTTTCGTGTGCACATCACCTTCCAGGCGGCCATCGATCCGGACCGTACCGTCGACTTTGATTTCGCCCTTCAATTCAACGCCTTTTGCCAACAGCGTGATATTGCCGTCATCTACATACCCGCTCTTTTTCATGGGACACTCCTCTGTGCAGGCCAACCCTTCCCAAGGGTACCGTAGGACCGGAGATACGCCTAACAGTTTGTGGAATCCGGCAATTCGGTAGGCACGTGCCGCCATTTATGGTGAGGAGAGGCCGAACGTCTGCTTCAGTTGTTCCCAGAATCCGCCTCCATGAACTTCGCAGTAGGTCGTCGGCTCCGTCCCGGCGATGAAGTACTCTGATGTTTTCTCCGGACATTGCGAAGTCGCCAGCTGGCCGGTTCTCGGATCGATCCGACGCTGGACGACCCCGGACGGCATCTCAAAATCCTGCGCACCCCGTGGCATGAGCCGAACCGCCAACTCACTCCAGATCGGAAGAGCGGCCTGCGCGCCGGTCAGCTTGAGCGGTCGCTCATCATCAAAGCCGACCCAGACGCCGATCGCGATATCCGGGGTGTATCCGACAAACCACGCATCTCGATAGCCATCTGTCGTCCCGGTTTTGCCTGCGACCGGCCCTTGAACCCCGAAGGTTTTGGCCTTGGCGGCGGTACCGCGATCCACCACTCCTTTCAACAAGGACGTCACAAGAAATGTCCCTTGTGGAGTTGCCGCCTGACGTCGATCAAGGGTAGGACTCCAGATGGTCTCGCCACCCACACTCGCCATGTTGGACAGGGCGACCGGACGGATGACAACTCCTCCATTGGCCAGTCCTGCATAAGCCGATGTGATCTGCAGTAAGGAAACTGAGGAACTCCCCAAGGCCAAAGACAAATTGTCGGCCAGTGGTGTGGTAATCCCGAACTTCTGTAGCAAGCCCGTCAGTGTCACAATTCCAGTCCGGTGAGCCGTTCGGACAGCTGGAACGTTGAGTGACTGCTCAAGGGCCGTTCGGACCGTGACCTGCCCTCGATACTGTCGATCGTAATTCTGAGGTGACCAGGGACCGGTGCCGGATTCCAAGGTCACCGGTTCATCCGCAAGCAGCGTCGCCGGAGTCAGACCGGTCGTTCCTTGATCACGGGCCGCTTCGAATCCGGCCAGGTAGACAAAGGGCTTGAAGAGAGATCCCGCTGATCGATGCGCCTGCACCGCACGATTGAACTGACTCAGCCGATAGTCCCGCCCACCGACCATCGCCAGAACATGCCCGCGCTTCACGTCCAGCACAACTGCAGCGCCCTGAAGCGGTGGCTCAACACTGGCCAGCGACGGATAGCTCTTCTCCAGTTTTGCCAATCCTTTCTGTAGGACCTGCGCGACGATTTGCTGAGTTCTGGGATCGAGGGTCGAATAGATTCTCGATCCTTCCGGAATTTCCGCCCCTATACCTTGCTCGATTTCCCTGAACAGGTAATCAACAAAGTACGGCGCATCGGTGAGCGCATCATTGGTCAGTACGACTTTGACCGGGCGATCCAGGGCCACCGTTAAGGCTTCCTCTGTCAGGATGCCTTCTTCGCGCAGGCGACGAAGAACCACATTGCGGCGCTTGGTCGCCGACTCCACGTTTTTTACCGGCGAATAGGTATTGGGTCCCTTAATCAATCCAACGATCAACGCGATTTCTTCGATCGACAATTGAGCGGGTGTTTTTCCAAAGTAGCGATGCGCCGCTTCGCTCACTCCGTAGATCGACACCGGCCCGGCTTGACCGAGATAGATCTCGTTCACATAACTCTCCAGAATTTCTTCTTTGCGGTATTTGAACTCGAGCGCGATCGCGGCCACAAACTCCCGGAACTTCCGCCCCATGGTGCGTTGGGGAGAATAAAAGAGGTTTTTTGCCAGCTGCTGAGTGAGGGTGCTGCCCCCCTGCACGACGGCTCCGCGAGTGACATTGATCCACAGCGCCCGACCGATGGCGAGAGGATCAACGCCATAGTGAGAGAAAAAGCGACGATCTTCGACGGCCAGCAATGTTTCAATCAGCGCGGGAGGTATCTGGTCCAACTGAATCCATTCACGAACTTGTTTGGTTCCTGCCCGCATTCCGCTGATCAAGACCGACTCGAGGGCCACGAGTGAGAGTGGCTGATTATCCGGCACCGACAACACCTCGGTCACGATCCCGTTAGCCAATATCAACCGTATGGATCGGGCGGGAAGCCGATTTTCCTCCTGAGGACGCAGGACAATCTCGATCGCATCGTTCGTGACGAAATACTCACCGGCTCTCCGCGGCGTGACAGTGACCGGCCTGTATTCCAGCCGATGCAGACGGTCCAACAAGCCTGAATCCACGGGATGGAGCCCCGGCGTCAGGAAAAACGGAGCCCCATAGATGAGAAGCGGAGGATGATCATCACTCCTTGGAAGCGACAGGCTGGCGGAGAGCACGGCGGCATAAATCACGAGGCCGATGAGACTACATAGCACCAATCCCAACGCGGCGCCTATTCCTCTCTTGAACCAAACACGAGCCGACGCCATCAGAGCCATTCCTCACTTGGACAATTTAGGGGCATAAGCAGGCCTATTGCCGCCAACATCATTTCAGCACCCGATGAACGATCTCTTTGCCGACGTATCAGCATATTCTACCCTCGACACCCCTCTTCCGTGTTACCCCCTCCGGGTCTACCTCATCTGCAAGCCTTTAGCTATCTTTCTCATAACGAACACGAGTTCCCACAACTTGTAACAGGGAGACGATCATGAACTGTTCACGCTGCCACGGCCTCATGGTGAATGACCATTTTTTGGATTTTGATGGAACCATCGGACACATGTGGGCCAAGGGATACCGTTGCATGAATTGTGGGAATGTCCACGACCCGGTCATTGAGTGACATCGCCTCGCTAGGAAGCAACAGGCGTTGGTCTTCTCGAATGGGGAGTTGGGCATCAACAAAGGCCAGCTCCACCCTGAAGTACAATCGGCCATGCCGCAAGCAGCCTGATTTCAGCCTCGAGGTATGGGGCTTCACGAGTCCATTGGTATACGTTGCCGGAGCTGTCAAGGAGGGACATGGCTTCCATCTTGATCGTCGACGACGATGCGCCGATTCGGGCATTGCTGCGTCGCATTCTTGAAGAAGACGGCCATCAGATTCGTGAAGCTGCCAATGGCCACACCGGTCTCATGCTCTATCGCGACACACCCGCCGATCTCGTCATCACTGATATGTTGATGCCGGAGCGAGATGGGATGGATGTCACTCTCGCTCTAACGCAGGAATTTCTGGATGCCAGAGTGATAGCCCTAACCAAGGCAACCGGTCACTACAACTTTCCAAATGTCGCCAAGCTCTTCGGCGCACGACGTGTTATTAAGAAACCCTTCTCATCGGATGAAATCCGTCGAGTCGTGCGCCTCACGCTCGAACATTAGCCCATTAGAACGGCGAATTTAAGGAGCCCTCGGAGGCTTGCCTGCAGAATCAGGCACAACGCTGCTCTCACCCCTCCCGGCGCTTTCGTTGGCACTCCGGGATTCGAGCACTTGCGAAGGCCACACCGATCCCACGAGCATGCCGATTCCCGCCGCTAGAAATCCAAGGAGTTGCGGAGGCCAGACATCCGTCGGCTGGCTCAACAATTCCAGCACCACCCAAGTTGTAAGCCCGGCGACAATGGCGTAAAGCGCGCCCTGTGTCGTCGCTCGCTTCCAATAGAGCCCCGCAACCAATGGAATGAACGCCGCCACCAGAGTAACCTTGTAGGTATTCACCACCAGCTTGTAGATCGTCGCATCTGACCAGAGTGAAATGGCCAGAACCACCGAGGCGAAGCCGAGCAACACAACACGCATCAAGCGAAGAAACTCCGAGTCATTCACATGCGCGAGCAACGGTCGAACGACGTTCTCGCTCAGCGCCACCGACGGTGCCAGCAATGTTGCGCTTGAGCAACTCATGACGGCAGACAAAACGGCCCCGAAGAAAATGATCTGCGCCGGAAGTGGCGTGTATTGGAGAATCAATGTGGGTAACACTAGCTGCGAATCCTGCTCCAACAGCATCCCGAATTTGACGGGATCAATCAGAGTCGCCGCATACGCGAGAAACATGGGGACGAAACAGAAGACAAAATACAGCGCGGCACCCAGCAACGCCCCCCGCACGGCTGTCTGTTCATTCTTGGCCGACGTGATGCGTTGAAACACGTCCTGCTGCGGGATAGATCCGAGCATCATGGTCATCCAAGCTCCGATGAAGGGGATCCAGGCTGTGATCGTGGCAGGTGGAAACAAATCCAATTTACCGGTGACGGCCGCATGAGAGATCACCGTTTGCACCCCACCAGCCAAGTTTCCCACTAGCGACGCAATATACAGCAGTCCTCCCACAATGACTGAAATCTGAACGAAGTCCAGAATCGCTACGGAAAACATACCGCCGAAGGTCGTATAGGTCAGAACAATCGCTGCACCGATCACAATCCCGACCGACTGACTGACGCTTCCTTCTGTGACCACATTGAGGACCAAACCGAGCACTTTGAATTGGGCTGCAACCCACCCCAAGTACGAGGCGACGATGCAGAGTGTGCAGAGGACTTCGACTGTCCTGTTATAGCGGTAACGATAGTAGTCGCCCACTGTCAGCATATTGAGTCGATACAGCCGCGGGGCGAAAAAGAGTCCGGCGAGCATCAAACACATACTGGACCCGAATGGGTCGGCGACGACACCACGGAGTCCTTCCTTGACGAAAGTGGCCGAGATGCCTAATACCGCTTCGGCACCGAACCAGGTCGCAAAGACGGTCGCCGTGACAACGGCGAGTGGCAAGCTCCTTCCGGCTACGGCAAAATCCCTGGAATTCTGCACACGTGTAGCGGCGAAAAGCCCGATACCGACCGAAAGGAGGAGGTAGAGGATGACGAACCAGAGCACCACCCGGGCAGGATAAAGCGATCCTAGTTCGCAATCAATGAGTATTCATGATTGTGGAGACAGGACTAACGCGCCTGAATGACATCCACAGAGAAAAGAGAGACGAGATTGCAGAGAGAAACCGACGTTGAGTGAAGAAGCGCACGTCGACCATCGAGGATCATCACATTGAGCAAAGGAACGTACCAAACGCAGCGGCAGAACGATTCAGACATAAATTAGAAAGCCCAGTATCGAGATGCTCCGAACACGAGACGACACCCGACGAGAAAGAGATCACCATGTGACTCAACCGACACCGCTTTTGTCCACTGCACTTCGTATAAATTTAAAGAATGTTCCCATCGAGTTTCAGGAACATGAAGTTCAATAAGCTGCCGGTATCGAGGCCGATTTCCCATCAGCACGAGAACCCCGTGCTCACTTCGGTTGAGGCAGTACACCTCGCCCTGCTCGAGCATCACACGTCCACCGTCTATTGAGTCAGACAGACCATAGGCACATACCTTCTGTTCATTGACTCGCGCCTCTTGCCGACGAGAAGGAAACGGAGATTCTCCTTGACCTTCACAGACACCCGCAATGGCAGGCTTGGTATTGAGACTCCCTGGACGGTAGAAACGGGCTTCCCGAATAGCTTCTTTTGATCCAATGTTCATGATGTCCTCACAGATGTACTGAAACCGTGCTGGACATGGAGCAAATGCCATACCCATGGAGTGTTCGCGAATGTTCACGAGAATTCTTAGCAAATCCTCCTGAAGTCCTTATTTTGTGGAATCATGGATATTGGGATGCGAAGGAATATGGATTCACCATTCCATGCTATATACGTATATATCATTGAATATAAATATGATTTATCGCGTGAATGATAAACCATACAGCGCGGTAGACGTGACCTTCACCGAAACGTAGGTCTGCACCACATTTGTATTGGCGGGAAATTAGCTACAGCGCGTTCAGGTCGGACTCCAACATCAATCATTCTAACGAGCGAGTATGGAATCGAACATCTTGTCAACTCAGCCGTTCTATGCGAAGGCCGAGTAAGCGGATTCGTTTTCCATGGGGATTTTCTCGCCGATCAAGAAATGGCAGGAGCAGCTTCATAGCCTCACGGCCTAAGACGGCTCTGTCACCGGTCGGCGTTGCCAATGTGTGAGTGCGCGATTTGGTCACAAAATCCGCAAAGCGAACGGTCAGAACAACGGTCCGGAAGGACTGAAACGCTTCGTTATGTAGGCGGTCGATTACACCTCGAACAAGCGAATCGAGCTGGTTGAGAAGGCTCTGACTGTCAAGGGTATCGGACTCGAAGGTTTCCTGTTCTCCAATGGATTTTGGTTCGGAATATTCCTCGACTGGTGAATCATCTCGGCCGCGAGCTTTATCATAGAGTGTCCTGCCGCGCTTGCCTAACAGCTCGTCGAGCTGGCGCAGAGTCAACGCTCTCAACTCTTTGACGACCGTGATTCCCTTTCCCCTAAACATGGCTTCCGTTTTGGGCCCTATACCAGGAATGACTCTGATCGAGAGAGGAGCTAGAAAAGCCTCTGCCCCTTCCTCGTTCACTATCGTAAGGCCGTTTGGCTTCTGCCATCCAGAGGCAATTTTTGCGATCAACTTATTTGGTCCGATGCCCACAGAGGCCGTGAGTCGTTGTTCCAAACGGATTGTCTCTTTCAGACGATAGGACAGTCGTTCCGCCTCTTCGTAGGATTCTGTCCAACTCAGATCACCATAAACCTCGTCGATACTGGCCTGTTCCACCTTTGGGATGAAGCGCCGAACGATCTGCAACACCTCTTCGGACACCCGCGTGTATTTCGGCATATCGACGGACACAAAGGTCACCGGGGGTTTACCGGCTCGCCGAGCCTCTTCCGACAACCGCCAGGCAGTGGAGATCGGAGTCGCTGAATGGATCCCATAGGCGCGAGCGAGATAGTTCGAGGTAGAAGCGACTCCACGCCCTTTTCCGCCAAGCGGATCGGCCCCAACCACAAGCGGAATACCGCGAAAGGCCGGGGTATCCCGCTCCTCAATCGCAGCATAGAACGCATCCATGTCCAAATGGGCGATAATCCTCAGCATTTAATTCTCACCGCGCGAACAGAAGACATCCGGGCACAGCAGGCACAACCTCACGACCAAAAAACTTCAGACTGAAAACCGCAACTCACTTTCTCTCTAGCTTTTTGAAGTGGAGCTGACATAAAATCCCACCCCGTTCCAAGGGAACGATCCTATAATAGATCGTTTGAAACACATTAGAGATCATCAACGAAAGGAGGCAGTCGTGGGCCTGCGTTGGTTCAATCTTCTAGGATTTGTGATGCTGTTTCTCGCTCTGTTCTTCAATGAAGTCGTGTATCTGAACGTGTGGCACGAGTCCAACTTCTTTTTGGTTGCTATCGCGATAGCATATTTCGGTACTGCACTTTGGCTCTCACTCTGGGGAGGTTCGAATCACCAGCAAGCCTGATGGCACTCCCTCCCCCAATTTTCCAATGACCAACCCGGAGTCCGAAGCGGGTCAGCTATGGCAAGGCTAGCACCACCGAAATGTGGGGAAACCCAGGCCATGAGTAGCCTGGCATAGGAAACTCTGGTCCTCTTCGCTATAGCTTTTCGTGATGGGGGTGGCGTATAATCCATCCCCAGTCACAGTAAGTGGTTCTTTTCAGCGATCGGCATATAAACCTAGAGATCATCAACGAAAGGAGACGATCCATGGGAATGACGTTCTATAATTGGATTGGATTCATAATGTTGATATTAGGGTTCTTATTGAATGAGCTCTTCCTGGGAATAAATGCATGGTACGACCTCAACTTAGGGGCCGTTGTCGCTGGTGTCGTGTACCTGGTCGTTGCCGCCTCATTGTCAATATGGCCTAGCTCCCATAATCAGGCAGCCTGACCGATACTTCACGCGCCTCGCCGGAAGTCGATCATGGAGTGGTGGTGTGCCGTCTGCCCCCTCTGACCCTGAATCGCACTGACCTCTTCTCGAATAATGAGGGGGAACGCGCCTTCACCGAGCAGCCTTCCTGCTGAGAATACAATCTCTTGTGTGATCGTTCACCAAACCGACTGCCTGCATATAGGCGTAAATGATCGTGGTGCCCACGAATCGGAAACCGCGCTTTTTTAGATCCTTTGATAAGGCATCGCCTTCGGCTGTCGTGACCGGCACGTGCTTCATGGTCTTCCAATGATTGATCTTCGGCTTCCCACTGACAAACCGCCAGACATATCGGTCGAATGAACCAAACTCTTTCTGCACTTCGAGAAAAGCCTGGGCGTTCGTCACGGCCGCATCGATTTTCAATCGATTGCGGATGATCCCGACATCTTTCATCAGCGCGGCCTTTCTTTGAGCTGTGAAGCGGGCCACTCGGGCGGGGTCAAACCCGACAAAGGCTTTGCGATATCCTTCTCGACGCAACAGGATCGTCTCCCAAGTCAAACCTGCTTGAGCCCCTTCGAGTATCAGCATTTCGAAGTGTTTGCGATCCTCATGTACCGGCACACCCCACTCCTCATCATGGTAGCGAATGAGATGCGCCTTATCTCCTACCCATGGGCACCGGTTATTCCTATCTGATTCCGTCATCGGCTCGACCAACTCCAGCAAGACAACTACTCAGGCTTAATTGTAAAAGCGATCCGAACAAGAAAACAATGTTCGGCATTCTCTACCGTAACGAATTTCAAAGGTATCGTCCCACTTGGCTTCTTATTCATGAAGGTACATGCACGAACACGCCTGAAGGGGACGGTTGATCTCCTCAACACAAATCCACTACCATCCTCATAATTGATGATGCATTGACAATTCCAACCCTAAAAGTGGAGGAGACCATGCCGACCAAACAGTATAAGCAAATGGGATGTCTCGATGTCGACGCCAGCGCCGGCTGCGGTTTTCAGGTGCGAGCCGAGACTGAAGCTGAACTCATGCAACTCGTCGCCACGCATGCAAAGCAATGCCACAAGCTGGAGTCCATCCCACACGAAATGGTCGAGAAGGTAAAAGCAGCGATCAAAACCGTGCCCGTCACCGTCTAGTGACGCTCGTCCTGTGGCAGAGACCATTCCCTCGTACGGTTACGTACCAGGGGAAGCTTCCCCATTCAAGTCCAAGGCGCGTGTCAAGGAGGACCTATGAGTTGGAAGACAGCACTCCCAATCGCCGTGGTTTTACTATTGAGTACTAGCGGCTGCAGCTATCTATTTTATCCCCATGCAAAAGAATTTACGGCAAAGGCAAAGGGGGCCACGGGCGTCGAGACACTGATCAATCTGACTCACATGGCGGAAGCCTCGGCCAACGCAGCCAGGGGAGGTAAGGGAGTCGATCAATCTTTCGACGATCTCCACAATCAGTTTCATGCCATCAACGATAACATTTGCCGCGTCGAAAAATCGGTGAGCGACCAGCCAGCGTATGCCTTGACCGTGACGCACAACAAGGAACTGAAGGCTATTTTCAGACGGCTGTGGAAGTTCAAAGACGATCAGCCACAACGGGATCAACACTTAAACCTCTTTGTGTCGGAAGTGAAGGAACTACGCGAGACATTGCAAACTTTGAGGTAATTCATGGCATCGCCGTCACCCGAGCAAGTCATCGAGAGCCAACGTCAGGATTGGAACCGCGTCGCCGGTGGTTGGGAGAAATGGGATCGATTCTTCGACGAACAGATGGCATTCCTCAATCACCGACTCGTCGGCGACGCCCGGCTGCGCGCCGGCCTGCGCGTGTTGGATCTGGGATCAGGCACGGGTTATCCCGCCTTACTCGCGGCTCAGACTGTCGGGACGAGCGGCAGCGTGGCGGGAGTTGATTTGGCCGAGCAGATGCTCGAAGCCGCCGGACGAAAGGCGGCTTCGCTGAAGCTCTCCAACGTCACATTCAGCACGGGGGACATCACCGCCTTGCCGTTCGAGGCTGCTTCATTCGACGCCGTGATCACCCGCTTCTGCCTGATGTTCCTGCCCGAG
This sequence comes from Nitrospira sp., assembly GCA_024760545.1. NCBI lineage: Bacteria > Pseudomonadati > Nitrospirota > Nitrospiria > Nitrospirales > Nitrospiraceae > Nitrospira > Nitrospira sp. Next base: position 1,553,882 of record CP060501.1, read on the forward strand.
ATTCCGAAAGCCGTCGCCGAAATCGCCCGTGTCCTGAAGTCCAACACGTGGGTGGCTGCCGCTGTATGGTCTGATCCGGGTAAGAACCCTTATCTGAAAATTCCCATGGATGTCGTTAAACAATTCATCGATCTGCCACCTCCTGATCCGGCAGCACCAGGAATTTTCCGCCTGGCGAAGCCCGGGGAGCTGGCGGGCATGCTGCAACAAGCCGGATTTACCGAGGTCTCTGAGCAAGAGTTTCTCGGAGACGTGCGATTCGCAACAGCGGACGAGTATTTCTCGAGTCTCATGGACATCGCTGCCCCGATTCAAAATCTATGGGCCAAGTTGAGCCCGGGACAACAGGGTGAAGCCAAGCAGCGCATCGTTGAAACGGCGGAACGGTATCGAAATGGATCGGTCGTCGCATTGCCGATTGCAGTACGGATGGTCGCCGGGCGCAAGTCCGGATGAGGAATGCCGCCAAAGAACGACGGTTTCAAAGACTTCATCCTGGATCAGCTTGCCAGTTTACGTAACCTGGGCACACGCGCCATGTTCGGCGGCCACGGGCTCTACCATGGAGCCGCGTTTTTCGGCATCATTCATAAAGGCCGCCTCTACTTCAAAGTCACCGCAACGACGGTAACTCTGTATAAGAGCCACGGGATGAAGCCCTTTCGCCCGAACGTCAAACAAACGCTCAAATCCTTCTATGAAGTGCCGATCGATGTGATCGAGGACGCGGACGCATTGACTGATTGGGCAATGCGCTCAGTCGGAGCATAGCGAATTCATGTCTGATGTTCTTTGGACGATCGGGCATTCGACAAGGTCAATTGACGAGTTTCTTGCCCTCCTAAACGCTCATCGTGTTGACCAGCTCGTTGATGTACGTATCGTCCCTCGTTCTGGTCACAACCCTCAATTCAACCAAGACAATCTTTCAACGAAGCTGATGGATAGTGTGTTGGTGTACAGCCATATGCCCCGGCTCGGCGGATTGCGTACGCCCACGAAAGATTCCTTCAATACCGGCTGGCGCAATGAAAGCTTTCGCGGCTATGCGGATTACATGCAGACAGACGAGTTCTGGTACGCCTTGGACGAGCTGATGGCTGAAAGCCGACCACGTCACACGACGATCATGTGCGCGGAAGCGGTGCCCTGGCGGTGCCATCGGTCCTTGATCGCCGATGCATTAGCAGTGAGAGGTTGGGAGGTCCGACACATCATGTCGGAGACGAACACGGACCACCATCAGCTCACGTCCTTCGCCGTCGTGAAGGATGGCCGTCTGCGTTATCCAAAACAAAAGGACTGCCCGGATTTATTCTCGCAATCCTATTAGGCGATTACGAGCCTATCGAACGATCACGCGCTCTTGAATTTGGTAAGTTTGGCGAACAGGATAGCCGAGAAGGGAAGGGCCAGGCCGATCACCACTTGAGTGATGAGCAGCTCGCCCAGTTGGCTGTAGTCGGCAGGGGTCTGAATGACACCGGTCGCTTGATCACGCACCTCTCGCGTGATGACGAACAGTTCATTGAGATACTTCGTACCGAGCTGGCTCAAAGAAAGCGCCAGATTGGTAAATGACGCCATCACGGCGAAGAAGGTGGCTTTCAGATTGGCCGGAGCCGAGTTTGCGATCCATGCCAGCATCGGAATCATGGAGATCTGCACGAGGGGCGATTCCAACGCCGTGTCGACCAAGGCGATGAACCGCGCATCGATGACGCCGCCGGTCACGCTCGCCGTCCACTCATGCAACCCATAGTACAGACCTACGATTGGAACAGAGAGGATCGTGCCGACAACCGTCAAGAATCCGACCACATACATAATCGACCGTTCAGCCATAAAGCGCCGGAAAACAAACATACCGGCCAAAGCTAATATGCCGCCGATCAGAGAAAGAACGGAAAGGAACTGCTGATCGAACTTCAGATCGTCGATCATCCACCAGGTCGAGCCCGGACCAGGCCCCGGAATGGCCCGTAACGCAAAGATCACCGCGGCAGTGCCGACCAAGGTGAGCCGCTTATCAGGCTCCAATTCCCGGACAAGTTTCGACATCAAGAACAGCACAATGGCCATGGAACCGGCAAACACGATCTCTTCCCGGTAGGGAAACCCGCTTAGTCCAACCGTCAGCGTGAACAGGACAAAGGCCGAGCTTCCGCCGAGGATCCACCAATTAGGTTTCGTCGGTTCGTTGTCTGCATCACGCACATCCACCATCTGCCGGACCTGCTCTATAGAAAACCCTTCCTGAACGAGTCGCCGCATCTGCCGCCGTTTGATCCACCAAGCCAATCCGACTCCCACCACAGACACGAGGGGAATCACCATTGCCATCAGATAGATCTGTTTATAGAGCCGAATCAGATCGGCCTGCGGAAGCCCTTCGGTTCCGGTAAAGACGTAGACGTTGACCAGCGCCACGAGGATGCCGCCTCCGACAATCGCGACACGCCCGAGTGTCTGCATCGTCGTGTGCATCAGTTTTCTCGTCTGGTCATCGAAAGAACGGCCTTGGTCATCGACACGCGGGACAGCCTCCACCGTCATGGCGTCCGCAACAGCGTCTTGAATGACGTACCCGATAGGGGCAAGCAGCACGCTGAGGACATACCAGACTTCCGCCGGCAGGATGGCCGTCATGGCTTCGCGGGTACCGATCAACAGCGCCATGATCCCGAGGCTGATGGCCAGCAGACCGGCGCCCAAGCCAACGAGCCAGCTCTTCCATCGCCATAAAATATCAACCGTATGGCCGATCGGCATCTTCAGCGCCCAGGGAATCCCGGCCCAGAACCCGAGTGCGGCCAGAAAGGCAGCTGAGAGACCGAGGTAGTCTTTGACGAAGAAGGTTCCGACAATACCGGTGAGACCCGAGATGCCATAGGCCACGTAGACCATCAGCGGTGGCAGATAGGACAGCCGCACCTCACGGCCGAGAGAGAGAATGTTGCGATCAATCCAGGCGGCCAGTGTATTCGGCATCGTGCGGTTAGACGCCTATGCCGCTGTCGGCCAGGACAGGATGACCCATGATCCGGCTGGAACTTCTGCGATCCACAGAGAAGGCGATATCCATAACCTTTCGATCTCTTCTATGTACTGACTGTAGTCGGCGCCCGACGTCGGATCAAGCCCTGAAGAGCCGCATGCATCTCGGACTGTGGCAGATGAATCCGATCGCCGTGTCCGGCCAGCACCCATTCAAAAGGATAGTCGAGAAGCTTACGGAGAGAATCGATCAAGACCCATTTTCTCCAGACGAGGCGAGTGGGGGCTTCGAGCGACTTGATATGGGAATCCCACCAGAGATGATCGCCAGTGAAGAGAAATCGCTCACGATACAATAGGACCATACTTCCGGCGGTGTGGCCGGGCACGGGAATGATTTGGAACTCGGAGCCAACACGAATCGTTTCTTCCCCCCCAATCATATGTTCTGCGGTCGGGGCAACGTCCGCATCCGCCTGGTGAATGAATCTCTTCGCGCCGAAATGTGCGGCATACTTGTCCGCATCGGCGACATCATCTTTGTGTGTGAGAAAGATATGGGCGATTCCTCCCCTCTGTTCAAAGGCCTCAACCAGGTGCTTGAGATACCGGGGAGAATCGATCAGCCAGTTCCCATCCGGATGCTTGATGAAGAAACTGTTCGCCCCGAAGGATTTCTCTGAATTGAAGCCGCAATAACTCACCTCATCCTCAAGAGGGATCGGAAAGCTCGCCATCGCCGTGTGCATCCGTAACTTGTCGCTCTGTTCCGTCCCGATCGAACCGACGGGGCAAGCGAGTAACGCCTGATAAGCCTGATGAACTTGTTCGTAACCATCCGGCTGGCGACTGACCGCGGAATAGTCTCCAATCTCTTCGAAATTCAGCGGCGCCAACTGTCGGCAGGTGTCGCAGTTAATGCACGTGGCATCGACGTAAAAGTTCCCCTGAACGTTGGAATCGAGGCGCTTGTGTCGGTCAGCCATCAGAGCACACTCATTGCCCGCTTTGCCCGATCGGCGGCTCGCCAGAGATACCAGGCGGCAACCGTACGATGGGGTTTCCATCGCTCGCCATATTGTAACAGTTGTTTTGGCGTGGGCATCGCAGGCCGTCGGTAGGCAATGCGGAAGCCGTTGCGCACGCCGAAATCGTCGACCGGCAATACATCAGGGCGCCCCAACTGAAAGATCAACAGCATCTCCACCGTCCATCGCCCGATGCCCCGAACTTCGATCAGGCGATCGATAAGAGCTTGGTCGTCGAGCATAGTAACCACTCGTCCCGTCGGAACGGTTCCGTCGAGCGTCTTTGCGGCCAGATCGCGAAGGGCCAGCACCTTCGCACGAGAGAAACCGGCCCTTCGAATCGATCGGACATTCATGGCCAGCAGCTCCTCGGGACGAGGAAATCTCCGGCCAGGAAAGAGCGCGATGAATCGCTTCAGGATGCATTCCGCCGCTTTGTCATGGAGCTGTTGGTAAGCAATCGCGCGCGCAAGCGATTCGAATGGGGACCGGCGCGCTTTCGGCTTCAGAGAGAAAGGGCCGATCTCCGTGATCAACCGGCACATGACGGGATCCACCTTGGAAAGATAGTCCGTTGAGTCCGAGCTTGCGCAGTACATCACCCCAGCCGAGATCCGATCAGTCATCCTGATGAGACTACATGACGATGCCGCCGCCGGCATGGATGGTCTGTCCCGTAATCCATCGGGCCTCTTCACTGACGATGAACGCGACGACATCCGCAATATCTTTGGGAGTCCCCAGCCTTTTCAGCGGTGACAGCTGAATCCCAATCTGCCGATATTCGTCCGTCATCATGCCGGTTTCAGTGAAGCCAGGCGACACCGTATTGACGGTAACCCCCTTCGAAGCCAACTCTTGCGCCAGCCCTTTGGTGTATTGCTCGAGAGCGGCCTTGCTGCCAAGATATGCCGTGGCGCCTGGAAAATGCAGGTGGGTCCCACCGGTCGAGATATTCACGATACGTCCGCCGTCCTTCAGCACTCGGGCCGCTTCCTGCATGGCGAAATACGGCCCTTTGGCGTTCAGCGCGATGACTCCGTCAAAATCGGCTTCAGTCGTTTCCTCAAGCGATTTCGGCATGAACTTCCCCGCGTTGTTCACGAGAATATCCAGCCGGTTGAACTGCTTGACCGTGTCGACCACGAGACGCCGCGCATCCGCCACCTGACTCATGTCGGCCTGAACGGCCAACGCCTTGCCCCCCTTTCCTTGTATGCCCGTGACAACCTGCTGAGCCTTTTCCGAACTTCGGACATAGTTCACGACGACGATGGCACCGTCATCCGCCAGCCGTTCCGCAACAGCACGACCGATTCCATTGGATGCTCCGGTTACAATCGCCACCTTTCCGCTCAACGATTTCATCAACAGACTCCTCTTCTTGAACTCCGGCCTCGCTACAGAATCGGGATCCCCCACTGTCCTGAAAACGTCCATTCTCCAATCGGCCGTCGACTCCTTGCCTGGAGTTCACGTTCTCGCAGCCGTTCCGGAAGGATGGCGGGATCACCCGGATAGCCGATCGCGATCATGGCAACCGGCTCGTAGCCTGCAGGAATTTGGAGATCGGCTCGGGCCTTCTCGACGTCGAAACCCGCCATCGGATGGGCAACCAGCCCGTGTGCCGTCGCCTGCAACACAAGATTTTCAGTCGCCAATCCGGTGTCGTGAAAGGCATGCCGGTTCGGCGTACCATCATCCTCGAAATTCATACTGGCAACCGAGAGGATGAGCACCGGCGCACGGAAGGCCCATTTGCGGTTGCCCTCTGTCAGACACTCGAATAGCCGGTTCCACGCCGTCTCACTGTCCTTGCTCGCGACAAAGAACCGCCAAGGCTGCTCGTTGCTCGACGACGGGGCCCAGCGAGCTGCCTCAAAAAGCGTTCGTAGCAGGTCGGTGGCTACACGCCGCTCATCGAACGCGCGTGGGCTCCAGCGACGGGCGAGCAAATCATAGATCGGGAATTGAGTGGGTGCCGGTTTGTCCACAGGCTCTATCCTTTCTTCCCATCTGCGACTGACTGCATATCAGGCGACCACCCGCCTCCCAGTGCCTTGTACAGTTGGACGACCGATGCCAGCAGCAATCGCCGCGTGCTGGTCAGGGCCAGTTCCGCTTCGAACAGATTTCGTCGAGCCACCAGCACGTCCAGATAATTGGCAAGTCCTCCCTTATAGCGGAGTTCAGCCAGTTTCAGCGCCGACTGCAATGCGGTAACCTGTTGCTGTTGCGATTCGCCCTGAGCACGCGCCGTCCGAACGGCGACGAGCGCATCCTCGACTTCACGAAAGGCCGTCAACACGGCCTGTTCGTACTGTGCCAACGCTTGCTTGGTTTGGGCCTCCACCGCTTCCTGCTGGAAACCCAGCACTTGAGCGTTCAACAAGGGAGCAGCCAGCCCGGCACCGATCACTCCGAAGGAGGAGGCATCTGTGATGATCAACGACAATTCAGGATGAGCCACACCGAGCAGCCCCGTCAACGTGATTCTGGGGAACCGTTCAGCTTTGGCCGCCCCGATACGGGCGGTCGCGGCCGCCAACTGTTGCTCCGCCGCCAACAGATCAGGCCGCCGCTGCAACAATTCGGAGGGCAGGCCCGCAGGGACAGCGGGAGGTACGATTTGCTCGTCCAAGGAACGACCCCGCGTAATGGCCACCGGTTTTCTGCCCAGCAGCACGCTCAACTGATTCTCCGTTTGAACCATCTGCCGTTCAAGTTCGGCGGTACGGGCCGCCGCGCTGGCTCGCTCGGCTTCAAACTGATCGGTATCGAGCTTCGAAATCATTCCTTGGCGCAGCCGCGCCTCGGAAATCCGCACCGACTCTTCCCAGGATTGCAGCGTCCGCTTCGCGATATCGAGCTGCAGATCGAATTGACGCAGATTGAAGTAGGCTTCAGCTACGGCGCTGACGAGTTGAATCGTCACCGCACGCCGGTTCTCCTCCTTGGACAACAGATCGCCACGCGCCGCTTCGTTGGATCTCCTCACACGCCCCCAGAGATCGATTTCCCATGCAAGATTGCCCAATAAGTAATAGTTGAACGGACTCGCGAACCCGGGAAAGAGGAAGTTCGCCTTGCGGCCGGCCGGCGCACTCGCAGCAATCGTGATTCCTGGGAAATAGTCGGATCGGGCGATCAGCGCTCTCGCCCGAAATTCTTCAACGGTCGCAACAGCACGCTGGAGATCTCTATTCTCCACAAGGGCCAATCGAATGAGTTGCCGTAGCTGCTCATCCTGCAGAAGATCCCACCATGCCAGATTCGCCAACGCCGGCATATCCGATGGCCCATCGGCCATACGGAACCGGTCGTCTATATCTGTTTTTGGCCGCGAATAGTTCGGACCCACGGCACAGGAGAGCAGTGATAGCGACAACCCGATGATGAGGACAGTGCGTACCGTCAAGGCGTATCCTCCGGCAAGTGCGCGACACTCGGTTGGTCGGCCGTGACGACCCGTTGAGCTCTCCGCTTGGTCAATTTGCGGATCAAGACATAGAACAACGGAACGAAAAATATTGCAAGGAACGTGGCCGCCAACATGCCGCCCATGACACCCGTCCCAATTGACTGACGGCTTGCCGCTCCCGCCCCGCTGGCGACGACCAACGGGATCATACCGAAAATAAACGCCATTGACGTCATGATGATCGGCCTGAACCGTAACCGAGCCGCTTCGACCGTCGCTTCGATCAGGGAACGACCGCCCTCATAGCGGGTGTTGGCGAATTCGACGATCAGAATGGCATTCTTAGCGGACAGGCCGATCAACGTCACGAGGCCGATCTGGAAATAGATATCGTTTTCGAAGCCTCGAAGCCACACGGCCGTCAGCGCTCCGAAGACCGCGAACGGCACGGCCAGAATCACCGCAAACGGAACGACCCAACTTTCAAACTGCGCCGCCAACACCAGGAAGACCATCAATAATCCGATCACAAACACCTGGCCCGACTGTCCACCGACCCGCCGCTCTTGAAACGAAATGTTGCTCCAATCGATCGCATAGCCCTGCGGAACCAGCACGTCCTTCGCCACCCGTTCCAATGCCTCAAGCGCTTGTCCCGAGCTGAACCCGGGAGCGGCAGCGCCGAGCACGAGCGCCGTATTGTATCCATTGAAGTGATTCACAGGATCCGGTCCGCTTTGATACTCCGCCGTCACGACCGTATCGAGCGGAATCATATGGGTGGCCCGTTCGCTTCGCGCCCGCACGTAGATTTTCGACAGATCCTGCGGCGTCGACCGGTACTCAGCCTCCGCTTCCGTCTGCACATGATACACACGACCGAACTTCACGAAGTCGTTGATGTAGAAATTGCCGAAGTACGCCTGGAGCGTATCGAAAATATCCGAAATCGGAATCCCCATTGCCTTGGCCCGCTCCCGATTCACGTTGGCAAAGAGTCTCGGCGAGGAGACGCGGAAATTCGTCCCGATGCGTCCGATCGCAGGGTCTTTTTGCGCCCGCTCGACAAACTGCTGCGCGACCATCGCGAACTTTTTGAAATCACCGCCGCTCGGATCCTGAATTTGCGCCGAAAACCCGCCGACGGCGCCCACTCCACGAATCGCCGGCGCATTGAAGGCCAGCAGCAACGCCTCTGGAATTTTGGCAAACTCTCCGTAGGCCGCACCGACCAGGGCCTTGGCATGGTACTGAGGCTCCGTCCGTTCATCCCATAACACCAGCGGGACAAACATCGTCGCGGAGTTCGGCCCTCTGGTGCCGAACACGAAGTTCTGTCCGGTCAACGCATCGGTGGAATGAACCGCCGGAATCGCCTGAAAAAACCGCTCGACTTTTTCGAGGACCGCCTCGGTCCGCTGCTTCGACGCGCCGTCAGGCAGTTGTGCCACGACGATAAAGTAGCCTTGATCTTCCTCGGGAAGAAAACTTTTCGGCAACGTCTGGAAAAGTCCCACACAGACGGCGAGCAGCAGGCCGAATACGGCCATGACACGAATCGGCCTGACTAAGAGCGCGGCGACCGTGTTCGTATAGCCATGCTGCGTCCGCCCGAATATACGATCGAAGACAACCCAGAACCCGCTTCGCTTTCCATGCTGCGGCGTGAGCACGACGCCGCAAAGGGCCGGACTGAGCGTCAGCGCCACAAACCCTGAGAAGGTCACCGAGAGCGCAATGGTCGCCGCAAACTGTTTATACAGCGCCCCGGTGATGCCGCCGATGAATCCGACCGGCACAAACACCGAGACGAGAACCAAAACAATCGCGACGACGGGCGCTGTCACCTCGTTCATCGCCCGCTTGGCGGCTTCCTTCGCGGAAATCCGATCCTCCCGCATGTGTCGCTCAACGTTCTCCACCACAACAATGGCGTCGTCCACTACAATCCCGATCGCCAGCACCATCCCAAATAGGGTAATCGTATTGATGGAGAACCCGAGCGCATAGAGACCGATGAAGGTCCCGATCAACGACACGGGCACGGCAACAGTGGGAATGATGGTCGCTCGCCAGGTCTGCAAGAACAAATATACGACGAGCACAACCAACACCATCGCTTCCAACAGCGTCTTCACCACTTCCTTGATCGACACTTCAATGAAGCGGGTGGTGTCGTACGGGGTATCGTAGGACACGCCGGCTGGGAAATTCTTGGATAGTTCTTCCATCTGAGCCCGCGTGCGGCGCACCGTATCGAGCGCGTTCGCGCCGGGAGACAGGAAGGTCAGGAGAAACGTCGTGGGCTTGCTGTTCCAACGGCCCTCCAAGCCGTATGACTGAGCCCCCAATTCAACACGCGCCACATCCTTGAGCCGAACCGTGGAGCCGTCCGGAAGAGCGCGAACGATCATCTCCTCGAAATCCTTCACCTCCGTCAACCGGCCTTTCGTGATGATCGGGATCGTCAGCTCCGTCCCTTTCGGGGCCGGTTCACGTCCAATCGTCCCAGCCGGGTAATCCCGATTCTGTTCACGGATGACGGCCGTAATGTCACTCGGTGTCAGATCAAGTTTCGCCATTAACAGCGGGTTGAGGATGATCCGCATGCTGTACGTTTGCTGTCCGAACACCAGCGCATCTCCCACGCCTTTGACCCGCTTCAGATCATCGACGATCCGAAGCGTGGCATAGTTCGACAGGAAGACGGCGTCGTGCCGTGGATCGGTCGACTTGAGGGCAACCACCAACACGAGATCGGGAGAGAGCTTCTTCACCGAGATCCCCTGACGGACCACGTCCGGGGGAAGCTGAGGCTCGGCGAGTTTTTCGCGGTTCTGAGTTTGAACTTGGGCGATGTCCGGATTGGTGCCGATCTCAAACGTCAACTTGATCGAGACGTGTCCATCGTTACTGCTGGTTGATTCGTAGTACAGCAGGTTGTCGACGCCGGGCAGCGTGACCTCGATCGGACGAGCGACGGCTTCGGCCGCCACTTCTGCGCTGGCACCGGGATAATCCGCATCGATCTGCACCACCGGTGGAGTGATTTCAGGGAACTGCGCGACCGGCAGGAACTGCATGGCGAGCAGCCCCATCACGACCACAACGATCGAGACCACCGATGCGCGAATCGGCCGGTCGATAAACACGTTCGAAATCACAAATGATCCTTACTGAGGAGCGGCGGGGGCAGACTCCGTCCGTGACGCATTCGCTGCAACCCATGGCACGGCCTTCACCGGCGCGCCGGGGCCGATCCTCATCAGCCCGTTCACGACTACACGGTCGCCCGTATTCAGGCCTCTATCGATCAGCCATTGATTCCCCTTCCAGTCGGACGCAATCACGTCTCGAATTTCGACCTTTTCGTCCCGATTGATCACGTAGACAAAGGGTCCTTGGGGACCTTGCAAGACGGCTCGTTGAGGAATGAGGACGGCGTCCGTTTTCGTGTCACCGGTGAATCGCACCTTCACAAACTGTCCGGGCAGCAGCGTGCGCTGTGGGTTGGGGAACGTGATTCTGACTTGACGCGAGCTGGTTTCTGTTCGCAGGCCGGGCTCCAAGAGATCAAGGGCCCCTTCATGGGCATAGGCCGTGCCATCCATGAGCGTGAGGCGGCCTCGTAATTGGTACACCCCTGGGTGCGTGATTATTTTTGACTCGATATCGCGCCGCCGCTTCAGGATGAACGACTCGGGTACGTTTACGACCACATACATAGGATCGACACGGTGAATCGTGGTCAGCAAATCGGTTTGAGCTGAGACCAATCGTCCTTCATAGTAGCGGCTGCGCTCAATAATTCCGCTGATCGGTGCCGTAATGAGGGTGTTATCGAGATCGAATTGGGCCTTGATGAGATCAGCCTGTGCTCCTTGCACCGCCGCGTCGGCCGACAACTCTTCTGCGACAGCATCGTCGACATCTTTCTGACTGACCGCCTGGTCCGCCAGCAACGGTTTCACGCGAGCCAGGTCTTGCTTGGCTTGGACCACGCGCGCCTCCGCCTGCGCAATCTTGGCCTTGGCGCTCGCAGCAGCGGCCTTGAAGGGGACGGGATCGATCTGATAGAGACGATCGCCCTTCTTCACGTCACGGCCTTCCGGATAGAAAACCGCCTTCAGGATTCCCGTGACTTGCGGGCGAATCTCCACCGGACGGGAGGCCTCGGCTTGACCGATAAATTCAGGTTCATCGGGGACCGTCTGCGTCTGTACAGTGACGACCTCCACTTGCGGCACTTCCTGTGCAGGCATCGAACCGGCTTCTTGCTTACAGCCAACCGACAGCGTCATGGCCGCGACAACAAGCCACGCTGAGACATAGTGCGCCGATTTCCGATCCATCAACATGCCACCATCCTCGTTGAAAAGCCGATCAGCGTGCAATGGCAAGATAAAGACGTCATTCTACCCAGGGGCGTGAGACAGCGGCAAGCCCAAGACAGGCAGGATTTCTCCAGATCGCGGTGAGATTTACACAACCGCAAGTTACGTTTCATTCGGTGTGATCATCGAACCGATCTTGTCACCATTCCTACACGACGGATGACGCCTGCCGACCCCCGTGATCTCTTCGACAATACACCGGGTCAAACAGCCCGACGCCCGCAATTCCACGCCATCCTGCCACAGACGAGCTAGAAGCGTCTTGCCGGCGGCGTCGATAAACGTCACGCCGGTCAAATCGATCATCGTGCATTTCTGCTGATTTTCGACCACGACACGGCAATACGTCTTGAGTTCCTCTACCCAGGGACCAGCAAGACGCCCTTCAATGATGAGCGAAACTCCCTGCAAGGCCGTATCTCGCTGACCGGTGATCTTTAACATCAACGTATCCTTACAGGAGTCTTCCTTCGGAGGTTCGACCCAGATCACTTCTGAGTTGCGATTGCCGATTTTGGAGAATGACCGGATCAATCACTTCCCCACATTGTACACAACGTCTGACCAGAAAATCGGCACGCGAGTGACCAACCATGGAATCGAACGACTCCTCAGCGACCATAAGTCCCGTGCATCTGAAGCATCGTGTGGAACCAGCCGGACTCTCCTGCCAGTTCAGAGCTTTTTCATATAATCCCGCCGTTGCCATGATTAACCTCCCTTGTTCAACCTTACGCAGGTTTCATCACGGGCGCCCGCAAGACTCGCTGGCCCACCTCAAGCCGATGGGCAATGACGCCGTCCAACGCCCACTTTCCTCCACCGATCACGACAAGTGCGGCGCTCATGGCAATGACCAGCAAGTGATATTCGAAGCCTTCTCCCTGCTGCTGCCCAAACCAGTTCATGAAAAATCCCTGTGACCAATGCACAGTGGCGATCGCGCCGATCATGATCGCGATGAAACTTGCTGCGGTGAAGCGAGTCAACAATCCGGCGATCAATCCAAGACTACCCAGAGACTCCCCCATGATGACGAGAAAGGCCACGAGCCACGGCAGTCCCATCTTCTGAGTGAAGAATCCCATCGTTCCTTCGAAGCCGTTACCGCCGAACCAGCCCAGCAACTTCTGCGCACCATGGGCGAAGATCACCGCCCCAAGTCCAACCCGCAAAATCAACCCCGCCCATGAATCATCGGTCTTAAAAAATGACATGGCGCACCTCCAGGCTATCTACGATTGATGGAGGAGAGCACTCGACGACGTCCGACTGCCCTCGACATTGCATGCTTGATCGACATCCTTGTCATGACCAACGGCAACGCGATGAGCGCGGCGTACCACAAGCTCCATAGAATTACGTCTTGCATTGGATCACCTCCAGTTCCCTCAATTGATGCTACTTATGCCTATGGCAAGAGGCATTCCAATCTGTACCCTCGCGAGACTAGGTTGCTAACCTATTGTATTCTCAGCTGAATGTCGTTTCTCTTCATCGAGAGACGGTATTGCCGACTACGCCATGACGAGGCGACGAAGACGATGGGTCGTCATGTGACGAAATGGTTCGTCACACGATAGGAATGGAGGCGCTTAAGGGATGTTGCCTCTGAATGAGAATAACCGCTGGGTCTTGACGCGTACCGGAGGAGAATTGAGACCGACTACTGCAACGACAGACTGCCAGGTGACAAGACCAACCTTTACTCGAGAGGGCGGGTGATACCGAGCTTCTGCATCTTTGATTGGAGGGTCGTTCGTTTAATCCCTAATCGGGCCGCGGCACCCGAGGGGCCGCCGATGACCCACTTTGTCTCACGCAAAGCGCGCAAGATCTGCTCACGTTCTGCCTCTTCAAGCGTCGCCGGAGAGCCGAGCGAAAGCGGATGGTCGTTCTGCAGTTCTCTGATGGGCACATGCAGATCCGTCCCCTGCGTCAGAATGACGGAACGCTCGATGAGATTCTCCAATTCGCGAACGTTGCCGGGCCAGGCGTAGCGGGAGAGCATGTCGAGCGTCCTGGCGGGAACCGTTTGGATATCTTTCTTCATGCGGACGGCGTAATGCTGGGTGAAATAGCGAACGAGGACAGGAATGTCCTCTCTGCGTTCGCGCAAGGGCGGCAAGGTCACCGGAAACACATTCAGCCGATAGTACAAGTCACTGCGAAACTGCTTCGCTTCCACCAAACTCTTGAGATCTCGGTTTGTGGCGGCTACCAGGCGCACGTCAACACGAATGGTCTTGGTGCTACCCAATCGTTCGAATTCCTGCTCTTGCAGCACACGAAGCAGCTTCGATTGTAACTCCAACGGGATTTCCCCCACTTCGTCGAGGAAGATTGTCCCTTTATCGGCCAGCTCGAATCGGCCGGCTTTCTGAGAAATAGCACCCGTGAAAGCGCCCCGCTCGTGTCCGAAGAGTTCGCTTTCCAACAGGCCGGTCGGAATGGCGGCACAGTTCAGCTTGACGAACGTGCGCTCGCTACGGCCGCTCAGTCGATGGACGGCGCGGGCGATGAGTTCCTTCCCGGTCCCGGTTTCCCCTTGAATGAGCACCGTCGAATCCGTCGGAGCCACGACTTCGACTTGTTTCAAGACCTGCATGAGCGCGTGGCTGTCGCCGATGATATCCTCAAATCCGTGTTCTATGCGCAGCTCTTCTTCGAGATAGAGTTTTTCTTTGGCGAGTTTGTCCTTAAGTTCTTCAATTTGCTGAAAGGCCAGAGCATTTTCCACTGCGACAGCCACTTGTTTGGCGACTTGCTGGAGAAACTCTAAATCCGTGTCGCTATAGGCCTCTTTCTGCAAACTCAAAAAGCCCATCGCACCCATTCGTCCTCTCGACGTGGACAAAGGGACGAAGCAAAACGACTGTGTCCCATCCTCCTTCATGAGTTCAATGACCTTTGGCCAGCGGAGCTCTTCCGAGAGGTTCGGGACCAACAGTGGCTGTTGCATTTGCCACACCAATCCGGCAGGACAATCTTCAATCGCCACCTCATGCCCGCCCACGAGATCAGCCGGCACATTGGCCTGGATCGTATGTAACCGCATCACCTTCTTGACGGGATCATGGAGGGATAAATCCACATAATTGACCTGCACAACACGAGGTAGACGGTGAGCCAAATCATGGAAGAGCTGATCGAGGTCTCGCTGCGCAGAGATCGCCTGTGCGACCTCCAAGAGTGCCTGATAACGCTCCGCGAGCGTCTCGCAGGGACTTATGCTCGACCGATCCATACGCGCAAGTATGGACTACCGATCAACGGCAGCTCAAGGGGTCTCATCATTAAGCCGACAACCAGAGGCCTCACTGGACGTCAGAGGGTTTTGTGTGTCCCGTCGCAGTACGGCGGGGTCTTGGTCTGCTTGCACTGACACAAGGCGACTTCCTGTTTCTCTGTGAGCGTAAATTCGACCGGCTCGATCCCGGTACCTTGGTGGGATCCGTCACAGAACGGCTGATCCCTCGAACGCCCACATTGACACCAATAGTAGGTTCCCGGGTCCAATGACAATACCGCCGGCTGCTTGGCTGCAATGCGTGGCTGTCCCATGAGTGTTCCTCCCTCGGTCATGGTTAAGTCGGACTACGCGGCCAAAGTATACCGTTTCATGACGCACTTCGCACCGCCTCCTTGCGCGAGTCCCTTCGACCGCTTCCCTCTCACACTCGATCTGCCCTCTACAGACCCCTTACGATTGATTCATGAAGAGGCGGTATTACTCACCTCCTCTATGGTATTTTCGTATCCTCCGTTTGCAGCTCCACGGAGTTCGTTGTGAATACGACCGCACGCAAGAATGGAACACTCCTCTTGGCGACCGACTTTTCGAAGCCGGGGAAACTGGTATTTCCGTATGCTCTTAAACTTGCACTGGCGTTGAATCTCCGTCTCATGGTCCTGCATGTCGTGAAAGCCCCTCCCGGCTTCGAGCATTGGTCTCCGGCCGCGCGCCGCTCCCTTCATTCCTTGAAGACCAAGGCTCTGCTTGAACTGGGCCGGATAGTTCGCCTTGCCCACGAGAACAGCCTCATGGCCGATCACAGACTGCTGGTGGGCATTCCTGTGGATTCCATCCTGGAAGTTGCGCATAGCTCTCACGTTGTCCTTATCGCCATGGGAACTCAAGGTAAGACCGGCTGGGATCGGCTTCGGCTAGGCAGCGTTGCGGAGAGCACCTTGCGCCGGACGCTCTGCGCCGTTCTTACGGTCAGCGCATCTGTTACGCACCATACCCCTGTCAATCCACACCGGCTGAGGATATCTCGCCTTCTAGTAGCAACGGACTTTTCTGCTTCTTCGAAGGCCGCGCTTCGGACCGCCGTCGTGCTGGCAAAACGGCTAACCGCGCGGGTGGTGCTGGTCCATGCCACCGAGCCATCAGCCTCCTCGCAATCTGACACTCTTCGCGTCGATGAACTCTCGCGGAGGCGCTGTGACGAACAGCTCCAGAAGATCATAGCGGCGTCCCGAGCAGATGAGGTCATCGCCGATAAGGTCGTGATCACGGGAAGTCCGGTTGAGGTCATTCTTGACCAGGCAAAACACCAGAAAACCGATCTCATCCTCGTTGGAACCCATGGCCGTCGCGGCATGAAGCGACTCATGCTCGGCAGTGTTGCCGAAGCTGTGGTTCGAAGAGCCGCGTGCCCGGTCTTTACTGTGAAGGCTCAAGTGAGAAACCCGTTTGACATCACGAACGGTGCGAGGCGCTCCTCTCCGCGCAACCGTACCCGTTAATACGCTTCGGCTTTCAGAGAATCGAAATATCACCGGCGATACAACGTCAATCAGTTACACAACCGCGCCGCCCCCATTGAGGTGGCTCTTTTCAGGACATTCAAGAACTTAAGAGGTTATGGTCAGTACCAACGAAGCGCGGGCGGACCTATAACAGGGACCACATTGGGCATGCTCTCGCTTGATCTTACCTCCTCGTATTCGTTATAAGGGACTGCCGATGCTTTCAGGCCGTTAAGCTGACCTGGCATTTTATTCAGTACAGAGCCTTATCTGAAAGGAGATCGCATGCGAGTCGTTCTGCACTTCATTTTCGTATTAGGTATAGGTGTGTCCGCATTTCTAATCAACGCTTCTTCAGCATATGCCAAGACCGTTGAGTCAGGTGACTCCAGTTCGAGTTGGAACGGAACCGGCGAGTTCTTGGAACTTGGAAACGGAGAACAGGTCGTCAATGGAATTGTAAAAGGGGTGTTGATCTCCCGTCATAAGGACGGGGGCAAGCTGATTGTCCATTCATCCAAACTGACCTGTCCGGTGCGTGTGAATCTTAATAGAAGCAAGGATTATCAGGCGATAGAAGGCCTCTGCACGATCGTGGCGCATGAAGGCAAGGACGTCGGATATGCCCACTGGAAGTGCACTGGAAATTTAAAAGAATGTGTGGGCGATTTCACGTTTACGGGCGGTTCCGGTGGATTCACCGGAATGTCAGGAACAACCCCTTTCCAGACCAGCATTGTTTTTGAGCTGCAGGAAGGGAAAAGCGGTCAAGCGATCGGGTATGCGGTCTGGCCGAATCTGACATATACATTGCCCTAGGTAACCATCTCCTGTTTACTCGCCTTTCGGTCATTGTTACGGGAGGAGCTTCCATTGAACGATGGGAGCTCCTCCTACAAAACTCCGACTTTACCCGTATAGCTGTTTGATCAGTAACCCTACCTGGTTTCTCTCCCGACAGAAATCCTCACCCAAACCACCCCACATTCTTTCATCCTCTTTTCGAGCCTCTTCTCATCATTAAACCTTTCACGCGGTGAGAATCGAGCGCATGCTGATGACTTCGGGGTGGACTACGATGAACCCTCATTTCAGGTGATGTGAGAAATCGGGGACAGCTCAGGCTGCCCCTTAGCTTGAGCCAACGAAAGGTCGGTACAGACAGGAACCATTTCGTCACGCTGTGGACAACAGTGATTCAATCCGCTGCAGTAGGCCCTGCGCGCTGAAGGGTTTGACAATGATATCGTGGGCACCGAAAACCTTTGCCGTTCGACATACATCGAACCCGTTGATTGGGTTGCCGGAAAGTACCAGAATTTTGGCGGGCTTGGCACACAACCGGAGATGCAACAGGACTTCCAGGCCATCCACATTGGGCATAAAGATGTCCAGCAGGATCAGCACAGGCTCAGCCCGTTCGAGGTAGGCCAATGCTTCCTTTCCATCGCCGGCTTCCTCGACCTGGTAGCCCTTGGACTCAAGAATCCGGCGTACCCAGACTCGAATCTGATGGTCGTCATCGACAACAAGAATCGTGGGCATAAGATCCTCGAACCCAACGAAGAAATCTCGTCGCGTATCGAATTCATCGAGAATTTCCCGGACTTTGCGGAGCAGGACGTCCGGGATATGTGGCTTCATAAATGGGGCAAACCTCTTGAGTTGGACTCTCTATCGCTTCAGACTCGTCGGGAATGGTCGCTTTAACCCAGAATCGCTCGAACCTTGTTTGCCAGCGAATGGACCGTGAACGGCTTCTGCACAAATTCGCTACCAGGATCCATAAAGCCCTGCGCCGTCACGTAGTCCTCCGAGTAACCAGACATGAAGATCACTCTTAATCCTGGACGCAACCGCAGCATTTCCCGGGCAAACTCCCTCCCGTTCATCATCGGCATGACCACATCGCTCACGAGAAGTTGGATCGGGTCTTCGGCAATCCTGACTAGTGCCAGCGCCTCAATCTGACTCCTCGCCTCCAGGACCAGGTACCCCAGGGACTTCAGAATCTCGACGGCGACCAAGCGTACGTTGGCATCGTTCTCGACAACAAGGATCGTCTCGGTGCCTCGCTCGGCTGTCAGGGGGGCAAGGGGAACACTCCCCGTCCCATTCTTGTCCCCGTCCTGGGAAGCGCAAGGAAAGTAAATCCGAAACGTGGTGCCTTGCCCCGGCTCACTATAGACCCAGATGCTGCCTCCGCTTTGCTTGACACTCCCATAGACCGTGGCCAGTCCCAAGCCGGTTCCTCGGTCGCCCTTCGTGGTAAAGAAGGGCTCGAAGATGCGGGATTTGGTCTGCTCGTCCATGCCGCACCCGGTATCAGTCACCGCAAGCATCACATAGCGTCCGGGCGATACCGCAACGTGCGAGCGGGCATACAGTTCGTCCAACTCGACCTCACCCGTCTCGATCGTGACAGTGCCGGTGCGGCCTATGGCGTCACGCGCGTTGATCACAAGATTCAAGAGCACCTGCTGGACCTGACAAGGATCGGCGAAAATCGCACTCAATGAAGGAGTTAACCGTGGCGACAACTGAACACCGGTTCCGAGCAAACGCTGCAGCAGGTCATTTGCTTTGCTGATCACCGAGTTCAGATCCAGCACCTGCGGGCGGTGTTCCTGTCTGCGGCTGAACGCCAACAGTTGCTGCGTTAAGGCGAGAGCATGCTCGCCCGCCTTGCGTATCTGCTTGACATGACCGTAGAGCTGATCCTCTGTTGAGAGTTGACTTTCGATTAACTGGCTGTAACCCAAAATAGCCGTGAGGACGTTGTTAAAATCGTGCGCGATGCCGCCGGCCAACCGGCCTAGAGATTCGATCTTCTGGGCTTGCAGGAGCTGCGATTCCAGCAGCTTGCGATCGGTGATATCGCTCAACGACCCGGCCATGCGGGAGGCGCGTCCGGACTCATCCCAGATCGCAATCCCACGGGCCCGGAACCATCGGACTTCTCCCTGTTTGGTGCGCAACCGATATTCGATGTCGTAACGAACCGTTCGACGCTCAAGGTAGGCCGTGATTGCGGCGAAGACTCGCGCCCGATCGTCCGCATGCAACAGCGTATCCCAACTCGCGAGCACGTGGGGCCACTCATGTTCGGCGTACCCGAGCATCTCTTTCAGGTGTGTGGAATACCACACCGGCTGAGCCGGATTATGCCAGGGCGTTCCCGGCAAGAAGGTGACGTCCCAGAGGCCGTCGGACGAGCCGGAGACGGCGAGATGGAATCGCTCCATCGTCTCGCGCAGCCGTTCCATGGTCTGCCGAAGGATCGCCTCGCTTTCCTTATGGGTGAGGACCACGGCGCGAAGCGCTTGAAACTGCTCACTCAAGCCCCGTAGGATCGGCCGGAGTTGATCGAGGCCGTGCACCTTATCAATGAACAATTCAGCCCCTGCCGTGAGGCAGGCTTCGCGGTGTTCCTGATCCACATGATTCGTCAGGATGATCGTGATCGGCGCGGGCTTCTTGCCTTTGACGCGCCGGAGCACCTCGATCCCTGTTTTCTCCGGCACGTTGATGTCGAGGATCGCGACATTGGGGCATTCTCTCTCGATGAGGGCAAGCACTTCTTGCCCTTTGTCTGCCGTCCCAACGACTTCGACGCCCGGGACATCCTGTAAGATCGTATACAACTTGCGGCGCACGATCGCCTCGCCATCCGCAATGAGCACTTTCATGACTTGCCTCTTCACAGTTTAGTTGTAGACAAGCATCGCCTAGTTTCAACATGCATGGGACCTGCACGAGCGTCTATCGGCAAAAATTGGAATTTCCTGTCGGAAAATCGTTGGCGAGTGTCGAAGAATTCCCGAAGATCACGTGTGACGGCATGAGGACAGCCTCAAGAACCATCAGGTGGCGATCCAGAGCGGAAGTGAGCGTGGACTGCAGGCAGCTCCGCGACCAGCATCCTGACCCGCTCGCGAAATATGACGGCATCGCCGGCAATAACGATCTTCATGCAGAGTCCTCCGGGGCGAGACCGCTCCGCTCCCGAACCACCGGTAATCCTACCGATTCGATGTGAGCACAGTCCGTCGTAAGAGCCCTGAATTTATTCTCATAGTTTTTACGGCCGACTGCCGAATGGAGCCACAGCACCGTGGCAGGGCGACTGATGAATGGACCAGGAAGGAGGAGCGTTCACTGGACGAGATGATGACGAAGGGCGTAGCGAATCAGTTCGGCGGTCGTTCGGAGCTTGAGTTTTTCGAGCAACCGAGATCGGTACGTGCCGACCGTCGAGACGCTGAGGCACAGTTGATCGGCGGTTTCCGTGAGGGTCTTGCCCTTGGCTATGAGGCAAAGGACCGCCAGTTCACGATCCGACAGCGTCTGATGCAGCAAGGTGGGAGCTTCGTGTGCGAAACTTTCGGCCAGCGCTTCAGCCAAAGAGACCGTGACGTACCTGCCTCCCTGCATCGCTTTTTTCAGCGCGGCCAACAACTCGTCCGGCGCGCTGTCCTTCGTCAAATATGCCTTTGCGCCGGCCCTGAAGGCGCGAACGGCATACTCCGTCTCCGTGTGAAAGCTGAGTATCACGACTGGTACGTCAGGCCGTCGGGCCTTCAGTTCCTTGAGAACATCCAAGCCGTTCATGTCCGGTAGATCAACGTCCAAGACCACCGCGCTCCAGAGATCATCCTTCACGGTGTCCAGCACCCCACGTCCCGATCCGGTTTCTGCGACAACCATCTGCTCGAAACCCTCAGCGATAATCTGCCTCCACCCTTGTCGGACGATGGCATGGTCATCGGCGATCATGACCCTCAGCATGGTCGGGCCTCCAGCCTCCTCGGCTCGGAATGATTCGCGGCATTACCCTTGTTGTGGCATGGGGACACGCACGCTCGCGGACGTCCCGCGATGAGGGACGCCCTTCATCGTGAGTTCACCCTTGATCGAGACCAGTCGTTCACGAATGCCGTGCAACCCGAAGGACATCGCCTTAGCCATATCCTCCTCCATAATCCCTCGCCCATCGTCGTTGATGGTCATCACGAGCGCGCCGCTTTCCTCCTGAAGACAGACCTGCACGCGCTGCGCGTTCGCATGGCGGATGACGTTGGTCAGAAGCTCCTGGGCGATACGGAAAAGCGCCGTGGCATGGGAATCCTTGATTTGCATTTGCGCCACATCGGGACCTGTCAGTAGCGTGCATTCCAGTCCCGTCCGTTCCTGAAAGTCTCGGGTTTGCCACCCCAGAGCAGCGACCAATCCAAAATCGTCCAGCAGGCTGGGGCGCAGGGACATGGCGATGCGTCTGGTGGAGTTCGTCAGCGCGTTCACCAGCTTCATCATGGATTTCAATCTGCATGCGATCTCGCCTGCTTGCGCTCCGCCCTCTGCTTCGCTGTCCTTGCAACTCAGCCAGATCAGGTCCAAATGGAGGGCCGTGACCAACTGTCCTAATTCGCTGTGCAGTTCCCGTGCGATCCGTTTGCGCTCCGCTTCCTGTGAGGCTTCCAATTGACGTATCAACTCCCTGAGTTGTTGATACGTCCGCTGAAGTTCTCCCTCAACCCTGTTGCGCTCGGTCACGTCCACGTCCATGCGTACGAAGCATGGCGCACCGTCGGGACTTGAAATGCCGAACGTCGTCGAAAGACAGACGCCAGGGCTGCCGTCGCGGTGATGGAAGCTCGATTCTGTAGGCCCAAACGACCGGCCGGTCATCCGAATTTCTTCCAGAAACCTGACAAATACGGCGGTGTCCTCGGGCGTGAGGAAGAGTTGATCCAACGTCTTGCCGAGCGCCTCCTCGCTTTTCCAGCCGAACATGGTCTCGGAGGCGCGATTCCAATACAGTACGCGACCGTTGTTGTCATACCACTGCACGGCGACATAGGGGGTGTTTTCAACGGTGGCGCGGATGCGTTCTTCGCTCACCCGCAGCGCTGACTCAGTCCGCTTGCACATGGTGATCTCGCGAATAATCCCCAGGCCGTCGACCATTCATCTGAATTGAGCAGCAGGAGGCACACAGAGAACATGCCGACCAGCCACGTCCATCGCTGCCTGAGGGAATAGTGTGTATACAGGCTGACAAAGGCATAGACCAGGCCAACGATTCTGAACAGGGCGCTGCAACACAGAAAGATACCGGCAAAGACCCAGAGCGACGGAAGGACCAATATGAGAGGTGATGAGAGAGAAGCGATACTCATCGGATCGGCGTTCTCCCCACGCGTGGAATTCTACACTCGGCGCTTCTTCGGCGCAGGCGGGCTGGCGGTTAATATCGTGAAATGAGGGACCGCGCCCGATGAGACTGCGCTCGCGACCATCCAAGGGCTTGCGTCAGAGCGGAATTCATGTTCATGGCCAGTCGGATCGGGAGCAAGTATAGCCTAAATTCTACACTCGGGAAAGTGTCTTAGGGCTCACTGCCGTGATAAGGCATGCGGCTTCGGATGGCATGCGACCTTAGCCCGGACCGGCTCAGTTACGTGTGAGAGCTGATCTTGTCCAACTGGACGCCATCGCATAAGGATCTCCTCAGGGCCCGTCGGCTATGAAGGACTCACAAGGGGTCTGATCTCTTAGTTTGGACCCATGCGAGAACTATTAGGCAAGACCACGATTGATTCATGAAGAGGCGACATTCTTCACCTCGTCTATGGTATTTTCGTTCCCCGGTCATGTGACCATCGCCGCCAATCGGCCATGGCCGGTCAATGTGCGGATAGAGTTCGCTGAAGAGGTATGACGTGCAGCCAAATCCCTTGTTCTTTTCGGACCTTGCCACGGTATTCCTTGCCGCCGTCGCCGGCGGTGTACTCGCCCGAATTGCCGGGCAGCCGTTGATCCTCGGCTACGTCCTGGGTGGCATCGCGATCGGTCCATTTACCCCGGGCCTTACGATCTCTGAACCGCATGCCTTCGAGCTGTTTGCAGAGATCGGCGTCATTCTCTTGATGTTCTCGATCGGACTTGAGTTTTCAGTGAAGGATCTGATGCGGGTCAAATGGGTCGCCCTTGCCGGAGGTCCGCTCGGCATTCTCATGTCTATCGGATTGGCCACCGTGGTCGGGAGTCTGATCGGGTGGCCGACCATCCAGAGCATCGTGATCGGTGCGGTCATTTCCATGGCGAGCACCATGGTGCTCGCGCGTCTCCTCGTAGATCGGGGCGAGCTTCGCTCAAAACACGGACGGGTGATGATCGGCATTACCTTGGTCGAAGACGTCGCAGTCGTAGGGATGACGGTGCTCATGCCGGCCCTCGGAGAGTTCGACTCGGGGCGATTGCTTCTGATCGGTCAAGCCTTGGGAAAGGCTCTATTGATCCTTGTGCCAGTGGGATACCTGGGCGCCAAAGTCATCCCACCGATCATGACTCACGTCGCCAGGACCCAGAATCAAGAACTCTTCCTCCTCGTCACACTGGCCATCAGCCTTGGGACTGCCGCCGTCACACAGATGGTCGGACTTTCTCTCGCCTTGGGAGCCTTCCTGGCCGGGCTCATTATCAGTGCATCCGACTATGGACACGAAACCTTGGCCCGGCTTCTTTCGCTGCGTGATGCCTTCGTCGCGCTCTTTTTCGTGACCATCGGTATTCTGATCGATCCGCGCGTTATCCTCAGTAACATTTCTCTCCTTGCTACGATGATTGCCTTGATCGTGGCCGGAAAGCTCTTGATTTGGATGACCGTCGTGCGGCTGTTCGGCTACCCATGGATCACCGCAGTCCTGGTGGGAATTGGTCTCACTCAAATCGGCGAATTCTCGTTTGTCCTTGTGCAGGTTGCAAAATCGTCGGGCCATGTCGGCAGTGAAGTCTACAATGCGACGCTTGCCGCGTCACTCATTACCATTCTCATGAATGCCGCTCTTGTCAGGTATGTGCCCGGCTGGCTCGTTCAGAGACGTCTCGCTCATGATCAACACGACACGACGCCGTGGCCGCCGGAAGGCGAACCGCTCCGGCAGCATGTTGTCCTATGCGGATTCGGACGAGTCGGCAGCGCGCTCGGAAGGGCGTTGGAAGCCTTCAGTCTTCCCTATGTGGTGATCGACCGAAATCCGGACATCATTCGCCGGCTACAAGCCAAGCGTACGGCCTGCCTCTATGGCGACGCTTCGCATCGCGAGTTGCTCACGAAGGCCGGAGCGGCAGATGCGTCTCTGATGATCGTAGCATTGCCTGAAATCGAGCCCGCTGCACTGACCGTGAGTCGCATCCGAGACCTCAATCCAAAAGTTCCGATCCTGGCCCGTGCACATGGACTAGCGGAAGGGGAGCGACTCGGTGTCGTTGGGGCAACCGAGGTCATTCAGCCTGAAGTCGAGGCATCGGCGACCTTGATCCGGCATGCCTTGAACTGGTTTGGGGTACCGAAGGACCGCATTCTGGACTACGTCGAACAGTATCGGCAATCCATGGAAACGAAGCGGCAAACAGGTTGAGGATGTCGCAAAAGCCCTCCAGCGTCGTTTTTGCACCGATCGGTGCTCCTGATGCTTCCCCATCCGCATCAACTCCGATTGGGAATGGACTGCGCGAGCAAGTTTCTAACCGCCGCGTGCGCCAGAATCACCTCCGGTCCCCGTTGCAGCGCATCGTAATATTGTCTGCCGAACGCCTCCCCAGCCTCCGTCGGGGTGAGAAGCTTCCCCACCGACTCAAGCACGGCGCTCTTCTCGTCGTTCGATGGTTCAACGGCCTCGCTAAGTTCGTCAAGCTTGGCCGT
Source organism: Nitrospira sp. (assembly GCA_024760545.1). Taxonomy (NCBI): domain Bacteria; kingdom Pseudomonadati; phylum Nitrospirota; class Nitrospiria; order Nitrospirales; family Nitrospiraceae; genus Nitrospira; species Nitrospira sp. The sequence goes on from CP060501.1 coordinate 1,579,184, forward strand.
TAACTGGGACAACGGACGCAACCAGGCAAACCAGCCATCGTTCAGCACCAACTGCAAGAACATCCCGTTGGACGGAATCCTCCCGTGCACACGCTCGTAGGACATCCGCTCATCGTCCAACAACGCTTTGTGCAGATGAAGAAGGGCCTGAATGAGATTGTGCATTGAGATATCTCTTCCCCTTTGCTTCGGCATACCATTGTCTCCTCGTCGAACTGGTGGTTGTCAGCCGGTAGGCTCGCTGTCGAGTTGATGCGCCTTGCGCCCGCCGCGAGCCAGGGGATGCTCGGGAAGTTGTCCGTCGATCATGAGCTTTGCCATGTCTGCCGCGCGTGCCACCAGCTCCTGCGCCCCTTCCCGAAGTTCCCGGCTGTTCTGGACCTCGATGACGTTCCGCTCCATATCCTCAGCGCTCCAGCCTCTGGAATGCGCGATGAACGGGAATTGCGGAAATTGGCAGCCGACCTCGGCCCAAAACGTCAAGAGTTGCCCGGCTACGCCTTGGACATTGTCCTGCCCGCCCATGATGATGAAAGCGGCGACCTTGTTCTTCAGCAAGTGTTTGCTGGCGATCGTCTCCTGATTCTGAATGCAGTTCAGCCGCTCGATCATCTTGTAGTACAGGCTGCTCGCATTCCCCCAGCGGATCGGCGTGGCGATGAGAATCACGTCGGCCCAATGCACGATGGCTTCGTACACGCGATCGAGCTGATCGCTCGGGTCCATCTGTGTGATCGAACAAGGCCATGTGCAGGCCTGTGCCGATTTGGAATAAAATCCTTCGCAGGCTCGGAAGCTCAAGTCTCGAAGCTTGATGTACTGGATCTCGAGCTGAAGGTCAGTCTTCGCGTGCTCCAAGGCAGTCTCGAGTAGCGCATCCGATCCACTGTAGCGCGGATGGGCGACAGTCATCGCCGTCGTAGAGATGCCTACGACCCGAATCGGGCCAGCCCGGCGAATGACCGGTCTCGCCAAGGGATGCGGTGCATGCACCTGCTTCTTGCGCTTTGTCGCTGAGGAAAGGTCGACGTAGAGTCGACCGTTCTCCACCTTGGTTGCGTAGGCGGGAACCTGATCTTGCTCATAGCCGGGTTCTCCTTGACCGGTTCGATGATGAAACTTCCAGTAATGCCAGGGGCAGACCACGTAGTCGCCCTCGAGAGTGCCTTCGCCTAACGGGCCGCCCACGTGATTGCAGACTCCGGAGATGGCGGCAAACGCGCCATCCTTGTGCGTCAGTGCGATGGCCGTCGTCCCGCACACGACCTCCTGCAAGGGCTTGTTCTTCAATTCCTCGACAGACCCAACATCAATCCAGTTGCTCTCGGGCATCAATATTCCTCGCAGTGTTTGTCTCGACTCACGTTCCCATTGGAATAACGGCCCCGTTGATCTGGCTGGCCTCATCGGACGCGAGATAGATCAGCGCCTGGGCAACGGATTCAGGCTTGACCCACGTCGAGGGATCCACATCAGGCATGCTGTTCCGATTTGCCGGCGTATCGATGGTGGTCGGCAATATGCCGTTGACCATGACACCAGACCCGGCCAATTCCGTCGCGAGCGCGCGGATCAGCGCCACAAGTCCTGATTTCGACACGATGTACGCCGCCGCACCGGGAAAAGGTTCGACCGCGGCACGGGCAGCGACATGGACGATCCTCCCACTCCGCCTTCCCAGCATATGTGGCATGACCGCCTTGGAAAGCAGGAACGCCGACGTGAGATTCAACGTCAGCATTCGCTGCCACAAGGGGACGTCCGTCTCCGCAGCACGACCCAGGGCAAAACCACCGACCAGGTTGACCAGGGCATCGATGCGGCCTTCCATCCGCACGACCTCCTCGACAAGCCGCCGCACATCGCTTTCATCGGTCACATCGGCTGCGACCGCGACCCAGCCATCCGGTTGGCCTGCAGATCCATGGCGATCAACTGAAATCACCCGCGCCCCGGCACGCACGAACGCCGGAACGACGGTGTGTCCTAGGGCTCCGCCCCCTCCTGCAATCAGCACAACTTTCCTTTCCAATCCCATTGGATCGCCTCACGAATGACAGGCGCCATCAGGCCGCAAGATAGTTCGCCGCGCTAGTGATCTCCCGTTTGGATCGCGGCGGCCACCGGCTGTTCTCGACCAGACTCCTGAGGCGACCAACCACCGCCTAACGCTTTGTACAGCTGGACCACCGATATCAGATATAAGCGGTGGGTCGTCGCGAGCGCCAATTCCGCGTCGAACAGGTTCCGTTGCGCGATTAAGACATCCAAATAGTTCGCAAGGCCGCCTTTGTACCGGAGATTTGCCAGGCGCAGGGCCGCTTTCAGCGCATTCACCTGTCGCTCCTGCGCAGCCGCCTGTTCACGTGCCATCGCGACCCCTGCCAGCGCGTCTTCAACTTCCTTGAAGGCTACTAAGATCGTCTGTTTATACTGGGCGATCGCTTGCCTGGACTGAGCTTCGGCGGCCTTCTGCTGAAATCCAAGGCTTACCGCATTCAACAAGGGACCGGTCAGCGTCGGACCGAAGGCTGCGAAGTCTCCTCCGGCCGTGAAGAGTTTGGATAAGCTTGGATTGGCAAGGCCAAGAAGTCCGGTGAGCGAGACTTTGGGAAAACGATCGGCTTTCGCGGCTCCGATTCTGGCCGTCGCCGCAGCCAGCTGCTGCTCTGCCTGGACGATATCCGGCCGCCGCTGCAGCAATTCGGATGGGAGACCGGCCGGCACGATGGGCGGCACGACTTGATCGGTCAACGATTGCCCCCTGGCGATCTGGCCTGGATTCCTCCCTAGTAACACACTCAGTTCATTTTCTTTCAGAATCACTTGGCGCTTCAGATCCGCAATGCGCGCCGCCGCGTTTTCCCGTTCCGCTTGAAACTGTTCGACATCCAGCCCGTGAATCAGTCCTTGCCGGTGGCGAGCTTGGCTGATTCGCACGGACTCGTCCCATGCTTTCAACGTGCGTTCGGCAATCTCCAGCTGCAGATCGAACTGCCGAAGGTCGAAATAGGCCTGCGCCACTCCACCGACCAACTGCAAAACGATCGCGCGCCGACTTTCCTCCCTGGCCAGCAGATCACCGCGGGCCGCTTCATTCGACCGGCGGATCCGTCCCCACACATCAATTTCCCAAGCGAGATTTCCCTGCACGTAGTAGCTGAAGGGACTCGGGAATCCTGCGAAACGGACTCCGCCCGACCGTGCAAAGGGGAAATTGGCCGTCCCCGTCATTTGAGGAATGTAGTCTGTCCGCGCGATGAACAACCGCGATTCAAACTCTTCGATCGTCGCGACGGCGCGTTCGAGATCCTTGTTTTCCTCCAACGCAATACGGATAAGCTTCTGAAGCTCCTCATCACGGTACAATTCCCACCAGGGCATATTGGCGAGAGACGGGAGGTCAGTGGCTTCTTTGGCCATGCGAAACGAATCATTGGCCGGAATATCAGGGCGCGAATAATCGGGCCCCATTGCGCAGGAAAGCAGTACGCTCGAAAGGCCTAACAGCGGGAGGATACGCATATCAAAGTCCTCCTTGCACAGAAGCCGAAGCGAGCCCGGTACGGTCTTCTCCGGTTCTGTCTTGTTGGACAGGTCGGGGAGCCGGCTTTCCCAACATTCGGATCAGTGTGAAGAACAAGGGGACAAATAAGACGGAAAGAATCGTCGCCGCGATCATTCCTCCGAACACACCGGTCCCGATCGAATGGCGGCTGGCCGCGCCGGCTCCACCGGCGGCGACCAGCGGCACCACGCCAAGAATAAAGGCCAATGAGGTCATGAGGATGGGTCGGAACCGAAGTCGGGCCGCTTCCACCACGGCATCCCTCAATGGAAGACCGTGCTGGTACCGTTGATTCGCAAACTCCACGATGAGAATGGCATTCTTGGCCGCAAGCCCGATAAGCGTCACCAAGCCGATCTGGAAATAGATATCGTTCGTCATTCCCGACAACCATACCGCCGACAAGGCGCCGAACACTCCAAACGGGACGGCCAGGATCACGGCGAACGGAACGGTCCAGCTCTCGTACTGGGCAGCCAGCACCAAGAACACCATGAGCAACCCGAACCCAAACGCGACAATCGATTGAGAACCGGCCTTGCGTTCTTGATACGATATCCCGCTCCAATCGATGTCGAACCCCTGAGGGGTCAACACCTCTTGCGCCACCCGCTCCAACGCATCGAGCGCCTGGCCCGAACTGTAGCCTGGCGCCGCCGAACCCAAGACAAGCGCAGTATTGAATCCGTTGAAGTGGGTCACGGGGTCTGGCCCGCTGGAGTAGTTCGTCGTCACCACGGTGTCGAGCGGAATCATAGCAGGGCCTTGGCCGTTCACGGCTCGAACATAAATCTTGCTGATATCGGCCGGGCGGGATCGATACTGGGGCTCCGCTTCGGTCTGGACCCGATAGACACGGCCGAATTTGACGAAATCGTTGATGTACAGGTTGCCGAAATAGGCTTGAAGCGTGTCGAACACTTCGGAGATCGGCACCCCGAGCGCCTTGGCCCTCTCCCGATTGATCTTGGCGTGGACTCGCGGGGCGCTCACGCGGAAACTCGTGCTGACCGCTCCAATCGCCGGGTCCTGACTTGCCTTTTTGACAAACTCCTGAGCAACCGCGCCAAACTGTTTAAAATCCCCGCCGCTCGGGTCCTGCAGTTGGACGGAGAAACCACCGGTGGCACCCAGGCCCCGAATCGAAGGAGCATTAAACGCTAGGATCAGCGAACCGGGAATCTTACCGAATTCCTTGAACGCCCCTCCGATCAGCGCCTTGACATGGTCCTGCCTTCCCTTCCGTTCATCCCAATGTTTGAGAGGGGCAAAGAGAGTCGCCGTATTGGTGCCTCTGGTATTAAAGACGAAGTTCTGTCCCGACAGCGCTTGTGTTGCATAGATCGCAGGAAGGGTATGATAGTACTGCTCAATTCGATCGACGACTGCGTCCGTCCGCTTTTTCGACGCCCCATCCGGCAGCTGAACGACGGTAATGAAATATCCCTGGTCCTCTTCCGGCAAGAAGGCCATGGGAATCACCGCAAATAATTTGACTGCGACACCAATCACCACCCCGCACAGCGCCAGTGAGAGGGCCATGTGCTTCAACGTGAGACTCACGCTTGTTGAGTAACGAGCTTGAACCCACTCGAACAGCCGGTTGAACAATCCAAAAAATCCTTTACGTGGCCCATGGCTCGGCTTCAGCACCAGAGCGCCGAGAGCGGGACTGAGCGTCAAGGCGACGAACCCCGAGATCGCGACGGAGACCGCAATCGTGATCGCAAACTGCTTGTACAATTGACCGGTGATCCCGCCGAGAAATCCCACCGGCACAAAGACCGCGCACAACACCAGCACAATGGCAATCACGGGCCCGGCCACCTCCCCCATGGCTTTCTTAGCCGCGTCCTTCGGCGATAGCCCACCCGCCATGTGACGCTCCACGTTTTCCACGACCACGATGGCATCATCCACCACAATTCCGATGGCAAGCACCAAGCCGAAGAGGGTGAGGGTATTGATGGAGAATCCGAGGGCGGCCATCCCCGCGAAAGTTCCGATCAGCGAGACGGGAACCGCCAAGACAGGAATCAACGTGGCGCGCCAGCTTTGAAGAAAGAGGTACACCACCAGGACGACCAAGACCATGGCTTCTCCCAAGGTCTTCACCACCTCCTTGATGGAGACATCGACAAAGCGTGTCGTGTCGTAGGGAATGTCGTACGTAACGCCGGGTGGAAAGACCTTGCTCAGTCTGTCCATTTCTCCGCGAATTCGCTTGACCGTGTCGAGGGCGTTCGCGCCCGGTGAAAGAAAGGTGAGAAGCAGCGCGGTAGGCTTGCGGTTGAAGCGACCTTCGAGCACATAGGATTGCGCTCCCAACTCAACCCTCGCGACGTCTTTGAGTCGAACCATCGATCCGTTCGGCAGCGCTCGAACGATCATCTCTTCGAATTCGCGCACGTCGGTCATGCGTCCCTCGGTGATGAGAGGAAGCGTGAGCTCCGTGGGAATCGGCATGGGCTCGCGTCCGACGGTTCCGGCGGGAAAGTCACGGTTCTGCTCGCGCACGACATTCGCGATATCGGTCGGTGTCAGACCCAACTGCGCCATGCGCACCGGATCGAGGACGAGACGCATGCTGTAATTCTGTTGTCCGAAGACCAGCGCATCGCCGACTCCGGGCAGTCGCTTGATATTGTCGAGGATTCGCAGGATCGCGAAATTCGATAGGAACAGTGCATCTTGCTGCGGATCGTCCGATTTAAGCACCATCACCGTCAGTAGATCAGGCGACAGTTTTTTAACGGTCACTCCCTGACGGACGACTTCCGGCGGAAGTTGCGGCTCGGCAAGCTTCTGGCGGTTCTGGGCCTGAACTTGCGCGATATCGATGTTCGTCCCGATTTCGAACGTCAGCTTGATGGTCATGTGACCGTCGTTCGTGCTCGTCGAATCGAAGTAGAGAAGCCGATCGATGCCGGGCAGCTGCAATTCGATGGGACGTGCGACCGATTCCGCGACGACATCTGCGCTCGCACCAGGGTAATCAGCGTCGATCTGTACCACCGGGGGAGTGATCTCAGGAAACTGAGCGATGGGTAGAGCCAGCATTGCCACTAGCCCCACCACAACGATGACGATGGAAAGGACCGAGGCAAAAATCGGCCGATCGATGAAAAAACTGAGATTCATTTTGCCTGTTCCACGCCGCCACCGGCCGGCGTTGGAGGCGTATCAGACTTTGTCGAGGCCACCGTGACGGGTTTGACCTGAGCTCCGGGCACGAGTCGTTGGAATCCCTCCACGATGACTCGCTCCCCGGCACGGAGCCCGTCCTCGATGAGCCACTGGTCCCCTTGCCAGTCCGTGGCTTTCACGTCTCGAACTTCCACTTGATCGCCTTGACCGACGACATAGACCACCGCGCCCTTTGGACCCTGCTGGACCGCGCGTTGTGGAACAAGAATGGCGTTGGGCTTCGATACTCCATGGAAGCGCACGGTCACAAACTGACCGGGCAATAGCACCCGATCAGGGTTCGGGAACACGACCCGCGCTTGCCGGGAACCCGTCTCCGCCCGTAACCCGATATCCGCAAAATCCAACACGCCGTCATGCGCATAGGTGGTTCCATCCACAAAAATAGCGGTGCCCGTCAAACTGTAGATCCCGGGGTGCTGTATCCGTTTTGAAAGGGTGTCCCGACGTCGCTTGAGAAGAAAACTCTCCGGCGCGCTCACGATGACGTACATGGGATCGACTTGATGAATGACGGTCAGCAGGTCCGTCTGTGCGGTAACCAACCGCCCTTGGTAGTACCGCGTACGCTCGATCAGGCCGTCGACCGGAGCCACGATGAGCGTATTGTCCAAATCGAACTTGGCCTTGAGGAGATCTCCTCGTGCAGCCTCCAGCGCGGCCCGTGCGGCAAGATCTTCCGCGATCGCGTCGTCGACATCCTTCTGACTGACGGCATCCTCAACCAGCAATGGCTTGACACGGGCCAGATTTTGCTTGGCCTGCACGACGCGGGCCTCGGCTTGCGCGACTCGTCCTTTGGCGCTCGCGAATGCTGCCTGGAAGGGCACAGGATCGATCTCGTAGAGGCGATCACCGTGCTTGACGTCGCGTCCCTCGGAAAAGAAGCGTTGCTTGATGATGCCGGTGACTTGCGGACGAATTTCGACGATGCTCGATGCTTCGGCCTGCCCGATAAACTCCGGTTCATCAGGGACGGTCTGAGAAGTGGTTTCGATGACTTGGACTTCAGGAGTCGGGCGAGGCGCCGAAGAGCCGGCTTCGCCTTTGCACCCGAGCAAGGCGGAGGCTCCTATCAAAAGAACACCGCCTAACGTGAGTCTTTTGCGGATCGTCTCGTTCATGACCTTGCCCACCTATCGATGCTCAGTATGGGCTACTGAATCGCCGATCCACAACAGCAACCCGATACGCCCGTCTATGACTTCGATTCGCCAGTGCGCAGACTATCCAAATCTGACCTCTATGCGGAAACTGATCAGACCCTTGCATGTGACACCACGCGCCGAGTGATCAGTCGCCGAACTCGAAGATGTCGTGTGCGTCGGTCACCACACGCATGCCGGTGATACCGGCGGACTGAATGTCCCCGCTCGCGAGATGCAACCGACCCTCTACGACCGCTCCGGCCAACCCGTGGCGGGGCATCGGCATCATGGGAAGTTCTGACCAGCTGTTCGTCGCCGGATCATAGGCCTCCAACGCGCGAAACGCCGCCATGAGATGCCCATCCTGATGTTCTCCGCCGGCCACATAGATTCGTCCTTTGTAGACGGCCCAAGCTCCCCCGCTTCGCTCGGTCGGCATGCGTGCTTTCACCAAACCCCACTGGTCGGTGAGGGGATCGTACTCCTCGACCACATTGGTGTTGCTCGCGGTAAAAATGAAGGCACTGCCCAGCCGACCACCGATCACGTAGAGCTTGTCATTCACCACTCCGATGGCCGCATGGTTTCGCGCCGTCGGCATCGAGGAACGTTCGGACCATCGGTTGGTCTTCGGATCATATTCTTCGACGGTGGCCACCGACCGATGGGGCCGCGCCGGGTACAATGCGGTCTCGCTTGAGCCAGGATGCAGCGCCGCCCCACCGATCACGTAAATCTTCCCGTTGACGGTCGCCGCGACCGCGGAGCCACGTTTCGACGGCATCGGTGCCAATGCCTTCCAACTATCATTAATCGGGTCATACTCCCAGGCATGGTTGATCGGCACCCAGGCCGGTGGCCCGGATTCGGGCGGAACGAACCCGCCGAACGCATAGAACTTTCCATTGAGCTCCGTGAAGGCGACATGATGAGCCGGCAAGGCCATCGGCTTTTTCTTCGTCCACTTGTTCACCTGCTGGTCGTACTCATACACGAGGCCTTGAGGGATCCAACCCGGACCAAGTCCGCCGAAAACATAAAACTTGCCACCAATCGATCCACCGACAAGTTCCTCCGAGGGTTCCGGAAATGCAGGACCCTTGATCCACTTGCCGGGGGCTTGTGCAATAGCGGGAACGCCGAACATGAGCGTGCTCATCATTGCAATCAGCACAAGTGCCTGCATAAAGCCCTCCATGCTATGTGCGGGTGCCGGCTAAAAGAACCTGCCCCTCTTCAAGACGTGCGCACACCTCCGTGGTATTGCCAAAGACGCCGGCCGAAAACGACGAAGAAGGAGTCAGTCCAGCGCGTTGCTACGCCGGGAGTTCATAGGGCCAATCCGATCTGTTTCATGAAGGTTTGGTTATCCCACATCAACCACTCCTCATCCATCACGCCATCCTTCCAGTGTCCGATGGTCACCATCGTCAGTTTGAACGACTTGCCGGTCGGAGCGATTGTCCGGCCGTCGCCGATCGGCATGGGCTTGCTGAACGTGCCTTCCATGATGCCGGTCACCGCTGTCCAGTCACCCGACGCGATTCTGATAGGATGTTCCTTGATCCTCGTATCCGGCGCAAAGACGAACATCGCCTTGAGATCCTCGATATGCACATCGATCCCTGTCGTCATTCGGCCATCGGGCCAGTGGACAATTATGTTCTTGGCGTGGCTCTTTCCAAGCTGCTCCCACTTCTGGCCACTGTAGACGTTGAAATCCAGATCATCGAAGTTGGCAAGGTTATCCCGCTCCTTGGGATCGAACGCTCGATCGGCGGCATACCCTGTCGGCAACATCGTGAGCATCGTTGCCACGAGTCCTGCCACCCCAAACTGAAACCAGGTTGCCGCTCGCATGATGTGTTCCTCCTAGAGAGCCGACAAAACAGTCAGGCTCCGATTCAATAACCCACAGTGAACCGCTGGCGGATATGTTTCGGCTTCTCCATCTCATCAATCATGGCCACGGCGTAGTCTTCGACCGAGATGCGGCTCTCTCCGTTGGCATCTCTAAGCAACTGATCCGTGCCGAGACGGAACTTGCCGGTGCGCTTTCCGGGTGACAGATCGGCAGATGGAGACAAGAAAGACCATTCGAGGCTTGGTTCTTCTCGCAACAGGTGCAGAGTTTCGCGAGTCGCAAGCGCTCCCTGCTTGTACTCCGCCGGGAACTCGGGAAGGTCAACGGATTGGACACCGGGCTTCACTTCTAAACTGCCCGCACCCCCGACAAACAGCAATCGTGTAATTCCAGCCTTCTTGACTCCATCAATAATGGCTCGTGCGCCCCTGATCTGAAGATTGTAGATGTCCGGATTAGTCCATCCCGGATTGAAGGCACTGATCACAACATCATGGACTGCCACCAACCGGGCCACTTCGTCGGAATTGTAAACGTCTCCTTTCAGAGGGTGACACTTCGAATGCTGTTGCAATTTCTCCGGATCCCGTACGATGGCCGTGACCTCATGGTCGCGATCCAATGCTTCCTTCAAAATGGCCGATCCGACGAACCCCGTTGCTCCGATCAATGCGATCTTCATCATGGATATCCTTTAGCGATGCGCATCAGTGCATAGCTTTGAGCGGTATAGGCATGCATGAACGGCGGCGTAGGCTCCTCCTCGGTTAATAGGCTATGCACGCACCAAGATTGGCGGCCCGATCACGAACCACTGCTACTTTCTGTACATCACTCCACCTCGATCGTCACGATCGCTTCTGTTCCCAGTGCATCGTGGTCGTGGCTTGCGGCTACCAGCTTGATCTCGTGCGAGCCGCGTGTGAGACCCTTCACGACGCCTTTGAACCCCTTTTGATATTCACCATCCACGTAACAATGGATGTGCGTTGCATCAGTACCCTTCGGCAGCTTGTATCGCACTTCGACGGAATCTCCTTTTATCACTGCACCCTGTGTCGGACTCACAATCGTGAGCCGTTTGCCCGCGCCATCAGCTGTCCAACCGTCAACGCCAAATCCCAATGACAACAAGCCGATCAGCACTGACATCATGACTACACGAATCATTTTGCACCTCTTTGAATGGTTCTTGATATCTGAGTTCCATATTGATGAACAATGACCGCACCTCTTCATGAGCGACACAGCACCACCGAGCCATCTTCATTCTGATGGGGATTCCATACCTCTCTCTTCAGAGAATCGAGCGAATGGTACCACCGTCCACACGAAGCGCTGCACCGTTGGTCGCGGAGGACAGCGGGCTGGCGACAAACGCTACGAGAGCGGCCACTTCCTCAGTGGAGGCAAACCGTTTGAGCAACGAGCTTGGACGGACCGTCTCAAAGAATTCCCTTTCCACCACCGAAGGCTCAACGTGACGCGACTTCGCCAGATCGCCGACGAACTTCTCGACGCCTTCGGACTTCGTCGGTCCCGCCAGGATCGAATTGACCGTCACAGCCGTGCCGGCGGTGGTTTCCGCCAGGCCTCGCGCCAGCGCCAGTTGCATAGTTTTCGTCACACCATAATGGATCATTTCCACCGGGATATTGACGCCGGATTCGCTCGAGATAAAAATGATCCTCCCCCAGTTTTTTGTCCTCATCTTCGGCAAGTAATGGCGGCTCAGTCGCACGCCACTCATGAAATTGGTTTCGATAAGCGTTTGCCAGTCTTCATCGGAGATCTCCTCAAAAGGCTTTGGCTCATACGAACCCAAGTTGTTGATCAAAATGTCGACCTGAGGAAAGGCATTCACGGCTTGCGTCACCGCCTTCGCTGCACTTAGATCGGCGATGAGCGGTTCGAGCTTCACGTGAGGATATTTCTCCCGGACCTTTCCGATTGCCTCGGTTACCCGCTCTTTCGATCGACCATTGATAATCACCGCCGCGCCCTCCCCGGCCAGAGCCGCAGCAATAGCCAAACCGATACCTCCGGTCGAACCGGTCACGAGCGCGAGCTTGCCCGACAGTTGTAAGTCCATGCGTGGAACCCCTCTCAATCAATGAAATGAACTTATAAATTCAGCGGCTTGATCGGCGCCATCACCGACGCCGGATTGTTTCGCCACACCGATTCGTCCGCATCCACATAGAGCTCAACCTCATTCCCATCGGGATCTTTGAGATAGAGACTTTGGCTGACCGTGTGATCGCTCATGCCATCGATCGGAACTCCTGCCTGCTCCAAGTCCCGTTTTGCCTGACGCAGTTCGTCAAGACTGTCTCCCACTTTGATCCCGATATGGTAGAGGCCACGGCGTCGCCCACTCGGCGGCCCAGGGACATCGCCGACTTGAATCAGCAGCAATTCGTGATGCGTCCGACCGGATGTCAGCGCAGCGGCTGCCCCATTAAAGATCCGTGCGACTTCCTTGAAGCCCAACAGATCCCGGTAAAAGCCGAGCGATCGATCAAGCTCTTTGACGTAGAAGACCACGTGGCCCAAATACTGTGCTTTCATAGTCCCTCCTCGTGTGGAAGGTTCCAACGTGTGATGACGCGCGTTTCACGCTCAAAGCCGAGCACGCTTATCGAAGCAGTGCGGAGGACGAACAACCGTCCCGCGTCAGGTGACAGACCGAGCCAGCAGGCGGCGAGTATGCGTAGGATATGGGCATGCGCGAACAGCACCACGTCGCCGTCCGCCGCCAGCGCCCGCTGGATCACCCGTTGGGCTCGGTGCCCGACCAGCTCGATCGACTCACCCTTGGGAACAGATGCCGTCCAGATCGACCAATCAGGCTGTTCCGACCTGATCTCCGATGTCGTTCTTCCCTCATAGACACCATAATCCCATTCGAGCAGGTCATCGCTCATACTCGCTGCCTCGCCGAAACCGGCCAGCCGGCAGGTCTCGCGTGCCCGACGTAGCGGGCTGCAGAGCACCAAGGCAAATCGTCGGCTGGCCAGAGATCGACCCAGGGTGGCCGCCTGGCGCTCACCCGTCGAAGTCAGCGCAATGTCGGTCCGCCCCGTATGCCGCTTCGCCACGCTCCATTCAGTCTCACCGTGCCGGATCATCCACAGTTCCTGGCTCGGCTCACTCATGTTTTCCACTTGCTGCTCTCACAATTTAATTTGATCTTCTGCACACCCTGGCCTAGTCGGACACTAACTATTCGGAGATTAGGTCTTCCTCTCCAATGCGCGATCAAGATTGAACGCGGCACTGATCAGCGCCAGGTGTGTGAAGGCTTGAGGGAAATTACCGAGCGCTTCCCCGCGAGTTCCAATCTCTTCGGCATACAGCCCTACGTGGTTGGAATAGCCCAACATCCGTTCGAACAGGAAGCGTGCCTCTTCAAGTTTGGCTCGATCGACACGTCCCGCCCGCGCCAGTGCTTCCACCAGCCAAAACGTGCACATGTTGAACGTTCCCTCTTTCCCATGCAGACCGTCTTCACCCGTTTCGCTGTCGTACCGATACACCAACCCATCCGACATCAGCCCACCGAATTTCGGTGAGCGAGTAATCGCCGCCAGAGTATCGAGCATCCTCGGATCGTTCGGCGAAAGGAAGAACACGAGCGGCATGATGAGATTCGAGGCGTCCAACGAATCGCTGTCGTAGTGTTGGACGAACGCCCGACGCTTGGCATTCCATCCCTTCTGCATGATCTCTTCGTAAATCTGATCCCGAACGCGCAGCCAACGAGTGCGATCGGCTGGAAATGAGCGTTTGTCTGCCAAGCGAAGGCCCCGATCCATCGCCACCCAGCACATCAATTTTGAGTAGACGAACTGCCGGCGCCCGCCCCTGGTTTCCCAAATCCCTTCATCCGGCTGCTGCCAGTTGTCGCACAGCCAATCGAGCCGATGCTTGATTCTCATCCAGGTGTCGTGACCGATCGGCAACGCGTATTTGTTATAGAGATATGCGGCGTCGAGCAGTTCGCCGTAGATATCCAGCTGCAGCTGATTGTACGCACCGTTGCCGATCCGGACAGGCTTTGCGCCGCAGTAGCCATCCAGATGGTCGAGCGTCTGCTCCGTCAAGTCATGACGACCATCGATTCCATACACGATTTGAAGTGAGCCATCCGCCTCGACCTCCTTGGTGCGCGCCGCCAGCCAATTCATGAAGCGGTCTGCTTCCTCGGTGAACCCGAGTTTCAGAAAGCCATAGACAGTGAAGGCCGCGTCACGCATCCAAGTGTATCGGTAGTCCCAATTGCGGACGCCCCCAGGGGTTTCGGGCAGACTGCAGGTCGGTGCGGCCACAATGGCCCCGGTCGGCTCGAAGGTCAGGAGTTTCAGGCAAAGTGCGGATCGATGGACCATTTCCCGCCATCGCCCTGTGTAGGTGCATCGCGACAACCAGTGGCGCCAATACTTCACAGTCTGCTCGAACAATTCATCGGCTTCGCTCGACGACGGACAAGAACCGCAGCTTTCGTCGGATTCGATGGGTCTGAGAACGAAGACGGCTGACTCACCCTCCTGCAGAACAAAGACCGACCGGACTCCCCGATCATCCTGGGTGAGGGGAATATCTGTGGCCAGTCCTAGGCTGAGATCCGGTGAATGAAAACAGGCTCCTTGCTTCGTCAGCCGCGTACGATGAGGAGTCCGAGCGTAGTTGAAGGCCGGATGGCAGCGAACCTGAAACTTCATACTCCCCTGCGTCACACGAACCCGCCGAATGAGCTGATTCTGCCATGGGGATTCCGGAGACAGACCGACCGGCATGAAGTCCAGAATCTCGGCGACGCCGTTCGCCGCATGGAACCGGGTCACAAGCACGTTGGTTTCCGGCCAGTAGAGCTGCTTCGGGGAAATGTCCGTGTCGACGGCGGTGATCTCAAACCGACCGCCTTTCTCATCGTCGAGAATGGCGGCGAACACACTGGGTGAGTCGAAATGGGGAAAGCACAGCCAATCGATCGATCCGTTCAGACCGATCAGCGCCGCCGTCCGCATATTGCCGATCAAGCCATGGTCTTTAATCGGTAGATAGGCCATGGTCTCACACCGGATTGCTTGCTACACGTTGTTGGAAGCTCTGAGATGGCATCTGCTAGCCCCTTCTATTTTTCTTTGACGCGAAGACAAGCCCGGTTTTCTGCACTTCCTGGTAAGGTAGAAGCCATACCAACGATTCATCGCTGAGATCCCCAACCTGAATACGATTGCCCCAAGGATCTCGAAAGTCGCAGCGGAAATTCGGCTGGAGCTTCAGCTTGTACTTGTTGGTCAGCTTACGTCGCACCTCTTGAATCTGCTCCGCATCGCGGACCATGAGACCGAAGTGCTTCGTGCGATCCGGCTGGAGCGTATCCACTTCGAAAATGGCCATAAATTGGTGCTCGCCCAGCTTGCACCATGCGGCCCCCTCGCCACCTTTCAGCATTTTCAGACCGAATACATCCGAGTAGAACTTCACCGCTTTCTTAGCATCGGTGACTTCGATCACGACGTGATTGCAGCCATACACCTGCACCGCCATGCATACCCTCCTTATGGTCGACAGAGCCCCGGGCGCCTGCTTCCCCTATCGCGCACCGCCTGACTCCAGTATACGGATGATCTCATTGAACCCTTTTCGCCGGGCATGCTGTAGTGGTGTGACCCCTTGGCCATCCGGGAGGTTCACGTTGGCCTTGGCAGACACCAATAAGCGCACGATCTCCTGGTGCCTTGGTCCGCCATCGCTGAGCACGATTGCCTCCAAGAGCGCCGTCCAACCCAACTTGTTGACATGATCGACGTCGATATCCGTCTTGAGCAGGGCTTCAACCGTTTCGACGTGTCCGCGCTCACAGGCCGGAATCAGAGCCGTCCCGCCAAAACGGTTATAGACTTTGAAATTCGGAGCGGCCTGCAGCGTGAGCGTGAGAATTTCGAGATAGCCATTGGCGCCTGCCAGGAGCAGCGGGCTATCGAGCTTATCGTCCTGTACGTTGACATCCGCGCCGGCGGCAATCAGCAGTTTGGCGCTTTCAATATGATTGTGCGCAGTGGCCGCAAGTAACGGCGTACGCCTATGGGCATCTCGAACACGGACGTCGGCCCCCGCCTCCAACAGTCGTCGCATGGTTGGGATGTCGTTATGTTCTGCCGCAACAATCAACGCACGATCGTCTGCTGCCTTTCCGACTTGGCTATACACATCAGCCGCGGCGGCAACAAGCGTCAAACACGCTAACCCGGTTCTTTGCACGGCAGTCATTGCTCACTCAACCAGTTTGGCCTCATCGTGGAGAGCACGCGATCATCTCCGTTGCGGCTCACCCTCCGCACGATCGGCTTTTTCCCGTTGAAAGGCCGAAAGAAATATTCCAGGCGGTTGTGCACCGGAGATTCCATAGGTTCCGTCGATCACGAAGTAAGGCACTCCTCGAATGCCCAACCGGTGACCAATCGACTCTTCGGCCTTGACCTCAGCGGCTCCCGCTTCGTTCGTCAGAAACTCGTCCGCTCGCACTCCTGCTCGCTCGGCCAACTCGACCAGTGTCGACAGAGAGCCGATATCGAGACCTTCTTCGAAATAGCCTTTGAATAGTTGATCGACCACCGCGTCTTGGTGACCCTGCGTCCCGGAATACCAAATCAACCGATGGGCCAAGAGGGTGTTCGGCGTTCTCGCGATCTTCTCAAAGGCAAACGGTATCTCCTCCTGGTTTCCAGCCTCCAACAAGCGCTGCTCCATCTCCCTAAATCTATCCAGGCTGCCGAACTTGGTTTGAAGGTATATCGTTCGATCCATCCCGTCTTTTGGCATCGTCGGATTCAATTGAAACGGCTTCCATTTTATGTCGACCGGGGAATCATCACCCCATTCCTTGAGCGCCCGTTCGAGCCGTCGCTTGCCGACATAGCACCAGGGGCAGATGACATCGGAATACACCTCGATCCGGAGAGTCTGATGGGTCACGATAGGTGCCCCATCCTGCCGGCTTGGTAATCCTCCACCGCCTGAACGAGTTCAGCTTTCGTATTCATGACAAATGGGCCATAGCGAGCGACTGGTTCATCGATGGGCACTCCACCCATGACCAGAAGCCGACTCTCTGCTTGCGCATCGATTGTCACCAGAGAGCCATTGCGCGCGCAGACGATCAATTCCGATTCGCCTGCCTCACGCGATCCGTTTACTGAGGCTCGGCCTTGCAAAACAAAGATCAAGGTGTTGTGCCGTTCCGGCAGATTGAGCTCGATCCGACCACGCGCAACCAGACGCAGATCATAGAGCTCGATCGGAGTAAAGGTACGAGCGGGCCCTCTTCGACCTTGAAATGACCCTGCAATGACCCGGAGCTGTCCGGCCCCGCCGTCCAGTTCGACGGCTGGAATATCGGCGTTGAGAATCTCCTGGTACCCCGGTGCCGACATTTTCTCGGCACGTGGCAGATTCACCCATAGTTGGATGGCCTGCAAAGTCCCACCTTCCTTGGCCCACTTTTTTTCGTGCATCTCTTCGTGCACGACGCCTGACGCTGCCGTCATCCACTGGACGTCGCCCGGCCCGATCACGCCGGCATTTCCCGCCGAATCTCGATGGGCCACAACACCCTCATAGATGATCGTGACTGTTTCAAACCCTCGATGCGGATGTTCCCCTACCCCTCGAGGATGATCGGTGGATGGGAAATGCTGAGGCCCGGCATAATCCAGCAGGAGAAACGGGCTGACCGCTCGATCGAGATCGTTGCTCGGGAACAGATTCCGCACGGGAAATCCATCGCCAACCATGTGGGTTGAGCCAGGCTGATAGACGCCGACGACTTCCTTGTTAGCCACCGTTCCTATTGCCATGACAGCCTCCTTTACACCATCCCCCGTAACGCTTCCGACAAGGTGATCGTTCCACGCACAAGCTTGCCGGGCTCCTCATAGCCGATCGTCCCTTTCCCAAAGGCGGCGTACATCTCCTCGAATAACCTCGCTGCCTCGTCAGAGAACCCAAATGATTTGAACGTCGGCACAACGGCACTCAAGGGCGCATATTGGGCCGTCACCTTCTTTCCCAGAATGTGACCAAGCGCTTCAGCCACATCATTCGGACTGTACTCCTCCGGACCAGCCATTTCCACGATCCGCTTGCCCAATCCACCGGCTATCAGATGCTCTACTCCAATCCTGCCGATATCCTTGGTCGAAATCATGGGAATCTTAGCTTGAGGCGCCAGAAATGTCGGAAGAACTCCATCTGCCTTCGCCACACCGATCACCGGCGCCCAGTTCTCCATAAAATAGGAAGGGCGAAGAATGGTCAGGCGCTTGGCGGTACAACCAAGTGCGTGTTCGCCATAAGTCGCGGCTCGAATCGGACCCGTCCCTCCGGTCATATGTCCTCCGACCGACGATAGAAAAACAACATGCGGTACCCCACTCATTTGAACGGCTTTGGCGGCGCGATCCATCCGTGCTCGTTGATCCGCCGACCAGGCCTCGGATCCATAATTCGGCGGCACCAACAAGTAGACTCCTTTCCCTCCTTCAAGCGCCGTGGTTAATGACGAAACATCGTCGAGAGAGGCAACGGCAACCTCAGCCCCTTTTGCTTTCCAGCCAGCTCCCTTCTCAACCGAGCGAACGATCACCCGCACCCGCTGTTTCTTGCTGAGTAATGTCTCCACAACCGCCGATCCCGTATTTCCAGTGGCGCCGATCACAACAAACATCATGAACCCTCCTCTTCTTGCTGAGCAGTCAAGCGATCGTACTTCTCATGGATCATGGCGTCACGATGTTGAGCTGTAAAGCGATACATCCCGCCAAGAGCGACCGCATCTTCATAGTAACAATGCCCTGGCAAATCGCGTTCCACTGAAACACCGTGCGTGCGAAAGTCTCCGATGCTGCTGAAATTAGTGAGGATTGGTTGTGTTGGAACCTGGATTTGAGAGAATGGAGCGGACGCGGATCAGTGGCGAAGTAGCGTCACCGTGCCGAATGGTCGGCTCCTGCGGAAAATCATCCTCAGCGAGAGACTCATCATGACGGCTTATGACTTTCGAGCTTGTCTGCCAATCCTTATCGCAATCACCACGTGGGTGTTCTTCCCACATTCAGAAGCCGCATCGGATGACTTACGTCAGTCCTCACGGGTCGGAGCATTGAGAATTCCGCTCGTCTCTTATGAACGAATTCCAATCGCCACGGTCCTAGCGCATCCGGACCGTTATCAGATGAGAGAAATCAGACTGACCGGAACCGTCATGACGATTCAGACAGAGACCGTCACCAATAAACTGATTTGCGGGCGAGCGCATGAACGGACGACACTCACCGTTGAGGATGACAGTGGACAGATCGAGATTGTCGATCAAGGAGCTTGTGGCAGGAATGTCAGTTCGCTGAAAGCGCCTATGCTGGAGGTGGGTCAACAGATCGATTTGCTGGTGCTGATCGTCATTCCAGCCAGTTCTGCCTCTGCCGGTTCATCGGTAGAAGCAATGATCCGCTTTTTAGATCTGGCCCGAAACTGACGGCCATCATGCCTCACATCGTTGCACGTTACTCCCACCCGCTGACCTCATAGCCTTTTTCTTTCAGGCAGCGGGTGACCGCATCAGCGTACGGAGGTTCCGGTTCGAGCGGTTTAAACGTCCCTCCGGCCAAACCGACGACCAGCCCCAGACCGCTGCCGGCGGCAGCTCCAATCGCGATTCCCGCTAATCCACCGACAATCCCGGCGGACGCGCCAACCGCACCGCCAAGCGTCAGCCCGAGCACGGCCCCGGTCGCGGCATTCGCGCTTTGGTTTGTCCCAGGACGCAACCCGGTCTCTTCAACTTTCTTCCGGCAGGATGCAATCTCTTGTTGGGCCATCTGCCGGCCATACAAATTAAGCTGCTTATTAGACCGCAAGATCGGCTGTGGCCCAGCGCAGGCGGTAAGGCTTATCAGTGCCACATACACAACGAGACGATGCCATGACCGATTGACCACAAACATCCCTTCGAATGCGTGCTTTCCCTTTCTTCACTTCTCACCCTTTAGCGGAAATGTCGAGGGTTTTCCGATTGTGCACATCGTCCAGTCACTGCTCCCGCTCTCCCCTTACCTTCTCTCGCGGAGGGGATGGGTGGGTGCTCCACTGCGCGCATTGTCCGAGCACATTCCTCCTTGCACTCCTCGCCCACTCAGATTGGGTGTCGAGGTCGTTTCCATTGCGCGCATCCAACGAGGGCCTTCTGAGGCCGCGCGTTGGGCGAGCATCGAAACGATCTCGATGCCCAATTCCTCCCCCTCACTGCCACCCTGTCACCTCATATCCTTTCTCTTGCAAACATCGGTTGACGAAATTCGTGTACGCCTGGTTGGGTTGCGAAGGACCGGCAGCGTGGAACAAACCGGTCAGAAGGCCCCAGACCGCTCCGCTCGCGGCACCGATCATCGATCCTCGCCCTACTCCCCCGAAAATCGCTCCGCCCACTGCTCCGCTTGCGGCCCCGACTCCGGTTCCGACAGCCGTATTCGTCGCAACGCGCCCCCCTTTGCCTCCACTGCCCTCTTCCGCTCCGGCCGACTCTGCCAATTGCCGACAGGCTTCGATATCCCGCTCCGCAGCTTCCTTTCCAATTTTCTCCAGATGCGCGTTGGGATAGAGCACTGGGCGTGCGCTGGAACAAGCCGAGAGCATCAATATGGCGATCGCAGCGCCTATTCGTAATCCGTTCATATCTGCTCCGCTCCTTTCCCACCCCGTGGCAGCAACCGAGCCAACAGCACCCGGGCCGGAACCCCTTTCACGCACAGTCGTTTATGTCGAGACTGAGCTCCCGCATAAATGCGCACGTTCGCACGTGGGACCGCACAGCGATCGGCAATGAAACGGATCAGTTCCTCGTTGGCGGCGCCGTCAATTGGACGAGCGGCCAGACGGATCTTCACTGCATCGCCGTGAATGCCGACACATTCGGTACACGAAGTGCTGGGTTGGACATGCACGGTGAGGAGCGCGCCGCGCTCACTGTCCCGTACGATGACAGGAAGGGAATCCACAAGAATCGATGGATTCAAAAGATCGCTTTGACAAATTCCAGTATGGTGCGTTGCATGTCCGCATCATCGGTAATCGGACGTGCAACGGCGACATCACAGGCCCGTTCCGGCGGCACGCCTTGCTTGATCAGTGTGCCGGCATAGATCAAGAGTCTGGTGCTGACTCCCTCCTCCAGCCCGTGATTTCTGAGGTTACGCACTTTTCTGCCGAGCTTGACGAGATTCCCGGCAATCACAGACTCCACACCCGCCTCACGCTGAACCACAATTGTTTCGATCTCAGGCGCGGGGTAGTCAAATTCAATCGCCAGAAATCGTTGTTTCGTGCTTTGTTTCAGATCTTTGAGGACACTTTGATACCCCGGGTTATAGGAGATCACCAACATGAAATCGTCGGCAGCTTCCAGGATTTGGCCTTTTTTCTCGAGCGGCAGCACCCGCCGGTCATCGCTGAGCGGATGGATGATGACGGTAGTGTCCTTCCGGGCTTCCACCACCTCGTCAAGATAGACAATGGCCCCATGCTTCACGCCGATGGTCAGCGGCCCATCCATCCAGACCGTATCCTGTCCCTTGAGAAGATAGCGACCGACCAAGTCGGACGCAGTGAGATCCTCGTGACACGCGACGGTGATCAGCGGTCGGCCGAGCTTATAGGCCATGTATTGGACAAAGCGGGTTTTCCCGCAGCCGGTCGGTCCCTTGAGCATGACCGGTAGCTTTTTCTCGGCCGCAATGGTGAACAGACCGACCTCTCCGCAGACTTCGGCATAAAACGGCTCCTGGGCGATGCGATAGTGTGCCACATCGATTTCGCGTATCTGTTGCATCACCCCATCATTCCTGGTCGTGACATGAATCTGTTCGGCTGACCACAGCAGGCTTCAAGTACCGCCACAATAGACGGAATAAACCGCGAAGATCAAGCGATGGGAGGGCCTGGCAATCTAGGCAACCTTCTTCCCGTCGAGGACTTCACGAACTTTTTGCGTGAGGATATTCGGTGTGAATGGTTTCTGGAGAAACGCCGTATCTCGTTTCACTCCTCCTTGCGCGAACACCGGATGATCGGGATATCCAGACATATACAAAACTTTGATCTCCGGCCGTACAACCGTCAGCTTTTCCGCCACCTCAGGCCCGCTCATCTGCGGCATTGCAACGTCGGTCAGCAACAAATGAATCGGACCCATGTGCTTCGCGCCGGTCAGGAGCGCTTCGATGCCGTGACGCGCCACCAAGACCTCATACCCGTTCAAGCGAAGTGCATCCTGTACAAGCCCACGAACCGACGGGTCGTCCTCGACTACGAGGATCGTTTCTCGTCCGATTGCCCGGCCTACGTTTCCGCTGCCTACCGGCACGGCCTGCACGGCCTCTTCGACTCTTGGGAAAAAGATCTTGCAGGTGGTTCCCAACCCCAGTTTGCTCTCAATCCCAATCGTTCCACCGCTTTGCTTCACGATACCGTACACGGTTGACAATCCGAGCCCCGTCCCCTTCCCCTTTTCTTTCGTGGTAAAGAAGGGTTCAAACAAATGCGATTGGGTTTCTTCACTCATACCCTGCCCCGTATCCCGAATCGCCAAGAGCACGTAGGAGCCTTGATCGAGCATCATCGTTTCGCGCCGAGGGCCTTTCCCGATCGTGACGTTCCGGGTCTCGATCGTCACCTTACCTCCCGTCGGCATGGCATCCCGAGCGTTGACGGCAAGATTCATGATCACCTGCTCGATCTGCCCCGGATCGGCCTTGATCGATCCCAATTTCGTTTGGAGGTCGGCGCACAGTTCAATGATGTCCTCACCCAACAATCGGCGGAGCATTCCGTCCATGTTCATGACAATCGCGTTCAGGTCCACGACCTTTGTGGTCACGAATTGCCGTCGGCTAAAGGCCAGCAGCTGGCTGGTGAGGCCGGCCGCCCGGTCAGCGGCTTTTTTCACCTCTTCCATTTCACGTCGCGAAGCATCGCCCTGCGCCAAGCGGCTGAGGATCAGCTCACTATATCCACGGATCACGGTCAGCAGATTGTTGAAGTCATGGGCCACGCCGCCGGCGAGCCGTCCCACCGCTTCCATCTTCTGCGCTTGGCGAAGTTGCGCCTCAGTCTGGCGCAACGCCTCTTCGGCTCTGGTGCGCTCCCCGAATTGCCCGATCTTGAGGGCAACATCGGCGATCATGCTCAGCAGCTCTCCATCCGGCTCGCGTATCTGATGGCTGAAGAACTCGATGACGCCTTCGATTTCACCTCCGATACGAATCGGAAACCCAAAGGCTCCGTGAAGCCCCGTCTTGGCCGCCAGATCCGCTCGAACAAAGGTGGGATCGAGCGCTACATCTCTGATCCATACCGGCCGTCCGCATTCCCAAATCCGACCCGGCAACCCTATCCCTGGTTTAAAGCTCTGACCCTGGTCCATGGCCACGAACTCATCGGCAGAGATCGCCCCTGTTTGCCAATGATGGAGACACCGTAATGTCCCCGTGTGTTTGTCCACCCGCCAAAAGACACCCAAATCCCATTCAAGACTCTCTCCGACAGCTTCGATGATTCTTGGGACCGCTTCCTCCATTGTCACGGCCTCGGAGAGGACGCGCGTGACCGCATACTGCGAGGCGAGGCGACGTTCTGCCCAGCGGCGGTCCGTAATATCGCGGACGAAGGCGCTGAACATATACGTTTCGCCGATGCGCGCCGGCGAGACAGCGAGCTCGACCGGAAACTCGTGACCATCTTTGTGCCGGGCAGCAATCTCAATCCGTCGATTCAGCACAGGACCGACCCCGGTCCTGAGATACTCCCGAATCCCTTGGGCATGGGCCTCTCGATCACGCTCAGGGATGATGGTTTCTGAAAGCAACTTCCCAAGCGCTTCATCGCGGGTCCACCCAAAGATAGCTGTGGCCTGGGCGTTCCACTCCGTCACGATCCCGGCAGCATCGATGGTGATCACTCCGTCGAGCGCCGTATCGACAATCGCTCGATTCCGTTCCTCACTTTGCCGCAACGCCGCTTCCGCGGCTCTCGCCCATGCACTTTCCTGTTGGGCTTGGCGATATTCTGCGCGCAATCGCGCCGTCGTCCATAGGAGGAACACGACCAAGGCCAACCAGACGATGATACCGACTGTCCCGACCTTCCACAGCACAGATCGGATCGGGAGGAGCACATCTTCGCGATCCATCCGCATCAACACCGTCCAGTTGAGACCGGGGAAATCCCTGAACCCCTTGGACGAGGCAAATCCAGTGACAGCCCGCACATGCCGCCGCAGGTGATCCTCTTCGAGAAATCCCGTCCGGCCGTCCCGGCTCACCACGGCGGAGGGCAGCCCCATCTCCCGCAGATTCACGTTGCCCTTGTATGCCAAGTCAGAATCCACGAAGGCGTCACCGTGCCGGGTGATCATCTGATATTCAACCGACCCCACAAACCCTGCGCGGAGTTCCAGGGATCGGATAGTCCGGAGGGCGATCTCTTCGACCGTGGTCACCGCGATCCGGCTGATCACCACGCCCAAGAAGTTGCCTTCCGGGTCGAGCATCGGCGCGGTGAAGGCCACTGTTTCGATTCCATTGTCCGCCTGATGGCCCCCGACGTCGTCGGCCACAATTTTCCGATCCACCCGAGCCGACTCAAACCATGCGTTCTTGCTGAAATCTTGCCCGACCAGTGAGCTTTCCGTCGAAGCCGTCATGATGCCTTGCCGGTTTGTCACCCCCAACCAGGCATAAACCGGTACGTAGCTCAATTTGATCGACTTGAGATAGTCGGTTAGGTAGGGCTGGTCGGCGATATGATTGGCCAGCGTCCGGGCTATCATCCGGGTATCGCCGTAGCGTTCATAAAGCAGCTGATCCAGCTTGTCCGACACACAGGCCGCCGCCAGCATCAGCTCTTCTCCGGAGGCGGCGACGAGGCGACGCTCGACGGCACCGAGGAGAATGATGCCGTTCCCCAGCGCGAACACGCTGATCCAGACGATCAGAAACGTGAGCCAGCTATACCGGTGGGGTGTGCCGTCCGCTTGTACCTCCACTTGCACATCCGGTGGCGAAGCCTTCGGCAATGTCATCGTAGAAAATCCGTCATGGTCCAATTTTCGATGACGGCCATGGGGCGATACCCCAGCTTAGCCCTGCGCAGCCCGGGAAGGCCTGCATCGTCCATGGCATTGATATAGACTGCCCCTTTGGCCATCGCAGTTCGACAGGTTTCGCGGAAAACCCACTGCGCCAGACCCGCGATCGAGCGATCTGCAACTTCCAACAAGATGGCCCAGGTGTGAGGAGTCAGCCAGTAACCGAAGGTATAGGCTGCAACGTCATTGTTGATTTTGACCACTGTACCCGACAGTCCAATTTGCTCGTGTTCTCGAAAAACACGACTATGGGCGGCTTCGGCGTCCTCCAACAGCAGCTTCCCCATGCAATCGAGATTCCCCTGACGCTTCTGGTCTGCCCACCGTCGGTGCAGAAGCGCGCAATCACCTCCATATTCAGCACGATACGGTTCGATCGCGATGGCGTAGTCTCGGCCGGCTCGATTGCAAAGCGCCCGTTGGGATTTATAGTGGTCTCCTGCCAATGCAGCAAGCGCAGCGGCGGAGTATAGATAATCCCCATCCTTTTTCCTGAACGAAACCCCGTCGCGTTCCAAGAAGCGCTTTTGTGACTCAGTCACGTTTTCGATTCGACTCACCGGCGATCGCCCATTCCACTGACGCATCAATGCAAAGGCTTGATCGACCGCCTGATCCAAAGGACCAGGCCCGAGCGGTGGCAGCAGCATGAACCACCCGTCTGGAGATTTCGCGAAGAGGAACAACGTATCATTGGATTCCATCCACCATGAGGGGAGCAGCGACGTCCATATGTAATGGTACGGGAATGCGAAAGCGGCCGGCGTGTCATGGCGGAGCACCTGAGCTCGTTCGAGCGCCTCCGTGATATACGGCGCGTCCGAGGCCGTCAATGGGCGGAGCCGAGAATCAATTTGCCTTGGCGCGAGACGGGCGGTCAGGTGCGGAAGTGTTCGGAGAACGACCACATCGTCCTGAAAGGGGCCAATCAGACGAGGGTGAGCAACAATCCTCTCAACAATGGTGTCAGACTCCAAGAAACTTGCCATATGCTCGGCATAGACGCGAATCGCACTGGAAGACTCTTCGCGCATAAAGGGGCACTTGGTATCCCAGCCAAGAAGGATTTCCTGTCCCAATGCATCCCACATCAGTGCCAGCGGATAGAGTTGACAATCCAACGGGCGCACGTCGTAGATTCCACACCGGCCGGACTCTCCATCAAAAGCAGGACAGAGATATCCCTCGCCCGCTGAATTCTTGACGAGATCGACTTGCGTGCCGGACTTGTCGGGAAAGAACGAATCGGACACTCCATGCATCACGGCATCGGCGATTTCTTGGCGCGTAAAGTACGGGCGCAAAAAACTGTCCGCTTCCGGAAAACGGCAGCAGACATCACAGCGTAAACACGTTGAATCAGGCACCAACTGGGGCAGCGTCCTCATAAGAAGTTTGGAATCCAATGTAATGAGATTCATCGGCTTCCAATCATACGACGCAAGGCGAAAGGTAGCAAGGATGGTTCGTTTCCGATCAACGCCCTCCGTGTCCCCGCGCCTCACTTCTGCACCCGAGAAAGTTGCGGACCCCTTGTCCGCCCATGAGCTACGTGCTAGCATTTAAATTTTTGAATCATCCGACGCCGCATTTCCGATTTGCCGGAATATCCAAGGATATTTTATTGGCACCGACTGAAGCCATCTGCCAGACGCTCTCCACCGAGGCTGCGCGCGATCGCTGTGCCGCCATCCGCACGCAGCTGTCTCTTGCCAATCTGTTTGGAGCTTCATCCACCGCCCCTCCTAAAGAAACAGCCTCAGACGTATCGGTGGTCAATTCCTGGCGAATCAGCCCCTGCCCGTTTTTCCTGTCTTCTGATCAGCTACAGTTCTTCACACAATTGGGCCCGCAACTCCTGTCGTTCTATCGAGGACTGAATCGGCTTTACAACGAGAGCGTCAAAGGAATTCAACCGGGCTGGGTCGCCGGCTACCTGGATCAGGGCAAGCCGGAAGCATTGGTCCAGTACAGCCGGATGAAACGATTTCGGGACGCATTGCCCGCCGTCATCCGGCCGGATATCATTCCGACCCAAGACGGCATGGTCATTACCGAGCTCGATTCAGTTCCAGGGGGTATCGGGCTCACCGCCTGTCTCTCCCGCATCTATCACGATCTTGACGGAGGTCGCTCCCAGATCATCGGCGGACGGGACGGCATGGTACGGGGCTTTGCCCGCATGCTGCGTTCCTACCGTGATCAGCGTGAGGGATGCGTTGCAATTCTCGTCTCTGAAGAATCCAAAGACTATCGGCCGGAAATGTCTTGGCTAGCCGCTCAACTCCGCGAAGACGGAATTTCCGCTTGGTGCGTCGAACCACGGGACATTCGATTTACGGAAGACGGGCTTCGGCTCCAGACTGACCGTAGCGAGCAACCCATCGGCGTGGTCTACCGCTTTTACGAATTGTTCGACCTGCTGAACATTCCCAAGGCCGAGCTCGTCCAATATGCCGCCAAGAAAGGGTTGGTCTCCATGACACCACCCTACAAGCCGGCCCTGGAGGAAAAATCAGCCTTTGCGCTGCTTCACCATCCCATGCTTCGACCGTTCTGGGAAAAGGAACTCGGAGCCGACGGCATGCTCCATTTGAGTACGATCATGCCGAAGACCTGGGTGCTTGACCCAACCCCGCTTCCCGCCATCGCGACGATTCCCGACCTTCATGTGGGGAACCGTCCAGTGGCGCATTGGGCTGCTCTCG
This sequence comes from Nitrospira sp., assembly GCA_024760545.1. Lineage (NCBI taxonomy): Bacteria > Pseudomonadati > Nitrospirota > Nitrospiria > Nitrospirales > Nitrospiraceae > Nitrospira > Nitrospira sp. The sequence continues at coordinate 1,606,884 of CP060501.1, forward strand.
AGACGGCCACGCAGAAGGAACGGCATTTCGTCATCAAGCCTTCCGGATTTTCCGAACTGGCGTGGGGGAGTCGAGGCGTCTCGATCGGGCACGACATGCCGCAGGCCGAATGGACGCAAGCACTTCGCGAGGCGCTTACATCATTTTCTAGGACACCCTATATTTTGCAAGAATTTCATAAGGGGCGATTGTTTGAGATGAGCTTTATGGACGAGGACCGAGGCACGATCGCACCTATGTCAGGCCGAGCGAGACTCTCTCCCTACTATTTTGTCTCAGAGGGGAGGACAGAACTAGCCGGTATTCTCGCGACGATCTGCCCTTCCGACAAAAAGATTCTTCATGGCATGAAGGACGCGATCATGGCTCCCTGCGCCCTTCTTCCCGACTGATGCATTCCCCGACAATAAACCTCAAAAAATGGGCGTTTCACTTTCCGGCTTTTCCTGGTAGCCTTATATGATTGTGACACTAACGCTTTTCCATGTTGATTGGTGTCCGGAGTGCGACGTCGTCCGCGAAAAGCTGGCCGAGTTGGGAGTGGCTTATGAAGCTGTCGTCGTGCCCGACATCAGACGAATGCGGACGCAAGTCTACGACGCGTCTGGTCAATATTATGTGCCGGTCATCAAGGACGGAGATCTCGTTCTGACGGAAACCGCCGACATTCTGGCCTATCTGGATGAGCGATACGGAGCCCGCGCCGAAGGAGCCGCATCATCGACACAGTTTCAGTCGCAGGCTCGAACGATGCCCGACGCGTCGGGCCCAGAGGACGAATTCCCTTCTTGCAGGATCAACTGATTACCAAAGGACGATTCATGGAAGACTGGAGACAAGTCCTAGCGGAAAGTATCGTAAAGGCCAAAGATCTGGCGGATCGGTTCGGCCTCGACGAGAAGGAGGTGGAAGCGATCGTCGGCCCGTATCCTATGCGGATCACGCCAACCGTACTCGAGACGATCAAATCACCGGGGGATGCCATCTGGAAGCAGGTGATCCCAGACGCGGCGGAGTTGGACGACCTTGAAGCCGACGATGACCCACTCGAAGAAGATCTCATGAGCCCGGTACCCCATCTCGTGCACCGCTATCCGGACCGGGTCCTACTGATGGTCACCAACCAATGTCCGATCTACTGCCGGTTCTGCACCAGGAAACGGTTGGTCGGCAAACCTGGCTTCCTCAAGAAAGGCGAATTGGACCGCGCCATCCAGTATCTTCGCGAACACACGGAGGTGCGCGACGTCATTCTCTCGGGCGGTGACCCGCTCTTGCTCCCTGACCATCTTCTTGAACGTGTGCTGAAAGCGCTTCGGACAATTCCGCACCTGGAGCTCATACGGATTGGGTCACGAGTCCCCGGAACGTTGCCACAACGGATCACGCCGAAGCTCTGTGAGTTGGTAAAACAGTACCATCCGATCTATATGAACCTACACTTCAACCATCCCGACGAACTCACCCCTGAAGTCAAAGCGGCCTGTGGCAGGCTCGCTGATGCCGGCGTCCCGTTGGGTGCCCAAACGGTTCTCCTCAAAGGGGTGAACGACGATCCGGAAATCATGAAACGCCTCGTCCATCAGCTGCTCCTCGCACGGGTGAAGCCCTATTACCTGTATCAAGCGGACCTGACGAAGGGCACCAATCATTTCCGGACCACGGTCGAAACCGGGCTGAATATCATTAAAGCCCTGCAAGGCCACACGAGTGGAATGGCCGTGCCTCATTTTGTGATCGATGCACCCGGCGGCGGAGGGAAGATCCCCTTATTGCCGAACAATTACTTGGTACATCTTGATAAAGATGGCGCGCTTCTCCGTAATTACGAGAACAAATCGTTCCACTATCCGCAGCCCAAGACTGAGCACGGGCGTGAACTTCCGATGCTTGGTGCACGATCATCGCGTGATGATTCCGAAGAGGCCTATGTGGCCTGCGGTGATAGTTACCCTGATCGCGATGGCTATGCCGCCTGGGGCAACAGCTGCGGCGGAGATTCGGACGACCTGTGACAACTCATTCACGCCGGGCCGGTATTCTTCCCTATCAAGACATCAAACGGCTGATCGCGAACAAAGCCATCAGTGCCTCTCCCGCAGTTGAAGACAGGCAGATCCAACCGGCCAGCCTTGATCTCCGTCTGGGCCGTAAAGCCTATCGGCTTATCAGCAGCTTCTTGCCGGAACTCTCGGCCATTTCTTCCAGATTGAATGTGCTGGATTTCTATCAATCGGACCTCGTGATGTATGAGATGGACCTGACCGACGGTGCCATTCTGGAAAAGGGCCATGTCTATCTCGTTCCGTTGCTGGAACAGTTGGCTCTGCCGAAGACAATTCGTGCACGGGCAAATCCAAAAAGCACGACGGGTCGTCTGGATGTGTTCACTCGTGTGGTCACCGATCTCACGGCCGGATTTGATGAAATCCGGGCCGGCTACCGGGGCCGGCTCTTCCTGGAAGTGGTTCCACGCTCGTTTGCCATCAAGGTGCGCACTGGGCAGTCGCTGAACCAAATTCGATTTGTCTGTGGCGAGTCTACCGTTTCGGACCGAACTCTTCAGACGCTTCATCGGAGCACGCCGTTGCTGTATCACAATGTGACCTCCGGTAAGATCATCAGCAGCCGAGACTTTCGCGCTGAACGAGGGTTGTTCCTCCGCATCGATCTGAAAGGCACGGATCAAGCCGACTCCCGTGTGATTGGGTACCGCGCGAAAAAGAACAGCCACGTTATCGACCTTGCCAAAGTCGGCCACTATGCGGCGGCCGATTTTTGGGAACCGCTCCATCGTCATCGCCATGACAGTTTGCTATTGGAGCCGGAAGAGTTCTATATCCTTGCTTCGAAGGAACGCATCTGCGTGCCGGCTGGCTATGCGGCTGAAATGGTTGCCTATGAAGCGGCCTGTGGAGAGCTGCGGACCCACTATGCCGGTTTCTTCGACCCAGGCTTCGGCTATGGGTCGAAAGGAGAGATCAAAGGCACACAAGTCGTGCTGGAGGTTCGCCCCCACGACGTGCCATTCTTGATCCATGACGGACAGACTTTTTTCAAGGTCGTCTATGACAAGATGATGGGACTGCCAACACAACTCTACGGATCATTACTGGGATCATCCTATCAACAACAAACGTTGACGCTCAGTAAGCATTTCAAAGTCTGATCATGACTCCATCCGACCTGCCACCTCATCAAGATGAGTCGCTGAAGCCGTCGCCTCCGACCGAACCGGGCGAGCAAGATGGTGGGAGCGATCACCAAGTGCATGTCATCGGCTTGATGGTCGGCACGGCGTTGATGTTTATCGGCTTTCTCAATGTGTTTCTGTCCATCAGCGGCGGCTTCGAAATCAATGTCGTCCCGTTTCTCATTTATTTCTGCGGCTTGACGATATGGGCCAATGCGGCCATCGAAACTCCGACTATCCGTTATGGGGTCATGGGCCTTGCGATCGCGTTAGCCTTGGGCCTTTTTCAATATGGGGAAGTCCTGTTTTGGCACAAGCAGGTCATCTTCTGGGCAACCATCATCATCGTCATGTACTTCATGTTCGTCGAGCCCAAGAAACCTACAACGTGATCTCCTCGATGACGTTATCCGTCATCATTCAAACTCTGAACGAAGAGAGCACACTCGCCCGGACGCCGGCATGCCTATCGGCCTCGGACATCCACGAAATGATCAGTGAGTAGAAAAGAATGCCGAACCCTCGTGTCAGCACTCAGCCCGCATCGTCTGCTCAGCGAGACGAGCATCCGACGCTCCGTACTGCATTGGTGATATTCGCCAAGGCACCGATTCCCGGCCAGGTGATGACGCGCCTCTGTCCGCCACTCACTGCCGACGAAGCGGCTACCCTGCACGGCAGTTTCGTACTCGACACGCTCGAACGTACAAAGGCCGCGGTCGGGAAGCCGCCGATCGAACGCTACCTAGCCTGCGCGCCATCTTCCACCCACGTGTTTTTCAAAATTCTGGAGGAGCGGCACGGTGTGAAGTTGATCGACCAAGTCGGCCACGACCTCGGTACACGCATGAACCAAGCTGTTGCAACACTGTTCGCCGGAGGATACCGGCGGGTGATCGTGATCGGGACGGACGCGCCGACGCTTCCGCTCGACCGTTTCAAACAAGCACTTACCCAGCTGGGAAATCACGATGTCGTGCTCGGTCCCGCGTTTGACGGAGGTTATTATCTCATCGGCCTGAAACGGACATGCCCCGAGCTCTTCGCTGATATTCCCTGGTCGTCTGAGCACGTGCTCAGACTCACCCAAGAGAAAGCGGCCACGCTCGGACTCACGACCGCCTTGATCGAGCCTTGGCGTGAGATCGATACCGTTGACGATCTTCAGGCCCTCATCGAGACAAGCATCGTTGACGGCAAGAAGCCCAAGAATGATCGGGCCTTTTCAAGTCGTACCACCGGCGTACTGCAACTACTCGCCAAACGACTGAGTTTAAGAGCATAATGCGCGAGGTCTTCATCGGCCAAAGGTGTTCTTATGGATGAACGTGTAGCACTCATTACCGGAGGGGCTAAAGGCATCGCACGCGGGATCGCGCTCGACCTCGCCGCCCGGCATTGGAAGATTGCCTTCTGCTATCGGAACAGCGAAGCAGCGGCACAGACAACGGCACAGGATATCACGCGGCAAGGAGGGCAGGCGCTGGCGATTCGCTGCGATGTCTCAGACCCCATAGCCGCCAAGAATCTGGTAGCACAGGTAGAAAAAGACTGGGGGCGGATCGACGTCCTGGTCAACGGAGCCGGTCCTTATCACCGAGTGAACATATTCGACGAGACGATCGAGGGGTGGAACGAGATGTTCGACGGCAATCTGCACCCTATTTTCTATCTTGCGCAAGCTGTCGCGCCAGGCATGAAAGCCCGCAAAACCGGTCGGATCATCAGTTTCAGTATGGCCAATGCGGACCAGATGGAAGCGCAGGCCGACGTCACCGCCCACTATATCGCCAAAGCCGGAGTGCTCATCCTCACGCGCACGTTGGCCAAACTATTGGCGCCATATGGCATTACTGTCAATGCCATCTCGCCCGGCTTCATCGACTCGGGCAGCGCACCGCCGCAGGAACTTGCAGCCATGACGAAACGCATTCCGGCCGGCTACATCGGTACAGTTGAGGACACCGTTGCAGCTGTCCGTTACCTGCTCAGCGAGGACGCACGGTATGTGAATGGTGCGAATATTCAAATCAGCGGGGCGTGGGGAATCTAGAAGGGAGGGCTGGATGCTATCGGATCAGGAACGGGAGAAGCATCGTCGATTCGTTCAGGCACTCCAACATGAGCATCTCACGTGTACCAAACCCGGCTGCGGGGGAGCGATGGCGATCACCGATCATACTCCGCACAGCGCCCGCATCAAGACATACGAAGCGGCATGCGAGCGTTGTCACACGATCGAGAAAATCACCGGCAAGGAAGAACACCAGCCGTCGTGGGACGTGGCCTCCATCACCTTGATGGCGGAAACGCATCTCCTTCACGAACAACCGGCGTGCCCCTACGACGATACACCCATCACTTTCATTTCCTTACCCAATCCTCGCCGAAAAGCCCGATACCGTCTCTTGTGCTACTACTGTGGCCGCCACACTGAAATGAACTGGCCGCCACCGGAAGCGAAAGGGTAACAAATACTCGCAGCTAGCGACGTGGTCCAAGGGAGATGGCGGTGCCACGTTGGCCATCCATCTCCCCTGAAACCATAGCTGGAGTCTACCGGTCCGCAATTCCTGGCGCGAGGACCAAGTTGACCGGAAGCTTCTCGTCTAGCGTATATGGGCTAGCTCTGTTTTCCTTGACCCATCGCTTCTCCGCCACAGATTCGAAGGGGGCAGGCAGCTCCCCTTGAAGCGACCACAGGTCAAAGGGTGTCTCATCTATGGATATCTCCCAGTCATATCCTCTGTCCTTCACAAAGGGAGCAATCACTTTATCCAGTGTCTTGACCCACCATTCTCTCAGAATCGGACCGGGCAGCGTCCTGGCGATTTGATCGACCTTGAATCGCACAAATCGGTCATTCGGTTCGCCGCCCACAAAGCACGAACCCTTGGGTACTTCCTCGAAGATATGGACGACATAGAACTTCGGTAAGGGAATGCTTGCGTACACCTCCGTGATGCGCTTAGCCATTTCCCTCTTGTCTTCAGCCGTATACGCTCCCGCCGGATGATAGACTTTCCACAATGGCATCGTTCTTCCCTCCTCATCTGTTGAGCACATGATATATCAACGGTGGCCTCGTAAAAGCTCACCTGTCCCTCTTCAACTAAACGACTCTTCTAGGTCGCTCACTTATTGATGATGTCTCCTCAACCGAGAGCGTTTCTTTCCTGACAAGAACTCTAGCCATTGCTCGCTTATCAATTGCGAAGCCTCTCCTATATATGGGCATATGCCCCTATATATCACCGTGTATTTGCCGTGTCAAACTCTTTATGTAGGAGGTGATTCAGTCATATAATGGTGTGGCATGTTTGGGCCGGCTTAGAATAGACCATCGATTGACGCGTATGAACAATGACTGATCATCTGTCGTTTCAATCTCCCTGCTACTGCGCTGAATTGCGAAAGGCCTCACGTCGTGTCTCGCTCATCTATGACGCTCGGCTGAAGGCGAGCGGGCTCAGAACGAGTCAGTTTTCTTTACTCGCTGAAATTGCCCGAGATCGTCCTGTACCTCCGACTATGAATGAACTGTCAAATTATCTTGTGATGGACCGTTCAACGCTGGGGCATAACCTGCGTCCTCTTCTACGTAAGGGACTTGTGGCCTTGCAGCAGGAATATGAGCAAGCATTGGGAGAAGGAGAAGCCGTATCACTCAGGACTACGCTCCACAAATTATGTAGATCGAGACTCCTAAAAAGTTGAACTCACGCGAGCGCCATTCTTTCCGCACGAGAAAGGTTGATGACGGAAGCGTCGCTCTTACTCGCCTTCTGAGCTAAGCTGATAGGGATTTTTTGACGAATTCTCCGAGCCGGCGGAAGTAGGTTTTGCCACCCACTGCATATGTGTCGTTGTGGTCGGCCCCTTGGATCACATACCATTCTTTGGGTGGCTTAGCAGCGTCGAACACTTGGCGTCCCAATTCAACAGGGATGATGTCATCCTTATCCCCGTGAATGATCAGCTTCGGCAGTGAGAGATACGGCAGCCGATCGATCAACCGAAATTCAGCCCCAAGGAACCAATGCATCGGCAAACCGCTGTAATGGAATTTAGCCACTGCCTCAATAGAGGGAAACGACGACTCGAGAATCAACGCTGAGGCGGGTCGTTGGGCCGCAAGGTCACCTGCCACGGAAGCCCCAAGCGATCGCCCAAACAGGACGACTCGTTCAGGGCGAATCTTTCTGGTTCGCGTGAGATGATCGTACGCTCCGCTCGCATCTTCGTAGAGCCCTTTCTCACTGGGACGGATATTCTGGCTCTTCCCATAGCCCCTGTAGTCGAACAAGAACACGGACAACCCCATCTGGTACAGGAGCCTGAGATTATCAAGGCGGTTGATGATATTCCCCGCATTGCCGTGACACCAGAGCATAACAGGACGATCAGCTGCTGCCTCGACATACCAGCCGAAAAGTTGGACACCGTCGGATGATTGAAACCACACCTCCTCAAGCGGTAACCCGCTCTGCCGTGCCCAATCGCGATCTTGCCAAGGTTCCGGATGATAGACGAAGAATTGATCGAGGATGCTCACCGAAAGAGAATAGCGGAACCGCCTTTGAGAAGGAAGAGCTCTCTCTCCTCACCACCCACATGTGCTCAATTCATTGAATCAGAAAAATCTTTGGACGCTGAATAGGACATCATTGTCGCGATCGCGGTGGTTGTACTCCAGCCTCATCGACCAATTTCGAGCCAACGTGAAGCGCGATCCCACATACCACCGAAAATCGTCGGATTTATCTCCCAACGGATACTTCAAATACGACCCCGTCGCCATCAGTTTCCAACGCTCCGTGACATCAGCCAACATCCCAACCGTTGCCCCACCTCCAACTCGATGCATCTCATCATAGGCCTTGCTGACGTTCGCCTCTACTTCCGCAAAGGCGAATAGCACTTCCCGTTTCAGCAAGCGAAATTCCTTTGCTCCTCCGATGCCGCCGTTGAAGAAGCCGTTGCTGCACAGTTGACAATCGTTGTGGCGGATCGTGTTCATACCGATGTTCAGTTTCCATGAGGGTGCGTGAAAGACGGAGTCCATCGGGGAAAGCGAGAGGAGGTTCAGCAACGTGGCCCGTTCTACCCGCGTCTGATCCGCGCGGTTGTAGTGTCGTACCGTGATGGAAGCCATTTCAATTTGCGCATCGGGAGTATAGCCGACCTCAGGATCCAGCAAAGTGTGGTAGCCTCCTCGAAACGTCGCTTCTTCAAAGGTATCGTTATTCCGCCAGCCTCCCCCGATGGCAGCCTGTAACATCTTGTGGCCGAGTTCGGGCTGTCTCGCGAAGGGACGCACGGTAAACTCTTCAGACGGGATGCGGAGCTGACTGCGGGCTGTCAGAACCGCTCGGTTTCGCTCCTTCCACTCTGGTTTTTGAGAGTCCGTCGTCTCAATCCGATAACGCAAATAATCTGATGCCAAGTCCAGCACGAATGCCTGCTTCGCAGGAACCAATCGGGTGAACGTCGGCGAGTTAAGCTCCCCAAGATCCTGTGTAATCCGGTGAGCCAGATCTCGCTCCACAGGAGGTAAGGACTCTCGCTTTCGCTTGATGACGGTACTACGGGAAGGGCGATAGGTGATATTCGATACCAAGCCTGGCTTTGACACAATCAATCTGACGGTGTCAGCTGGAACAGTCCAAAACATGAACTCGTCGGTCAAATGCAAATCGGGGTCGGCATAATCCAACAGCGCAAGGAGATGGTAAGAACAATTCTCCTTGAAGAAAAAATAGTCGAAGTACGCATTCCCGAGTTCCCACGCATGCATCAAGAATCGCCGCAGCTGGTCTTCCGTGAGATTTAGACGATATTCCCAAATATCCCGGTTTTCGATGTCCCGATACTGCTGTACCTTGAGGTAATAGGGAATCGTCGAAAAGTATCCCTTATAGCTTCCGAAGATACCCCGAATAGGATAGGCAAGGCCGGCGCCGGGAGGTACGTCGGCTGCATAGTTGATAGTGTAAGCAAGGATGCGGGTCTGCTCGGTCTGCCCCTTCTGGTCGACACGAAACAACGTATGGCCGAACATCGACGCTGGATTATTAAGGAAGGCCGAAGGAAAAATCAGGGAAATAGATTGAACCTCGAAATCTTCGTACCATCGATCAAACCGCTCGCAAGCGAGAGGCGGAAGACGGGTTGGATCAAACTTCAGTAGCTCCTTGAGCCAGTGGTAGCGGGCGATGAAGGCACATTGAGCCGGCTGTCGAGAGCGACCGACCAGTTCGGTGGAAAAGAATCGCGTAAGCGTGGCCGCGAGTTCGGCAGAAGGATCAGTCTTCCCTTGAGAGGATAAGAAAAATCCTGGATCATCCTGTTCGCTCTCATATCCTCCAAAGATTCCCTTGCGATAGTGCAACAACAGATGCCATTCACGCCGATCCGCAAGTTTTTCTTGCTCAGCTTGGTCGATCAGTTGAGCGAGATACTGCTCATGATCCGATTGTTGCGCACTGGAAGGAAACGGAGCGAACAAACATGCTAGAAGCGCAAGGAGGGAAACCAACACGGTGTAAGAAAGAGACAACAAGGGCTCTGGCATCTCTGCCAGAGCCCTTGCAATAACTTAGTTAGCGTACCGATGCTTGTGCGAGGACTGGATGGCCCGCAATGGCATCATTGAGGGACTTCACCAATGCTACCGGAGAAGCTTCTCCAGCTTGTACCAGGGACGTATAGCGCTCCTGGGTCATGGCAAAGAACTGTGCGTGGCGCTCGGCCGGCACACCCATCAGAGTCGCGAGTGAGGCCAGGTGTTCACCCTGCCCCTGAGCCATCTCCGCCGTGAGGGCATCGAAGTTCAGCGACGCGAACATCGTCGTCTTGTGCTCGCTCATGATCTTGCCATCGTTGGTGCATCCGGAGGTGCCAAAACTGATGCCGAAGGTCTGGCTGCCAAAGGTACCATTCGTGGTTGCCTGCAGCACCTGAGGGGCAATTTCCTTCTGGCCCTTATATTCGCCCCACGCCAGTTTCCCCAGCCCGCAGCCTGGACCGGTGTCTGGATTTGCCGCCATTGCCAGACCCGCCTGGGCGCCGAACAATACGGCGATAGACAACAAGAGCACTTTCTTCGACATAAGTCCTCCTCCGTTAGAATTG